>JBNKWW010000066.1:0-3535 GCA_050299955.1 Minisyncoccia bacterium | reverse complement strand
AGGCTGATGTTAATGACGAAAGTTTTAAAGAGTTTGTCGCTCTGTCGCAAAAAGACCGCTTAGCTCTAATTGCCGACAAAACAAAAGATAAAGATTTGGAATGGATAAATGCCATCGTATCGGGCGCCATGAGGCAGGCAGGAAAAATAAAAGATGCAGTGAAGTTGACTGGTGTGATATTTGTAGCCAGTCATATAAATGGTCCGGGAGCCTCTAAAAAAATGCTACTAGAGGAACTGGCCTTGACTATAGGGTAGATAAAACCCTATGCTATGGATAAACAACTTATAGAAACTAATAATTTTAATATATGGATATTTCTTCAAAAGTAAATGGAATCATTGATTGGCTCACTCAAGAGTACACTGGTATTCGTACTGGTCAGGCTAGTCCGGCTTTGCTTGATTCGGTTAAGGTGGATAGTTACGGTGCTAAAGTACCACTAAACCAAGTTGGTTCTGTTGGTGTGGAAGACGCCCGCACTTTGCGTGTTAGCCCTTGGGATGCTGGACAGATTAATGCTATTGAGACTGCTTTGCATGAGGCAGACTTGGGTGTCTCTGTTGCTACGGACTCGGCTGGTCTTAGAGTTATCTTCCCAGAGCTCACCAGCGAACGTCGTGTTCAACTTCTTAAGTTGGCCAAACAGAAGCTAGAAGATGCGCGCGTGTCGGTTCGTGGTGTACGCGATGAGGTTCTTAAAACTCTAGATAGACAAGAGAAAGAGGGTGAGATAAGTGAAGATGAAAAATTCACCCAGAAGGAACAAGTGCAAAAACAAGTGGACGAAACTAATAGAAAACTTGAAGAACTATTTAACAAAAAGGAAGCTGAGATAAGTAAATAATATTTTATGTCTGTACTGATTTTTTTGGCGGTTTTATTTATGCTCATTCTGGTTCATGAATGGGGGCATTTTATCGCGGCCAAAAAAACCGGTATGCGAGTAGACGAGTTTGGTATTGGTTTTCCTCCTAAGTTGTTTGGAGTTAAGAAAGGGGAGACGGAGTACACGATAAATGCCTTTCCGATTGGTGGGTTCGTCAAAATTCTCGGAGAGAATTTTGACGAAACTGATCTGTCTCCAGAAGACAAGGAGCGGACTTTTTCTGCTAAGAGTAAGTGGGCGCAGGCACTGGTCTTGGTGGCGGGAGTTAGTATGAATATTATCTTCGCGTGGTTTTTGTTTGCGTTTGTTTTTATGGCGGGTGTGCCTACGTCGGTGAGCGAGTCCGAAGCATCGGCTGATGCTAAGTTGACGGTGGTAGACGTGATTCCGGCTTCGCCGGCAGCACAAGCCGGCATCCAAATGGGTGCGAAACTGACTTCTGTTAAAAGTGGCTCAGACACACTTACAGAATTAACTCCGTCGGCTTTTAGTCAGTTTGTCTCCGAGCATGGCGCCAAGCAGATAGAAATCACTTACGGTGACGGACAGACAGTAACAGTGGTGCCAGAGGCAGGAGTAATAGCAACAGAAGATGAGAAGCCAGCGGTTGGTATAGCTCTATCGCTAGTGGAAAACAACTCCATGCCTATTTGGTCTGCTGCTTACGAAGCTACCACAGCAACTTTCTCCACTCTATCCGCTATTACTATTGGTATCACAACACTGCTCGTTGATAGTGTGCGAGGTACGGCAGACCTGTCTCAGGTGTCAGGCCCGGTCGGTATCGTTGGTATGGTGGGAGACGCAGCACAATTTGGCTTCGCTTCGCTCATGACGTTTACCGCCCTTATTTCACTCAACTTGGCAGTTATAAACTTGTTACCACTACCGGCTCTTGATGGTGGACGGTTGCTGTTTGTCGCCATTGAAGCTATTCGTCGCAAACCCCTCAATCCGGTCTGGATGGCCCGCGCCAATCTCATTGGCTTCGCTTTACTCATCCTGCTTATGGTGGTTATCACCGGCAGCGATGTGATGAAGTTGATATAGTTGGGGTTTGCGGCCGGAAAATTTTTAAATTAATTTAAAAATTTTCCGGCCCACCACATCTTGAAATAGTAGGGAATTAGGATAGAATCATTTTATTATGGCTTTAATGCAAAGACTGACTCCCTGCGGGGTGAAATGTAACATTTAGACATTTTGCTTTTGCAATGTCGTTTTTTACTCTTTCATTTTTAATTTTTACTTTTCACCATGAAACAATCAAAACTATTTACCAAAACTCGTAAAGAAGCGCCAGCAGATGAATTAGCCAAGAATGCTCAGCTGCTTATCCGTGCCGGATACGTTAGTAAAGAGATGGCTGGAGTTTATTCTTATTTACCACTCGGTCTTAAGGTGCTCGAAAACATCAAGCAAATCGTGCGTGAAGAAATGAACGCTATCGATGGTCAAGAACTTATTATGACTGCCTTGCAGCGTAAGGAGCTTTGGGAAAGTACAGGGCGCTGGGACGACGATGTGGTCGATGTTTGGTTTAAGTCAGAACTAAAAGCTGGCGGTGAAGTCGGTTTTGGTTGGAGTCACGAAGAGCCAATCGGTGAAATGATGAAGAGTTACATTCGTAGCTACAAGGATATGCCAATTTCGGTTTATCAATTCCAAACCAAACTTCGCAACGAAATGCGTGCCAAGAGCGGAATTATGCGCGGTCGTGAATTCGTTATGAAAGATATGTATTCTTTTTGCGCAGACGAAGAATCTCATATGGCCTACTACGAAAGTACCAAACCAGCCTATATGAAAGTCTACGAACGTCTCGGACTCGGTGACGATACCTTCATTACCTTTGCGGCCGGAGGGGCGTTTACCGAATTTAGTCACGAGTTCCAAACCATCTGTGATGCTGGTGAAGATGTAACATACATCAACCGCGCTAAAGGAATCGCTATTAATGAAGAAGTTTTGAATGAAGAAACTTTGAAGAAGCTTGATGTAACTCGCGATGAGCTTGAAGAGGTAAAGACTGCTGAAGTGGGAAATATCTTTAACTTCGGTCAGAGTAAAGCTGAAGACTTGGGACTCACTTTTAAAAATCAGGAAGGAATTGATACTCCAGTATGGATGGGTTCATACGGAATCGGTATTACTCGCCTGATGGGTGTTTTGGTAGAAAAATTTGCCGACGAGAAAGGTATTGCATGGCCAGAGAGTGTCGCGCCATTCACTGTGCACTTAGTTGGTCTTAACTTAGACGACGACGAGGTCCGTGACTTTGCTGACGGTATCTATAGCGCGCTCACAAAACGTGGAGTGGAGGTGCTCTATGATGACCGTATTGAAGCGCGTCCGGGTGAGAAGTTTGCTGACTCTGACTTGCTCGGCATGCCATATCGCATAGTGGTATCGAAGAAGACTAAAGAAGAAGGGAAGTTTGAGGTGGTAACACGCAAAGATGGTGAAGTACGCTTCTTAAGCGAAGAGGAGCTGTACGCTGACTTTGCTGGTGAGTAAATAGTATGAACATACTGAACGCGTTGCGAATCAGGTTTATTTTCATATATGTTCCTTTCGGATCAGCTATGCTTATCGGAAGAACAGATAAGTAGTACTACTCGCATTTTTCCTTAGATATCTTCTTAT
>JBNKWW010000065.1:0-9240 GCA_050299955.1 Minisyncoccia bacterium | reverse complement strand
CAAAACCCCCCGCCACACTCACCCCCGAAGATTGGGGTCGTGTTTATCCTGGCAATGACCCTGCTATTTACGCACAAGGTCTTGCTGAGTTCAAAAGCTTAATCCAAAAAAATATTGAGCTGACTTCTAAAGAGAGGACAGATAATAATTAACCACAGGTAAGAATTTTTTTGTTGCTCCGATGTTGCATAATAGATGTATGAAATCATTAGTACTTCCAGTGACCGGATTTGTGTCGTTCGCAATTTCTTTTTTTGCGTTTATTTATATTTTTAATAGCGCACCAATTAATGCTTCCTCAGTGGAAATTGGTTTAGCGGAACTTTCACCAATTGGTGAAGCGGCAGGTTATGCTGTACCTGCTTCAGGGTCTAGTAATGCAGTTTCTGTCAAGTTATATAGGTCTGTTAACAAAGGTTCTTGGAGTACTGCCAACGCAACTATAAAAGAAGGAGATCAGGTGCGGCTGAAATGGACATCGTCTGGTATTATATCAAGCGTTCCCGGGGTGTCTTCTTCTTGTGTTGGTAGCGGCAGCGGTTTTAGTACGGGAAACAAGTTAAAAGGCACTGATTCTTCAATAAATGAGCCTGGTGTTGGTTCTAGTAGGACGTTTAAGGTTACGTGTAGCTGTAGGGTAACAGGTCCTGATGGGGTTGGTTTTTGTGTTAGTGGATCATCTTCCGATTCTCTAAAAATAACAAAAGTTGGTAAACCAACAGTTACCTTATACCGCAAGATTAATAATGGTTCTTGGAGTACCGCTAATGCTACTATAAACAGTGGCGACCAAGTGCAACTCAAGTGGGTAAGTAGTAACGCAAAGAGTTGTACCGCGTCAGCCGGAAGTGGTTTTGCTACACAAGGTAGAACATCTGGTACTGATACATCAATAGATGAACCGAGTGCTGGTTCAAGTAACTCTTATAAAGTTACTTGTTCTGATGGGAAGAACTATGTTTCTGACACCATTACTATTACTAAAAGAAATACTCCACCAACCGCCACTTTGTATCGCAAAGTAAACAATGGTTCTTGGAGTGCTAGTGATGCCACAATAAAAGAAGGGGACACAGTACAGCTTAAGTGGACAAGCACCAACGCCACTACCTGTACTCCAACTGGAGGAGGGTTTAGTACTGGTAATAAAACTTCAGGTACTGATACTGATGTAAACGAACCTAGTGCAGGTAAAAGTATTGGATTTGAAGTAACTTGTACTGGTAGTGGAGGAACTGCTTCCGATACTTTGGTTGTTACTAAGTATCCTGTCCCAACAGCCACTCTTCAAGTTAGAGATGTAACAAAAGATACAAGCTGGACAGGTAGTGATTTAACTTTCCAAGCAGGTAATACTATTTCATTGAAATGGAATTCAACTAATTCTACTAAATGTACCGGCAGTAATTTCTCAACCGGTAATGCTACAGGAGGAACCGTTGACCCTTCAATCGTCCCTTCCCTTGGTGAAACATTACAATATGTGGTGTCGTGTACCGGCAGTGGAGGTACAGCTTATGATTCACTGAAGGTCACCGCTACCGGAGTTGGACCTGAAATAAATGTTTGTGCTTCAGGCAGTACTGTTATTCGTTCGGGAGATGGTGTAGATGTGTGTTGGAATTCTAATGATGCCGATAGTTGTACGGTTACCGGTCCTGGTTTGTCTACAGTAAACATATCGGCGACTGATACTACTGGTAGTCAGACAATAACATTAACTAATGAATCAACTTACACAATCGATTGTGGAAATGGTGGTAAAGAAGAGGTGACTGTACAAGTGCTTCCAGTAATACAGGAGACTTAGAATTGGGAGGTAGAGTGAGGTAAAACGCGGCGCCTACGGCGCCGCGTTTTACCTTTTTATGCCATTGCATTTTCCCTTAAGTTGAGGTATATTTTCCGCTATGCCAATTACAAGAGGAGCAAAAAAGGCCAATCGCGCATCACTTCGTAAGCGTGTTTTTAACTTACGTCGTAAGAATGCAATGAATGATGTGGTTAAGAAAGTGCGCAAACTTGTCGCTTCCGGTCAAAACGAAGAAGCAACCAAGCTTATGCCAGAAGCCTATAAGGCTATCGACAAGGCAGCTAAGCGAGGTGTTATAAAAGACAACACTGCTGCACGTAAAAAGTCTCGCCTAGCTATTGCTCTAGGAAAGACCAAGTAACAAAAACCCCGAAAGGGGTTTTTGTTTTACTTTTTCAAAAAGTGCCATGCTACAATAATCGTGTATGAAAGAAGAGGAAAAAGTTAGAGCTATCACTTGGGAAGCTCCAGCTCACCATCATGAGGAAAAGAGTGGTGACTGGTTTTGGATACTCGGTATCATTGCTGTCTCGGTTGCTGTTGCTGTTGCTTTTTTTGGTGACTACCTTTTCTCCATTTTTATTTTAGTGGCCGCATTTGTAATGGCCTTGGTCTCTTCCAAGGAGCCTCCTATAGTTGAGTATTCAGTTAGTACTAGAGCGGTTAGGGTAGGGGATAAATTGTATCCATATACATCTCTCGAATCTTACTTTATTGACGAGTCTTCCAGAACCGAACCGCAGCTTCTTATTAAATCAAAACGACTCCTTGATTTAATGATCATAATACCTTTGCCTGAAGATAGTATTCATGATATTGAAGACATACTATTTGACCGACTCTTAGAAGAAGAAATGGAAGAACCTTTTGCCCATAGATTTTTGGAGCAGTTCGGTTTTTAGACATCTTTGATTCTGCTGGACTATACACTTAATTTGTGTTATTTTCTTAGTCGTCGCAAGATGAATACGCTCTCATAGTTTAATGGATGAAAGGCAAACTGCTTTGCCTTTCATCTGGTCGCGTAGCGATGACTGATGTGGAGCGAAAGCGGAATGAAGGAAAGGTTGGCAGAATGCAGGTTGAAAGGGCGGGTACCGCAAACCTGCCTTCAGATGATTACTGAGTAAGTTGTTGTTTATAGTTGAATACGCTCTCATAGTTTAATGGATAGAACGCAGGTTTGCGGTACCTGTAATCCAGGTTCGATTCCTGGTGAGAGCACAAATAGAAAAGCCTCCCTAAGGGAGGCTTTTCTATTTGTGCTATCACCAGACGCAGTGTT
Organism: Minisyncoccia bacterium; assembly: GCA_050299955.1. GTDB lineage: Bacteria > Patescibacteriota > Minisyncoccia > Phycocordibacterales > UBA918 > OLB19. The sequence continues at coordinate 6,142 of JBNKWW010000065.1, read as the reverse complement.
TTTATTCCGCTGGTCGCTCCACAAAAAGCCTGCGCCCACTCCCTCCGCAAAATAAAAAAGCCGCTGAAGCGACTTATTTATTTTGCGGAGGGAGTGGGATTCGAACCCACGGACCCCGTAAAGAGTCTCTTGTTTTCAAGACAAGCGCCTTCGACCAACTCAGCCATCCCTCCGTTTATTTGATTGTGCGAGATACTGTAGCATTTTTTTTATTTTTAAACAAACTCCGTCCTAGGTGATGAGTGGTGTGACAATTAGGGCAGAGGAGTTCAAGGTTGTTGAGGTCGTTAGTACCTCCTTTATAACGTTCTACTTTGTGATGGATCTGGAGAATGGCGTAGTTGTCTTCATTACAACGTTCACAAACACCACCACGTAATCTAGCAATTTTCTCTTTCAAAAGAGTGCCTTGGTAAGCTTTATTAAAAGCGCTTTCTTTAGTGTAACTAATACCAGTACGAGCTTTGTTGGCACAGGCTCGTGAGCAGGTCTTTTTAGACCCAACGTATTTTTGCTGGCAAATTTTGCAAACCTTACTTTTTTGTTGACTTTGTCCGGTACATGTTAAGGAACAATAAACGTTACCGGCGGTAATTTGTGATGGTCGTCGGTATATTTCTTTTTTGCAGACAAAACACTGACAGTTTGGTCGTCTTTTCATATTAAATCGTTAGACCATTCTACCACACTCATATAGTATGTTATCATTGTTTTATGCGATTAATGGGAATTGATTACGGGACCAAAAGGGTAGGGGTGGCGCTTTCCGATGAAAGTGGCAAAATGGCCTTCCCGCACAAGGTTTTAGAAAACAACAACAAATTAGCAGATGAGATTGAAAAAATCGTCAATGAAAATAACGTGAGCGGAATCGTTATTGGTCACTCTAAAAACCGAGAAGGAGGAGACAATCCGGTTCATGAAGCCGTTACGGAATTAATTGGTGATCTTACACTTCGGGTTGGACTGCCGGTTCATTTAGAACCAGAACAATACACTACACAAGAAGCCATTAAGCTTCAGGGCAGAAATGAAATGACTGACGCAGCGGCGGCAACCATAATTCTTAACAGCTACATAACTAAGAAAAAATAACATATGAGTGAAGAAAATAATGAAGTAAAAGTAGAAGAGGAGGTGAAGAAGGAAGAGGATGAGAGCGGCGCCGTAGGCGCCGCTCCGGAAACCTTAAAGTCGTCGACTATCAATTACGATGATTTTGCTAAATTAGATATTCGTATAGGAACTATTTTGTCGGTTGAAATAGTAGAAAAAGCTGACAAGCTTTTGAAGCTCGCAGTTGATGTTGGCGAAGAGTCTCCTCGTCAAATTCTCTCCGGCATCCGTGAATACTTTGAAGACCCGCAGTCTTTGGTGGGGAAGCAATGCCCTTTCTTGATAAATTTGGAACCGAGAATAATTCGTGGCTTTGAAAGTCAGGGAATGATTTTAGCGGCTTCAAGTGAAGAAGGTTTGGCTTTGTTCCATCCAAGTATCAATCAACCTTCAGGAACTAAGATAAAATAATTCCGTATGGAAGAACCAAAACTACCTAATCCAATACTGGAAAAAATCGGCAACCACAGCACCTCGTGGCTCCGCTCTAAACATACCGGTTTGGTACTTTCCATCATTTCTTTTTCTGAATCGGTGATCGCCCCAATCATTATCGATCCTTTCTTGGTGGCAGTGGTAATAGCAAGAAGAGAGAAGTGGCTTTACTTTACTAATTTATCAATCGTTTCCTCAATTGTTGGCGGTGTTGTTGGCTATTTGCTTGGCTTCCTTTTCTATAATTTTATTGGTGTTTACATCATCAGTTTTTACGGACTCGATGACCAAATAATGAGTATGACCGCCAAGCTAAATGAAAACGCCTTTGCCTTTGTTCTTGTTGGAGCCTTTACTCCAGTACCATACAAACTAGTTGCTATTGCTTCTGGGCTTACTAAACTAAACTTCATTACTTTCTTCTTTGCTTCTGTATTTGGACGAATGCTGCGTTTAGGTTTTGTTGGTTTTGCAGCGTACCGTTTTGGTCCCAAAGCTCTTCCGATTGTACAAAAGAATCTCCTCACTCTGGCTTACTTGGCCGGCTTCGTTTTGCTACTGTACATTTCTATACAACTCTTCTTTTAAGAACCGTGGATTAAATCCAAAAGATTGAGTGGCGTGCTTTATAATATAAGTATCGTTATGAGTTTTTTTGCCAGTGTTAGCAAACTATTTCCGCCACCAAACTACTTACGCCTGCCTAGTGTTGGGATTGATATTTCTGATACTTCACTTAAATACACAAAGTTCCTTCCAGAAAGTCGTAGTGGCCTCGAGTTAGTTTTGGAGCGCTGGGGGTCTTTAGATATTCCAGAGGGAGTTGTGTCTAAGGGTGAAGTCATTGATGTTAAAAAACTCTCTGAGGTACTTAAAGAGGTAAAAAAGAAAACTAATACTCCATACGTCAGGCTAGCTTTGCCAGAAGAGAAAGCCTACATTTTTGAAGTTGAGATAGACAAAAACACTCCATATAAAGAAATACGAGGTGCGATAGAGTTCAAGCTGGAAGAAAATGTCCCTATTTCTCCACGAGAGGCTCTATTCGACTACCACATTTTTGATGACGAACTGGAAAAAGGGAAAATGATTGTTTCTGTTACTGTCTACGCCAAAGAAACGATAGAAAAATATTACGACGCTTGTCGCGAAGCTAGCTTAACACCAATTTCTTTTGAAGTTGAAGCGGCAGCGCTCGGTCGCTCGGTTCTGCCAAAAGGTGACCAAGGTACGTACTTGGTAGTTGATTTTGGCGCTACTAGAACCGGCGTTGGTATCGTGCATCGCGGAGTCTTGATGTACACCTCAACCATAGACATTGGTGGTAAAGAACTTTCTACCGCTTTGCGTAAACAACTTGGTGATAAAGAAGAAAGCGAATTAACCAAAATTAAAAATACCCAAGGTTTAGTTAAGGGGGGAGGAGATTCTCAAGTCTATGAGTCTCTGATTCCAACTATTTCCGCTATCCGTGACGAGTTATCCAAACGCATCTCTTATTGGAATGATAAAAATATTGGTAATGAAGATCGCTTCATTGAAGAAGTGGTTTTGTGTGGCGGTAGTGTAAACTTGAGAGGACTGACCGATTACTTTACAGAGAGTCTCGGTATTAACACGGTAAGAGCCAACGTTTGGCAGAATGCCTTTTCGGTCCAAGATAAAATTCCAGAAATAGACAAGGCACATTCCTATGGCTACGCCACCGCTATTGGTCTTGGGTTAACTTCATTCTTATGATAAATCTTATTCCTTATTCAGCCAAAAAGGTAGTGAAGCGTGAGTATTGGACACGAGTGATTTCGGTTTGGATGTTTTTGCTTACGCTAGTTTCTGTTACTTTTTTAGTTGAACTCATACCGCTCCGTCTCTTAACCGACTTGCTCGGCAAGTCAGTTTCTAGTGAATTAAGTGGTGCCATTTCTGCTAAGGAAGAATTGAGTAACATCGAGAAAACAGTAACCGACACAAATACCTTAATTAAAAAGCTCTCAGTTAAATCAAATGAGGTTCATTACTCTGATTATGTTGATCTCATCGATGAATTATCAGGCGATAGTGTGCAGGTAACTGAAATGGGTTTTGTTTCCGGCAACAAGGTTAGTCTCTCAGGTGTCGCCAAAGACCGTGAGACATTGGCAGGTTTCCGCAATTCTTTAGAAGCCAGCCCTAGTTTTTCTGCAGTGGTGTTACCGATATCCAACTTAGCAAAAGACAAAGACATCAGTTTTACTCTGACCCTGAACCTTGAAGTAACAAAGCCATAATATGTTTTCTAGTAATTCATTTAAACTAAGCATAGTATCGTTCAGTTTGCTCGCCGTCTCGGTAGCCGGCAGTTACTTTGTCTGGCAGAAAGTAGAACAAAGAGGGCAGGAATTGGTAACAAATCTGCAAAGTATTCGGGATCGAGAAAAAATCGACGATGCTTACAACACGTTAAGAAATGATGTTGATGCTACTGCTGCGCTTCGCGATGAATTATTCAGCTATGTACTTTCTGGAGAGGCCGATACTGTTGAATTTTTGTCTACACTTGATCAAGTTGCCAATGAAATTGGAGTAGAGTTGTCTACAAAAAATCTTGAGGTGGTAAAAGGCAAAGATGAAAACTTTAGTGATTTGGTAATTAATATTTACGTGAAAGGAAGTGAATCTGGAGTATTTGCAACTCTAAAAGCTTTGGAACACTTACCTTATCAGAGTAGTGTTAATGGACTTACTTTGTCTAGACATGCTACCGGCGAAGGCTCTGGGTCAACCGAGATGAATTTGAAGTTGGTGGTAACTATAAAAAATTCACTATGATAACTAAGCAAGACATTTTGAATATGGTGAAGCGAGTTAGCTTGCATACCAGAAGTCCGCAAGATGACAGACTTATTAAGCCTGAAAGAGAGTGGGCAATGGGATTGATTATTTTGGTGGCCGGTCTGACTATTGTTTCTGTATATAACACCAAGAATTTTCTCTTCTATAAAGATATTGAAAAAAACTTGCCGGAAAGTCAGGTAATGACACCAAAATACAATACCGACGGTATGGCTAAAGTTTTGGAATATTATCGCATTCGCAAAGAAGAATTTGATAAGTGGCGCGGTGAGAGCAATGGGAGTTTAGAAACTAGTAGTTCATCAGTTATGTCTGACGGAGATTCTATTCAAAGCCCTGTTGCGAGTGGAGTGTTGCTTGGAGAGTAGGGTAGGTGACACTCATTAATTAGCATGGGGGTCACAAATCACTAAGTACATTAGTTCGCTTCGCTTGTAATTTACTAAGTGTTTGCGACCCCGGCTTGTCTGTACTTTTCTCTAGGAATGAGAAAAATACATGGCTCCGCCCGAATGTGGGGTCAAGTTCCTAATTCGCTGACGCTCATAATAACTTCCTCCCCGAGCTCGACTGTTTTTGCATTATGGATAGCAAAAACATGTCTCCGCTTGGCACCGAGGTACGCAAGTGAAGTAGTATTTATATTCTGTGGTCACGAGTTACTAAGTATAATCTTGCACTCTGTGCAGATTCTACTAAGTACTCTCGACCCCGGCTCGACTATATTTAGCCCTAGGAAGGGGCTAAATATATGTCTCCGCCTGGCACAAAGATGCGAAAGCAAAGCAGTTTGCTTTCTAAAAGGTAAAAGCGAGGCTGGCGCCGTCGCTTTTACCTTTTATCTTTGTGCCCCCAGCAGGAATCGAACCTACATCAAGAGCTTAGAAGTCTCCTGTTCTATCCATTGAACTATAGGGGCGGTGGGGATAGAGTAGCAGATTTTGGAGAAGGAGGGAATACTAAAACCGGCAGTGGATACTGCCGGCAGACATTTCTTTATTTGTTCAGTATCTCAATCGGGCTGAGATATGAAAGTAAAATGCAGGCAACTCGCGAGCATTGCATATAATATGTCTCTTCTGTGACCCTTGTTATAAAAACACAGGGGTCGTAGCGACGTTCGCGAATTTGTGCAAATACGTCACTCCGTTCCAGTTTGTATTTTTGCAACAGTTTTCTGATATTGTTGCGGGCCTCTAAACAGATCATCGTTTTTCCTCCTCAATGACCACCCGTTTATTTAAACTTGAGAGGGAAGAGATAAGTTGTGTTTATAAATGAATAGACCTCAAAGCTTTGCTTTGAGGTCTATTCATTTTGTATGAAACAAGAATACAAATATCTCTCACTCGGTCATAAAAATGAGACTTTGCTTCGCTACGTTTCATTTTACGACACTCGTTTGTTCCTTTGTGGGCGATGAGGGACTTGAAACTTACAGTTTCAGTACACCTTTTGGATAAATTATTTCGTTGCCTCATAATTTATCTCAAAAGCTTTTCAAGTCCCACCTCACCTCACAAAATTAGAAAAAGCCGAAAGCTCCAAGTGTTCGCTTCCGACTTTTTCATTTTGTGGGCGATGAGGGACTTGAACCCCCGACCTTTCCGGTGTAAACGGACTGCTCTACCAACTGAGCTAATCGCCCTTAGTCCTTAACTAAGGTATGGGACATATTACCCTTTTTTAAAAAAAATTCAATAGCTTGATTTTGGGGTATACTGTTCACTATGACAGAAATGCATTGTTTTGTTTCCGG
>JBNKWW010000064.1:0-12147 GCA_050299955.1 Minisyncoccia bacterium | reverse complement strand
ATTTTCAAGGCTCCGCCTTGAAAATTCCACCCCTACTCTAAGAAAGTTTTATTGAAAAAGTCGGGCAAAGCTTCTCTTTGCCCGACTTTTTTACTTATCAAGTTAATTTCGATACACCTCATCACGCACACCAATCTTATCAATTAAAATAGCGTACTTGTAATCAAACACATCACGAGTTAGTTTGTCGTACATACCAACTCGATAAATTAATTCTTCAGAAGTGAAAGTAGCGTATCGGATTTCAATACCAAGTTCAGCTTCTAGCGCACGTATCGCATTTTCCAATTTTGACTCAACTGGTTTTTTGGTTGCAATCATCACATCCAAGCGATGTTCAAATTCGCGCAAGAAAACTCCAGACACACAAACAAAATCTAGCGGCCCAACTTTTCGCAAATGCTTGAGTAAGGTCTTCCCATTTATCGGAGCAGTCTCAAAGAGAAAAGTTTGCAGCGCCTGAAGTTCCGGAAAATCTTTGTTGAGTGCGTAGGCCAAGACACGACTCTTTTTACTTCGCCCTTCAAGCTGAACATATATCTGTTTCTTTTTAATCACCTCTGCTTTTTCTAGAGAAGTGATTTCGGTACGCGCAGTCCGACGCACCAGTTTGGCTCGACGTGAAATTTCATCAAAGGTAAACTCCTTGGATGGATTAAAGAGAAAGAAGCGTAGAAGTTTTACTCTCGCCTGACTCCCAAACAGAATAGAAAGCGGATCAGCTGCCATAGGTGTGGGAATTATAACACAATGGAGCCGGACGGTATCTGGACAGCGAAATTAGGGTGTTTCGTAAGTTAATGACTTTGAGCCTGGGTTACTTCGCTCTGCTTGTCACGCTGAGGCTGAGACCCAACATGGCTCGTAGTGACGACCAAAAGCGAAGCTTTTGGTCGTCACGGCGGCGGCGAAGCCGCCGCCGTCATTGCGAGCGCAAGCGAAGCAATCCAGATTAAATAACAAAAGCCCCGCGGCGAAGCCGCGGGGCTTTTGTTATTTCAAGTAATTTATTTGAGAATAACCTTAGCCTTTTATCCCCCATCTGATTTACTTTTGCTGGTGTTCCAAGTATTCACACCAGCGCTACGCAAAAGCAAATCATCTGCGGAGGCAGGTGCCAGAAAACAGAAAAGACGAGACTGTGAGTCTCGTCTTTTCTTTAGAAAGTTATACTTATTTAAGTGTAACCTTGGCACCTGCCTCCTCAAGCTTAGCTTTAAGTTCTTCAGCAGCATCCTTCTTCATACCTTCCTTAACTACTGCAGGAGCGCCGTCTACCATGTCCTTAGCCTCCTTAAGACCAAGACCAAGTACTTCCTTAACTACCTTGATAACAGCGATCTTCTGAGCGCCAGCATCGGTAAGTTCTACAGTGAACTCATCCTTCTCACCAGCAGCATCGCCACCAGCAGCAGGACCAGCTACAGCTACAGCAGCAGCTGATACACCGAACTTCTTCTCGAATACCTTAACAAGAGCGTTAAGCTCAAGTACAGTCATCTTTTCAATCTTCTCTACAATTTCCTTAAACTCTGCAGGAACCTCTACAGTTTCCTCTACTTCAGTAGCGGTTGTTTCCACTACTTCCGGAGTTGTGTTTTCTTCTGACATATTTTTAAATTTTCAATTTTAAATTATAAATTTTAATTAAAAGTTTCAATTTTCAATGTTTTAAACATTGATTCATTGGTTATTAAATTAAAATTTAAAATTAGTAATAGTAATTCTATTTAGGCTTCTTTCTTCTTTGCTACTTCACTGAGTACGATTGCCATACCCTGAATCGGACTGTTAATAACGTTGACGAACATACCACGAAGAACTTGAAGTGATGGAATCGAAGCGATTTCAGTCATTTCTTCTTTGTTCTTGTATACGCCTTCAAAGACACCTCCGGCAATGCCGACTTGGTCTTTCCATTTGTCAGCGAAAGTCTTAACGTTTTGCGCTGGAGCAATAGCGTCTGCACTGTATGCGACAGCTATTTCTCCATCAAGCTTTGGCATCTCGCCCTCAAAGGCACCGTCGAGAGCTTTTGCGATCAAGGTCTTCTTAGCTACAAAGTAACCAACACCCTCTTCACGAAGCTTACCACGCATAGCGGTAGTCTCTAGAACTGGAAGACCTTTAAAGTTAACGAATACGATAGAATCAGAATCGTTCTTAATACCTTCAAGCTTTGCAAGAATTTCTTGCTTTTTTTGTTTTGTAATTGCCATTTTTAGCTCTTAGTTTGTAGATTGTAGCTCGTAGCAAATTCTATATGCTATAAGCTATAGTCTACGTGCTAAATAAAAAACAGGCCCAAGGAAATAATTTTCCAAAGGCTCGACCCCACAATCAAAATAGATAAATGGACCTCGGCTGGTGAATCAAGCGATTCATTGTCACTTTGCCTTTACGCAAGGTGGCCAGCTGTCATGAGCCTGTTGCCAGAAAATATACCAGAACTTGAGAAAAAAGCAAAGGGCGGCGCTTCGCGCCGCCCTCTCCCCCTCCCACCTTAACCCCTCCCCCTTCAAAATACTCCACTCTATTTACTAGACCCAACAATAAAAATCAAAAACAAAGTCGCTGCAATCACCGCCACAAAACTAAAGAGAAATTTATAGAAAGTCTTATTTATCATATTGCCCCTAATTATACCAAATGAATAAAGTAACACTTTACTCGGTAGTCTGACTACCGAGTAGAATACTGAGGTTATTATTCTAAGTCTTTCATTGGTATCACTTCTCCAAGTTTGCCCATGATCATATTGTAAGCAAATCGTTTTAAGTCTTCTGGCTCTGAAAAGATCTCGCTCAGATCCTCTTTATTCAAAATAGATGAAGCTGCACGTTTACCTACATAGTCACCGAGACTGGAAAAATTGTAATTAATTGCCCAATCCCATACTTTTTCAAAATTATCTCGTGCCGCTTCCAAACCACCTTCAGGATAAAGTTCAAAAGTGTTTTTCACCATTACATAAATGACAACATATCGAAAGTATCTGTCATCACCAATTGTTCTAGAACGATACGCTCCCTGCCACAAACTTCCTTTCTCACTATATTTCTCGTTGGCATGATTTGTCATACTCTGCCCTAGTCGTTTCATGAACAAAGTTACTCCACCTTCGTTCTTTTCTTTCAAAATCAAATGAACATGGTTTGACATCAAAGTATACGCAAGAACATCGACTATAGGTTCACGTTCCTGCCAATGAGCTGGCCTTGAAAACAAATGTTCTAATTTCATTTTTGTCCAGTCGTCTTTAAAATTTTTATCATTCAACAAAAACAGCATTCTGAGAAAACGCCACCTATCTGCTTCGTCACGAACAATATCAACACCTCTCGCTCCACGCTTAACTATATGTAAATATGAATCAATTGAATAAGGTTCGACTCTCATACTAATATTTATTATGACTATTTTAATAAAGTAACACTTTACTCGGTAGTCTGACTACCGAGTAAATGGGATAACAAAAAGCCCGCCGCTTTTGAGGGCGGGGGCTTTTTGTTTGTCTTGATGCGATTGTTCGTGAGTTTATATCATTCCCTTTCGCATCGGCTTAACGTCAGTAGACTTTAAGCTAACTACGTTAGTTTACTAGTTAGACTAGTTAACAATCTGTCCGTAGGTAGTCTTGAAGTCGCTAGCTAGGCTAGAGGTGTAAGTTGAAGCACCTGTTGCGCTATCAGCTGTGTTGAAACCAATACCTGTAAGAACTGCACGTACGTAAGTGCTGTCAAGTGTGCTTGTAGCAGCGTTGGCAACAGTTACAGTCAAAGTAAAGCTCTTTGTATCACCTTCTAGAACCTCGAAGCCGTAAGTACCCTCATCAGCTGTTGAAGAAATAGCAGATGAACTTGAAGCGGTTGCGAAGTAAGTTGAGGTGTCAGAAGAATCGTTAACACCGTATGAAGTACCAGCTGTTGAAGAACCAGTCTGATCGATTGATTTATCAACATAGATAGTTTCACCGTAAGATGTCACATCGAAGTCGATTGTGAGTGTTACGTAGTCATCGTCGTCGTTGTCACCCTTGGTTACAACAACTGAAGTGTCGGTAAGGTCAACCTGGATACCGTCACCGTAGAAGGTGTGAGCATCTGAGGTTGCTGTACCAGTCTTGTCAGCTGCAGAAACATCGTCACCGTTCTCATCCTCTACTGTCCAGCTAGAGTTGTCTGGATCTACAGAAGCTGAAAGGGTAGCACCAGCACCGAAGGTACCGGTGTTAAGTTCGTTCATATCAACACGAACGATAACTTCTACAGTATCGCCAGCGTCGATTGTCCAGTCAAGGTTGTCGAAGACAACGATACCGTCATCATCGTAAGCTGTAGTGATAGTTTCAGAACCGATAACATCACCGTCTACAACCAACTCAGCAGCGCTGATAAGGTCGCTTAGAGTGTCGCCGGTTGAAGTACCGAAGTCAACAGCAAGGTCATCAACCCATACGTCTGAAGAACCATCAACTTCGATTTCGAATGAAAGGATCTCAACGTTGTTAGTTTCAGTTGTTGAAGAAACAGCGATTGAACGAGCGTCGTTGATATCAGCATCACCCTTAGACACCTTGAACTCGATGTCAGCAGCAGTAGCGTAACTCTCGAATGAGAAGGTTACAGCTGAAGTGCTTGGATCTTCTGAAATAGTTGTACCCTGAGCATCCTCGAAGCGTATGCTTGAGAAGTCTACGGTCCAAGTTTCACCAGCGTCACCTGAGTCAAGATTGCTGATACCTGAAACGGCAACAACGATCTCACCAGTAGCATCAGCCTTGATGATAGCACCAGAATCTAGAGAAAGAGTCTTGGTGTATGAGTTTGAGCTAGTGAAGTCACTTGCGTCAACGCGAGCGAACTCTTCACCATCTACCCATACTGATACCTCATCAGCATACTTAACGAACTTGCTATCAGCTGTACCCTGTGCGAATACAACCTTAACAGCGCGGATTTCGATGTCTGAGTCTTCTGAGTTCTCGATTTCGAGACCAGCAACCTCTACATCCTCCTCGCCTTCACCAACTTCTTCGTTGGAAAGACCAGCTACGATGTCGTAAGTGTCGATTGAACCAGCGCCACCTTCAAGACCTGAAGTTGAACCGGTTGAACCTGTTGAACCGTTGTCACCAGTCATTGCTGAACATAGTGAGTTAGCTTTAGCCATTGTTGATGGACCAAAGTAACCGGTTGGGTTTACAAGACCTGCAGGAACCAAGATCTCAGAACTGTATTTAGTCTGGAACTTAGAAACAGCAGCAGCGGTCATAGGACCGAAGTATGAAGTTTCCATACCAGTAGAACCGGTACCTGAAGCAGCAACCTGAGTGTCAGCACTCATGTTGAGGAACTTCTGAAGATTCATAACATCTGAACCTGTTGAACCTGTTGAAAGGGAACGGGTAAAGGTGTATGAACAAGAACTTGAAGATGAGCTACCAGCCAATTGAGCCTGGAGCTGATTTACCAACGCGATGAGCTCTTCAAGACTCATTGTTGAAGTATCTGCAGCCTTTGCTGACGGAGCAACAAAAGCAACAGCCATAGCTACTGCTACGAAAGCTACTGAAAGCTTTGCAGCAATATTTGATGTAATAGTCATAATTTGTTTTTGGTGAACAGTGCGATTATTAGCACACCATCCACTAATGTTTGGTTAGAATTATTCTAATCAACTAATAATATGAATTAATTCATATTTGCGATTATGGAGACAAACCCATAATCACGAATATATTGGAAGCTGCAAGCAGCTCCCCTTCCCAGCTATGCAAACGGTCGGCGCCTATGGCGCCGACCGAGAGCATACCCGGAAACTCAGCAACAATTTAATTTTATGAGTGAAAGCTTCAAAACTTATAGTCTGGATTCCCGTCTCCACGGGAATGACACACTGATGTTGTCTTCTTGATTCCCGTCTCCACGGGAATGACACCTTTCAGGTGTAAGCTTATCGACTCCACACATATACATACTATATATGTAAGTGATGATGAGTTTCCGAGTATGCTCCGGTATCGACTCCGTGCCGCCGAGCCAAAGGCTCGGCGGCTTGCATAGTCCGGTAGTGAATTCAGTCTGAGTTTCAGTCGTAATTGCGTCAATACGGTGGTGGTGAATTTTGTTTAGCAAAATTCACCACCACCGCCAACAGAAAAAAGTTAGTCAGGAAGTTTAGAGAGATATTCAATTTTCAATGAACAAATAAATGTGCATTTTATATGTCTTGCTCTCCTTTTGTTTGAATGGAACCAACGTTCATTCCTCACACGAACCGTTCACAATCTCACCATAAATAAGTTGTTATTATTTATTTCGGGCCGTCGTGACGAAAAATATGGCTGCAAGATTCGGTTCGCCTTCGCTGAACTCAAGTTCAACTCAGGCTCCACCTCATCTTTCGCTCATATTTTTCGTCACTTTGGACTCCGATGAGATTATGAAAGGTTCTAAAAAAGCGTGACTTGGCACACCTGCGGCATAACGCCGACGAACTCACTATAAAATATTTACATTGAGTTCGTCGGGGTCATTCCAGTTAGAGACAAGTATAACAAATACTTTATATCTCTTAGTGTCCACTTATGTGGATAGCTAGATTATTTGCATTTCGGACTAGCCTACGTGCTAAAGCCTTTATAGTCAAGGGTTTTTAATCCAAACCACCACAGTAAAAGTTCTACTTCTTGGTCTCATAATTAAGACGATGCTACCCTTGTCTTCTTACCTATTTTTAACATTATGTAACGTATTCAAAGTTTAGGCAAATTAGACTAGAAAAAGGACATTTGTCCAGATCTTATGTAAAAGTACAATTTGTCTTAATACGCTGTATTGGCCATTAAATTTCAATTTCTTGTCTCTTACAAGATAGCTAAGCTATTGAATATTTTGACCAACGTCTCTCACCTTCCCTTTTAATAATTTTGTCCTCTATCATCGCATTCAACTCGCGCTGAATTGTCTTTGATGAGCAGTCCGTAATGATGTCCGTTATGTCCGTTATAGTTGCTTCACCTTTGGCTTCAAGGACTGTCTTTATGCGTTCACGTCGATCGAGCTCGTTTTGAGACTCGGCTATTCGGCTACTTGTGCTACCAACTCTTTTATCAGAATCATCTTTGTGAGCGGTTTTAACTTCACGATGTTGACGACTTGGGGCGCGACTGACTCGGTAGTCCATATCATCAAACGCTGTTGTTTGTCCTAGGTATTGGTTCATTCCGCGGAGGACAGTGTCAATCTCACCAGAGAGTACATTCATTACCGCTCCGGTTATCACCCCAGAGACTTCAGCAATGTGTAACTTGCTGTCGAGTACGATGAGAGTGTGAGCGCTCTTTCTAATAGCATCTTCCGCCACGTGACTCCTGACCTCCAAAGATTCGAGGACCGCATTGTGAGCCGCTCGAGCTGCTTCTAATATATCGGACATAACCAATGAATTATTTTGGTTGGTCTCAACACTATTAGAGACATAGAAAATCACTGATACAATTTTTTCTGTCTTTTTGAAAATAAGCCTATAATACTCTTCATCTTGAACTAGTCTTTTTGTTGAGTCTGTGGCCTTTAGAATGTCTCTTGTTTCCATATCTGTCCTTTATTGTGTCTCATTGTCTGGGACACTTTTCTTAAGGACAAGTGTAGTACAAATGGCCTTAAGAAGCAATGGTTTTGGTTGATGACTGGACCGCCGCCTAGACAGGAGGGCAATTACAATAATGAAGATATGAACAGCAAGATAAGCTGCTGACGTGTTATTATTTAGCCATATTCCGAGGTTTTTAGCAGAACCTTAATGGAGTGTTGTTTAGTGGGTGTGCCGCCGCCAAAGGCGGCGGTACACCCACTCCGAACTTACCCGACAAATCATTTAAGAAGTATCAATTCAATGGCTAGGAAGAAAACCAATCAGACAAGATCTAAAAAAGCAGCGGAACGTAAACCTATGTTTGACGATTTAAATCCACACACCAAACAAGCGATCGGAGCTGTTGGTTTTGTAGCTCTCGGTATTTACTTTACCCTTTCACTGATTGGTTACGCTGGTGTGGTTGGTGACTATACCAACCGAGCGCTCGACGCCCTATTTGGTGGTGGTGCCTACGCCGCTCCTTTAGTTTGTGCTTTTTACGTTTACGCACTCATGAACCCGCGAGAGGACGACCGTATCAGTCTCTCCAAATTGGTTGGTATCGCTTTTATGTTTGTTACTCTCCTTGGTGGACTCGAACTCTATAAAGAAGGTCTCGGTGGTTTTGGTGGCTGGATCCTCGAGTTCCCTCTCAACTCTCTCTTCGACCCAATACTTAGCGGAGTCATTATGTCTACCGTTTTCTTGGTTGGAGTTTTCCTCACTTTCAACATCGGCTTCAAACTTCCTACACGTGAAGTTGAGGAAGAGGATGACGAAGATGAACTTTCAGTAGAAGAAATTGCTAAAGCGGTAAAAGAAGTTGAAGCCGCTAAAAAAGCTGAATCGGAAGAAGTCGAAGAAGAGAATGACGAAGTTGAGGTAAAAACCAAAACCATCAGCGAACGTCTCGGTCTCACTAAGAAAAATGGTGAGATGGTGGTTTCAAACTTTGAAGGACCTTATGCCGCTCCTCCACTCACCCTTCTTTCCAAAGATAAAGGCAAGAGTCATGGTGGTGACGTGAAGGCCAACGCCAATATCATCAAGCGCACTTTGAAAAACTTTAATATCGAAGTAGAAATGGACGAAGTGTCCATCGGACCTTCTGTAACTCGCTACGCTTTGAAACCAGCTGAAGGTGTGCGTATTTCTAAAATCGTTGGTCTTCAGAACAACCTCGAGCTAGCTTTGGCTGCTTCTCCTATTCGTATCGAAGCCCCTATTCCAGGGAAGTCGCTCGTAGGTATTGAGGTACCAAACACCTCAAAAGCTACCGTTGGTTTGGCTACACTATTTGCTTCTGCCGAATACACCGACTCTCCCAAACCACTCCTTGCGGCTCTTGGCCGCGACATTACCGGTGTGCCTCACTTCGCCAACCTAGCAAAAATGCCACACTGCTTGATTGCTGGTACTACCGGTTCTGGTAAGTCGGTAACTATTCACACCCTCATCACCTCACTTCTTTTCCGCAACTCACCAGAACAACTCCGCTTCATCATGGTTGACCCGAAGCGCGTAGAGCTTACTCTATATAATGGTATTCCTCATCTTCTCTCACCGGTGATTATTGAAGCCAAAAAAGCTATCCTCTCTCTTAAGTGGGCTATCAAGGAGATGGAGAGGCGTTACGATATTTTGCAGGCTGAGCGCGTACGCGATATTGGTTCTTACCATGACAACATTTACAAGCCAGCTAAGGCGGCTTGGGTTAAGAACGGTTCTCCGGAAGATGAACACGAGAGTTTGCCTGAACCAATGCCTTACATTGTTATTTTCATTGACGAGCTGGCCGACCTTATGACCGCTTACCCTCGCGAACTTGAAGCTTGTATTGTGCGCCTCGCACAGATGAGTCGTGCGGTTGGTATTCACTTGGTGCTTTCAACCCAACGTCCTTCGGTAAACGTTATTACCGGTCTCATTAAGGCCAACGTGCCTAGCCGTATTGCCCTCCAGGTAGCTTCGCAGATTGACTCTCGTACTATTCTCGACCAAATCGGTGCTGAAAAGCTCCTTGGTGCCGGAGATATGCTGTTTCTTTCTGGCGAATTGGCGAAGCCAATTCGCCTCCAGTCTGCCTTCATCTCTGAGAACGAACTCAAGAACGTTGTCGACTACCTTAAGGACCAGACCGACGCTGCCGAACTCGACTCCATTGACCTCGAAGGTAGCTCCGGCGGGGGCGGTGGCGATGCCTTCTTTGGCGCTGTTTCTGACGGCGACGACGAAGACGACCTCTACGAAGAGGCTAAGCAAGCCGTTAGGGAAGCCGGCAAAGCCTCGACCTCATACTTGCAGCGCAAGCTCCGGGTTGGATATTCTCGCGCAGCGCGCCTAATGGATATTCTCGAAGAGCGCGGTGTCATCGGTCCACAAGACGGTTCCAAACCTCGTGAGATACTTATGGGCAATAATGAGGGTGACAACGACCCCGAAGAGGTGGAATAATATAAGTACAGGTTGTTATGATACCGACAAAGCAACATTCATTTACTCTGGCCAGACTTGCCACTTTTACTGGCGTGGCTTTGTTGATGGTTTTGTTTGTATCCTACATCCTCTTCCAAGCCCGCTTTATTATCAGCGGTCCAGAAATATCTTTTGTTGACCTACCTCAAGTTGTACAAAATGAAAGAGTTATAAAATTAAACGGTTTAGCAGAAAACATCACCGCCATTTACCTAAATGGTCGTCCAATAGTTACCGACGAAAACGGCAACTTTAACGAAGCGGTGGTTTTGGAAAATGGCTACACTGTAGTTAGTATTGACGCTGTAGACCTGTACGGCCGTCACAAGCACATTGAAGAACCTTTTGTTTATCAGGGTGCCAAGGATGACGATAAGTTATCCCTTGGCAACACTCATTTATTAAATCAATAATTCGATAGTTATGGCTAAAAAAGCAACCAGCAAGAAAGTAAAAACAGAAGCTCCGGAAGTAGAAGCAAAGAAAGGTCTTGAAGATAACAAGATTGCCGAGACATTGCGTAGTATCAAAACCAAATTTGGTGACGAAGCAATTATGACCTTCGCCACCGGACACAAGGTGGATGTAGACGCTATTTCCACCGGTTCGGTTGGACTCGATGACGCTCTTGGTATTGGCGGCTTTCCGCGCGGTCGTATTATTGAAATATACGGTCCAGAATCTTCCGGTAAAACTACCCTTTCTTTACACGCTATCGCTGAAGCTCAAAAAACTGGCGGTATCTGTGCTTTTATCGACGCTGAACACGCGATGGACCCAGAGTATGCTGCCAACCTCGGAGTAAAGATGGATGAACTGCTTATTTCTCAACCGGATAACGGCGAACAGGCTTTGGAGATTGTAGAGAGTTTGGTTCGATCCGGAAAAATTGATGTGATTGTAGTGGACTCAGTAGCTGCCCTCACCCCACGCGACGAAATTGAAGGCGAAATGGGAGCGCATCACGTGGGCAAGCAGGCACGTTTGATGAGTCAGGCACTTAGAAAACTTACCGGTATTGTAGCCAAGAGTAAGACTGTAGTTATTTTTATCAACCAGATTCGTATGCAAGTTGGTGTGATGTTTGGTAACCCAGAAACTACTCCGGGCGGAAAGGCACTCAAGTTCTACACTTCAGTTCGCTTAGACATTCGCCGTATCGCACAAATTAAGAAAGGTGAAGAAGTGGTTGGTGGCCGCCACCGCGTAAAGGTGGTAAAGAACAAAGTCGCTGCTCCCTTCCGCACTACTGAATTCGACCTCATTTACGGCGAGGGTATTAGTCGCGAGGGTGAACTTCTCGCACTTGGTGAAAAATACAAGATGGTCGCGAAGAGCGGCGCTTCGTACTCATACACTCCTCCTGGAGGAGACGAGTCAACTACTGTTAAACTCGGCCGCGGCTATGATGCTGCCCGAACTTTCCTTCGTGGCGACAAAAAGCTATCAAACGAACTCTTGAAGAACGTAAAGAAAGCGATGAAGGAGGATAAGTAAACATCATATTTGAAGATTTGAAGATTTAAAAACAGGGCGACCCGGAGGGTCGCCCTGTTTTTGGTTATGAAGTACGGCAAAGGCCGGCGCCGTAGGTGCCGGCCTTTGCCGTACTTTCTTTTCATCTTTCCCCTGTTACCTCGCAAAAACAACATTTCTGCCAAAAACAAATCCAGCCAACTTATACCCAACTGAAACAGAAATCACCGCTGCGGCCAATATCATCAACACCGTCATCACCTCTCCGCTTATCCAAGCATGTACGAATGAGCCAGCAATGTATGTTGGTAGTTGACCAAGTGGTGTAGCGAGTAAATTCTTTTCGATACTGGCGACATGTAGCCAATCCCCCAAAACCAGCGTGACAGCGCCAAGGAAAACCCCTTGCCAAAATAGACTGGCAGTAACTATGCTGAGACTGTAGGCGTAGTACACGCGACGCATTATTTTTCTTTTAAGTTGTTTCATATCTTTGGTCATATTGTTTGTCTTCATTGGTTATAACTTACGGAGTGTGGTTTTGGTTGCGAGGGG
>JBNKWW010000063.1:0-4818 GCA_050299955.1 Minisyncoccia bacterium | reverse complement strand
GACTCACGATTTTTCTGACGGTATCAATACTGTAAATATGATTTTGAAAAACGGCGGTGAGAGAATGAAGGCTTTTCGTTGGCTTTTGGTGGACGCTACCGCCCCCATACTCGGCATTATTGCCACAATGTTTTTCAGTGTTTCCGACGAGAAGCTTGGTCTCCTCTTGGCACTTTTTGGTGGTTTCTTCCTTTACATCGGTGCCAGTGATTTAATTCCCGAAAGCTATCACAAACACCCAATGCGTTGGACCACGATTTCAACTGTACTTGGTATTGCGATAATGTACTTCGTGATTAAGTTGGCTGGTTTATAAACAAACACAAACAAAAAATGGGCGCTTTAGCGCCCATTTTTTGTTTAGCTGTTCTCATAGACAAAAACCATACTTCGATTGAGGTATGGTTTAATTTTATCTCCTTTTACTTTTCTATGTGTTTATCAGGAATTCTCTTCTGTCTCTCAAAAAATCTTGCGGCCCTATCGATAAAGATTCCCTGTTCTTGTTCTTGTCTCAGTTTTTCCAAAGCATTTTGTAGAACAATATGATTTATCCTCCACAACTACAACATTTCATCGTCACAATTTTTGCCAGACATTGTTTGTCTCCCTTTTTACAAGAGTTAAAAAACGTTACTAATTACGTACTATCATAAACTCAACCAAGCCACACTCCTAAATCAAATAGGCGTAAGCCGACTATGATTTCGGAAGCGCTTTTGTTGTGCGGGCGAGAGGAATCGAACCCCCGTCTCGACGTTGGAAGCGTCGCATTCTACCATTAAACTACGCCCGCTTTTTATTTTTCTCCAAGAATCTCCTCCATAGAAGCGCGAATTCTACGCGCTAAGAGTACTCCAAATTCTTTTACTCCGTTACTCTTTACGCGAAGATGTGCAGTTCCATAAGGTAATTTACCTCGTTTACTAACCACTTTATTCTTGCGTTTATCAATCTGTGTTTTGCCAAATTGAGTAAGTGGTATATTAGTCTGTTTTGACCAATAATGCAAACATGTTTCAATATCAGAATCTGGATACAAGTGAACAGCGAGCGTAAAGTTATTTATGGATAAACCATAGATATCAATAAGCCACTTAATAGCCAGACGTATTATACGAGGATCAGCATTAATAATTCCTACATTTTCATTTTTCTCTCCTTCACCTATATATAAAGCAATACCTAACATTAATAGGTCACGTTTACTTACTTTACCAATATCCTTAATAGCTTGCTTTCGCGCCTCCTCAACAGTTTTTAATTTATTTTTGTGTTTTACTAATCCTGATTTAGCCCTAGCATTTCCAATCCTATACACGACTTCATTATTTGGTTCATATGGTATAGAAGACAACCAAGAATAAAGAGTTCCCTTAGAAAGACCAGTCTTGTCGGCAATCATTGAATATGAATAACCATGTTTTCTGAGATTTATAGCCAAAGTGCGCAATGTAGTATGAGTCACTCATATATTATATATACTCTGATATAGTATTGAAGTTCAATTATACACAGATGTCAGCATTTCTAAGTAGTTGAAATAAACCGCCACCATTATCGTATTAATGATTAAGGTAATCTTATTCTGATGCCAGTGAAACAGAAAACTATGAAAAACATAACTAGAAACACCCTGATAGCTGTTGCTCTTGCTGTTTTGGTCTTTATTGGAGGAAAGGCAGTATATAGCAGCAATACAACAACGGACACCGCTAGCGTAGCGAGCGCAACCAATACAAACAACACTAAGAGCACCACCAGCAATGAGAACGGGGTTCAGACACAAACCAGACAATCTGGAGCGAGTTAGTGTGTATAGAGGGGTTTGGGCGGCAAAGGCGAAGCCTTTGCCGTCCTTGACCCTTTTAACTTCCCTACTTTTTGCTAAGCTAGTAAAATCTTATGTCTAGAACTCGCGGAAGAGAACACACATCCTTAACAGAAACGGCTTCACTAATAGTCCGAGAACTGGAAAAAATCCCCAGTATTAAAATGATCGCGCCAGGAGAAATACGCACCAACACTCGCGGCAGTCGCGGTAAATTCATAACCATCGTATATACCAGTAGTGGTTTTGAACTTTTAATTAGTGGTCAAGGTAGTCAAAAGGTATCTGTCCATACCACAAAGGAACCACAAACAGTTATTACTTTGCTTAAAAACAGTAAAAAGTTATCAGGGTTTGCATTCAAAGAAAGAGAACGAAAGCCTGGTGTATAGTTACGAAAGCCGGCCGCTTCGCGGCCGGCACCTAACAATCTCTATGATAACCTGACAAATCACCCACGCGCAGTTATACTTTCACTATGCAATTCACTTTGGTAAATATATCAATATTGGTAATGAGTACATATCTCAGTCTCATTCAAACAACCGGCAACTTTCTAAGTGAGTATATTTCACCTTACAACGATTCAAATCTGGCTAGCGTCATCGAGTCTGTCCCACATATAACAGAAATAGAACTGGGTATTTTCACTTCTTTCACTGCCATCTTGGACCAACTAACTCTAAAAGACGATATAGTAATTGAAACCGAAATTGCCAGTTCTTCCGAAACAGAAGTAGAAAATATTTCAGAACCTGAAGTAACAACTCCACAAAACCTAGCTGAAGCGATAGTAAGCATATACTGCACCATCAAGACTCGTAAATACGAGATGAGAATATCAGGTACTGGCTTTTTTATAGATGATCGCGGTGTTGTAATGACCAACGCACACGTGGCACAGTTTCTTCTTCTAAAAGGGATCAAAGACTACAGTAACGAAAAGTGTGTTATTCGCTCCGGCAAAGAAGCTAGTCCAACTTATGAGGTTTCTTTGTTGTATATTTCACCAACTTGGCTAATAGCCAACGCCGAAAAAATAACTTCAGAAAATCCGACCGGGACCGGTGAAGATGACTTTGCTCTTCTTTATGTAACCAAAAGAATTGATGACGAACCTGTCGATAGTTTCCCTTATTTAAATACGGATACCAATTTACTAACCCCCAAAACCAAAGGACAAACAGTGATTCTCTCTGGCTACCCTAAATTTGGCGATGGATCTGACAATGATGGTGCAGTTAGATTCGTTGCCACTTCTAGCGTGGCTGCTCTTTATACTTTTGGTTCAAGCACTGTTGATGTACTAGCTTTAACGGGTACCCAACTCGGCGCGCAAGGAGTTTCTGGTGGTCCGGTTATCGACCATAATGGCAACGTTATTGGAGTGATAAGTACGAGAGCTAGCGACTCCCGTTTTGGCAATGGCAGTCTTAAAGCTATTAGCCTCGCATACATCAACAATAAGATTAAAGAAGAGACCGGATACGACCTTAAATCAAGTCTGATAGGCGATTTGACTACTCGCGCCAATATATTTAACGACACCATAACGCCAATATTGACTGGCATTTTGGCTGATCAACTTTAAAGTTTGTTATTCACAGTTTTTTCTTGTTGAAACCCTAGGTGAGGATGTATCATCATTCACTGTGCCTACAGAGGAATGTTGGCACAATATTTTCGAAAATATAATATAGTTCTTTGTTCAAAAGGCGTGCGCTGATTTGATAAGCGACACGCCTTTTGATAATCTTTTATTACTACCTGGATTGCTTCGTCGTCTGGCCGCGTTGCCAACTTTGGAAAGTTGGTAACGCGGCCACCCTCCTCGCAAAGACAACGTTTTATAAAAAATAAAAGGCGCGTCGCGGAGTAATTCCGCGCCACGCCCTGAAACTTCAAAAATGTACAAATTAACTTCGTCGCTGCTGGACCCCGGCCACATCGGCCAACAGTTCCCCTGTCGATAAATCTACACCCATCTGAGTATAGACCCCTTGTGAAGGCAGTCGACCCACTGCTTCGTAATGGTCCCCAATACCAGAAGCTGTGAGCGACGGGTCGTCGCTAATCGAGGTTTTTTCTTTTTGACCAAAACCGCCGTTTTGGTCATTGGCGAAGCCACATTTCTTTCCCATTTTCTTATCTCCTTCGGGAACTCTACAACCCCTCTGGTTGTAGCCACCTCTCGCCTCATTGCGCGGTGGGTTGTGGATTCAAATTGTTTGAAGACACAACTCACGGAGCAATGGAGGGCAATAGCGCCGGCCCCTCAAAGGGCCGGCACTTTCCCAAACGTATCGTTACCAAACCCCACCTTAAGCAAGAAGCCCAAAGTTCCAGAGATTTAGTACAAACACGTTTTTACACTTCATATTTATGAATATACTCCCGCCCTCAAAAGAGTCAAGCTTGCCAAACAACAAACCTGTTGACAAAGTTTTTGACTGGTTTAGAGTAACAAATAGAGAAAGTTTAGAACCAGAAAGGAAGACCAAAACGATGACGCTAACATCTGACGAAAAAATCGAGAAAATGGCACAACTTTTCGCAGACTGCCAAGAGTGCGAAACAGTTGAAGAACTAGCACGAGTTTGTGCCACAAATGTAATTTCCTACGACATTGCCGTAGAATTCAAAGACACATTTTGCTGTCTTGTTGTAGGCATAAGTGATGGAGAATATGTTTCTTTTTCCATTGAAGTGCCGGAAATCAAAACCGCTATCAAGGTCGGCGGCGGTGACGTTTCCTTCACAACGAAAGAATTGACTCAATTTGTTAAAGAGTACAAAGATGCTCTGGTTGAACTTCAAGATCCAAACATATTCAACGAAGACGCGGCTCTGGTGGCGTTCGCTCAAATGCGAAACATGGTAGCTGAAGCATCCCAAGAACCTGGAGCAAAAAAAGTACTGGACGCTTTTAAAAAACCTTCCCTTATGAAAGGTGAGGGTTTGGATTGAATGGTGACAAAGAGGGGGGG
>JBNKWW010000062.1:0-31771 GCA_050299955.1 Minisyncoccia bacterium | reverse complement strand
CCCCCCCCCCCCCCCCCCCCCCCCCCCCCGCTTCTACTTCTCAGAAACTGTCTTATCATTTATACTGATTATATGCAGAAATTCATTCATAAGCTCAAAATAATCGTAAGCGACAAAGCAATCAGAAATCGTATTCTGTTTGTTATTGGTGCTTTGTTTGTTTTTCGAGCTCTAGCCACTATCCCGATTCCGGGTGTTGACCAAGCAGTATTGCAACAGTTTTTCACAAACAATCAGTTCCTTGGACTTCTTAACATCTTCTCGGGTGGCGGTCTTCAGAACCTTTCCATTGTGATGCTTGGTGTTGGTCCTTTCATTACGGCTTCCATCATTATGCAGCTTCTAACCGTAATGGTGCCGCAAATCAAAAGCCTCTACACTGAAGAAGGTGAGGCGGGACGAGCCAAGTTTACTCAGTATTCTCGTATGCTCGCTTTGCCGCTTGCAGCCGTTCAAGGTTTTGGTTTTTTGGCTCTACTTCAGAACCAAGGAGTTATTTCCGGTCTCTCTAATTTTGAGTTTGCTATCAACGTAATGCTCATCGTGGCTGGCTCAATGCTTCTTATGTGGGTGGGTGAGTTGGTAACTGAGTACGGTATCGGTAACGGTGTGTCTATCATTATCTTTGCCGGTATTGTGGCTAATGTTCCTTCAGAAATCAGCCAGCTTCTTTACAGTTACACTCCGTCACAGTTGCCGGTTTATCTAGCCTTTACTTTGGCTGCGATTGCGGTTATCTACGGCGTGGTAGTAATGACCGAAGCTGAACGTTCAGTGCCAATTACTTACGCTAAGCAGAGCAGGGGAGGCGCAACCTATGGAGGTGCTTCTTCATACCTTCCGCTTCGCATCAACCAGGCTGGTGTGATTCCAATTGTGTTCGCACTCTCAATGCTTTTGTTCCCACAGATGTTTTTAAACATCCTTTCAAACTTGGGCGTTGCCGGTGTGCAGAATGTATCGAATGTTATTCTTTCATTCTTCAACAATCAGGTCCTCTACGCTAGTGTCTACTTCGTTCTCGTATTCCTCTTCACATTCTTCTATACGGCCGTAACTTTCGACCCAGAGGCAATGTCTAAGAACCTGCAGCGAAGTGGTGCGTTTATTCCAGGTATTCGTCCTGGAGCGCATACTTCTGAGTATCTAGGAAACTTAATTACCCGTTTGACTTTGGTGGGAGCGTTGTTCCTCGGCGTTATTGCGGTTTTGCCACTCGCTATGCAGATGGCTACCGGTATTACCGCTCTCGCGGTTGGTGGTACGGCGCTTCTTATTGTGGTCAACGTAGTATTAGACCTACTTCGCCGCGTTGATTCCCAAGTCAGCCTTAGAGAATACTAAATCACGCTGTAGCTTTGTTGGTCTACGAAAAAAGACCCCTCCTTGGGCACTTGCCCCAGTCGGGTCTTTTTTCTTGTCCGCCTCGCTACAACGCAATTTAGAGATTCTCTAAACTTCTAAGTGTATGTCTCAGAAAAAATTAGAGATTCTCTAAGTAACTTCGATAGAGCAAAACAAACACAAACACAAACACAAAAGCCCGGCAGCTTCGCTGCCGGGCTTTTGTATTGTCCACTATGGTGCAAGAGAAGTCGCCTAATTGCAGAAATTTTAGTCACGTGCTAGTATTGATTAACATTAATCAATACTCATCAATTCATTATTATGGTAAAAGTTATTCCAATGACAAAAGCTCGTGTGGGTCTTGGGAGTTTGGTTCAAGATATTCTCAAGAATAAGAGTACATATATTTTGGAAAAGAGCGGCGTAGAAACCGTGGCTGTTCTTGATGCTGAGGAACTTCAGGATATGAAAGACGCTCTTGAGGCAGCACAAAGACTTTTGCGAGAGAAAAGTACCAATGCTCGTGTTTCTCAAGAAACTCTAAAAGCACGCTATGGAGTATAAAATAGAGTATTTGGCAGAAGCAGAGAAAGAACTCGCCAGTTTGCCAAAGAAACATATCGAACAAGTTTTGCGAAAGATTGATACTCTCACACATTTTGGTATTACAACCGGAGTAAAAAAACTTAAAGGGGAATGGGGTACTCCATTATATCGCTTACGTTCTGGCGATTATCGGATTATATTTACAGTTGAAGAGGAAAGAGTGGTAATACTTATTGTTCGAATAGCACACAGAAAAGATGTGTACAGGAAGATGTAATCAATAGAGAAAACAAAATACAAAAGCCCGGCAGCTTCGCTGCCGGGCTTTTGTGTTGTCTCTTATTCCCCAATCCAATTTTTGTAAGCTTCCAAAATTATTCTCACCACTTCTTCTGGATTGTTCTTGGCGGTGTCGACAACCAAGTCATAGTTGGAAGTGTCATACGGGTTTTGTTCATAAAGATTCATATAACGTCTCGATTCGCTGTCCAAACGATTCTGAAGTAGTTTGGCGTATTCGTGTGGGTTGCTTGGAATATTTTCAGCTTCCATTCTGGTCTTATCCATACCATTCACAATGCGCTCTGCCGCCACTTCAACATCTAGGTCGAGATAAACACGGAAGGAGTTTGGCATCCAGTACCAAGCCATACGTGAGTCGATAACCAAATTATCTTCATTCTGACCAATGTCTTTTAATCTGTCATCAACTTGATGATCTATTTCTTGCTCAGTCTCGGCGGTGAGATTTATTTCTAGGACATCAATTCCTCGTTCTTTAGCGATAGCGCGAAACAGGTCGCCAGAAGAAAAACGATTGTAGCCAAGTTCTCTCGCCAGGCGGTTGGAGGTGGTTGATTTGCCACTCCCGGGCTTGCCGGCAATAGTGATGATATGTTTTTTCATTGCCGATACCATATCATATTTTTTAGTGAAAACACTAGTCAAAGTTTTGGTGCTAGGGTACACTAGGGCAGCAATGAATAAACCAAAAACAGTTATTTTTATCGGGCCGCAAGGCAGCGGCAAGGGTACGCAAATCGCAAAACTCGACGCAGTTTTGAAAGAAAAAGACCCATCCAGACGCGTAGTCGACATCCAAACCGGCCGCCGCTTTAGAGCGATGGCCGCTTCAGGCGAAGGTTACACCGAACAACACGTATCGGAAACTCTAAACGATGGCGTGTTGCAACCACTATTTCTCTCTACTACTCTTTGGGGTGACGCGATGAAGACTCACGTTGACGATAAATGTCACTTGCTGATTGATGGTTTTCCGCGCGTAGCTCCAGAAGCTAAAGTTCTCGAATCGGCTCTTGCTTTCTATCATCGAGATAATATAGATATTATCAATCTCGACACTCCGGAAGAGGTGGTGCGAGAGCGTATGACGGCTCGCGCTCGCGAAGATGACACCGAGGAATCAATCGAAGCACGCCTTCGTTGGTACCGCGAAGAAACTTTGCCGGTGGTGGATTACTACCGACAACGCGCCGATACCAAAGTACACGACATCGACGGCACTTTATCTATCGAGGGAGTACACGAAGCTATAATTGAAGCATTAGCACTAAAACAATAATTTACCATGGCAATTACCATCAAAACTCCAGAAGCAATTGAGAAGCTCCGCAAAGGAGGGAAGCTTTTGGGTATGATTCTCGACGAGCTAGAAAAGGAGGTGGTGCCAGGGGCTAGTACTATCGATGTTGACGACAGAGCTATGGAACTGATTGAAGAGTATGGTGTCGAGCCGATGATTCTTGGATACAAACCAAGCTTTGCGCCACGCCCGTATCCGGCTGCGACTTGCGTTTCGGTAAACGACGTAGTGGTGCATGGTATTCCAAACGAAAAGCCAGAAATATTCAAAGATGGTGACGTGGTCAGTATCGACTTAGTGATTGGTTACGAGGGAATGGTAATCGACTCGGCTCGTACTGTTATTTGTGGAGAGGCTGATGAAGAGGCTGAAGCACTTATCCGAGTTACCAAGAAGGCTCTCGAAGCTGGTATTAAAGCCGCTAAAGCTGGAGCTAGAGTGAACGATATCGGCAAAGCGGTGGAAGGAGCGGTACCTGAAGGTTACGGCATAGTGGAAGCGCTTTGCGGTCACGGAGTGGGCTACGAAGTACACGAAGAACCAATGGTGCCGAATTTTGCTTCAAAAGGTAGTAGTCCAATTCTTGAACCGGGAATGGTTCTTGCCATCGAGCCGATGATTATCTCCGGCGACAAAGAAGTTATCTTTGACGAGCGTGATGGCTACACCGTTATCTCTGCCGATGGTGGTGTGGCGGCCCATATGGAACACACTGTTCTCATTACCGAAAAAGGTCCTGAGGTACTGACAAGAGGGAAGAATGGATAGAGACGATAAGAGGCCGGCGCGCAGCGCCGGCCTTTTATCTTCTTGTTTTTTGGTGGTTTCCTGTTATACTTTCGGCGCATTATAACGTTTAAAAACTTATTATTTTTTATGGCAAAATTACCACATCAGGAGCGTTCTCTCGTACTTCTAAAACCAGATACTCTGCAGCGTTCTCTCGTTGGTGAAGTTATTGGTCGCTTTGAGCGTGTTGGTCTTAAGATTGCTGCAATGAAGATGGTTAACGCCACCGAAGAGCAGCTTTTCGCTCACTACAACAAAGACGACGAATGGTTCCAGAGAAAAGGCGAAGGTATCGTTAAAGATATGGAGGCTCACAATATGACGGTTGATAAAGAGCCGGCCGAATATGGAAAGGACATCATCCGCAACTTGGCTAAGTATATGATGGCGGCTCCTCTAGTTGCTTTAGTGATTGAGGGAAATAAAGCAGTAGATGTTGTAACCAAACTAGTTGGTACAACTGAGCCTTCAACTTCTGATGTTGGTACAATTCGCGGTGATTACACTGTCGACTCCTACGCTCACGCCACCATTGAAAACCGCGGCGTACGCAACTTGGTACACTGTTCAGAGTCAGTGGAAGAAGCAGAGCGCGAAATGAAGCTTTGGTTCAATGATGATGAAATGATGAACTACGTGACTGCACAAGAACGCATTATGTACGATGTGAACTTAGACGGAACAAGTGAGTAATCGAACTTGAAAAGAAGTTAAAGAGCGGCGGGCATAGCCCGCCGCTCTTTAACTTCTTTTTGTTATCATCAATGATACATAGAGGAGTATTTATGTATCATTGATTATAACACAGAAAAAGTGTTCTAAAGTGACAAAACAGGCGGCCCCTTCGGGGCCGCCTGTTTTTATCTCTTTATTTTGAAAAATTTTGAATGATGTATAATAGAAAGTGGAACCATTTACGTATGTTCCGCTTAAGTTTTTGCTTCAGGGCTGCCTGTAGACGTGTCGCGTGCCGAGAACCTTCGGGATTTCGAATAGACGGGACAGTAAGGGTGCCCACCTGGTCTTTCCAGGAGCATGCGTCTATGGTTCCATTTTAAAAAGCCCCGCCTTCGGCGGGGCTTTTTAAAATTACAAAATTAAAAATTACAAAATTAACATTGTGTATTGTGTTAAAATATCTCTATGAAGCTCAATACCACACTATTTCTCATTACTGGAACGTTGTTGGCGGTTTCTAATTTTCTAGCATTGAAGCTATTCCTATATTGGCGTTATTCTTGGATTGATATGCCGGTGCATTTTTTAGGTGGCGTTGCTGCAGCATTGGGACTCTTTGTACTCTTTGATTTTCGCTTACCGTTACCACGACAGCTACTCAGCTTATCGTATTTTATGTTTCTGGTATTTTTTGTTGCGGTAGCTTGGGAAATATTCGAAGTACTTCTTGGAGCAGTGGATACCACAACCTCGTATTATATCTCTGACACCGTTACCGATATGATTTGCGGTCTATTTGGCGGTCTTGTTGGCTTCTTTGTTGGTTCAAAAATGCATGAGCTTGATAATTTAATTTAATCTTTTATGTCTGCAAAAATTGGTTTCTTTGGTGGGGTGGGGAGTGTGACTGGTGCCAACTTTATGCTCGATACCGGTAAGATGAAAGTGCTGGTAGATTGCGGATTAGAACAAGGCGACCGCTTTGCTATGGAACGAAACAGCGAGCCTTTTGCATACAATCCAAAAGATATGAGTTATCTCTTTGTCACCCACGCTCACGCCGACCATATTGGCCGTATCCCAAAGCTCGTGAAAGATGGTTTTAAGGGTGTCATTTATTCCACTCCGGCCACACGGGCGCTCGCTAGCGTTATGCTCGAGGATGCTTTTAAGGTAATGCTTTTTGAAGAGAAACGTTTTCATACCGAGCGACTTTATGAAAAAGAAGATATAGAAAATGCCTTGTCACTTTGGCAGACTGCCGATTATCATAAAGATATTAAGCTAGAAGATGGTGTAGCAGCTCACTTTCAAAACGCTGGCCACATTCTCGGTTCCAGTTTTGTTATTTTTGAAAGAGAGGGGAAGAAGGTTGCTTTCACTGGCGATATTGGCAATCATCCGCAACCCTTGATGGACAAACCGGACATTCCAACCGGCTACGACTATATGGTGATGGAGAGTGTGTATGGAGACAGAAAGCATGAGGAAGTGGCCGAGCGTAGTGAACTCCTTCGTTCTTACGTGGAAGAAGCAGAAAGAAAAGGCGGCACACTCATCATTCCAGCCTTTTCTTTGGAACGAACTCAGTCAATGCTTTTGGAACTCAACGATATGTTTGAAAAGGGTGGGGTAAAGCCAATCCCAACATTTCTTGATTCGCCGCTGGCCATATCAGTAACTGAAATCTACAAGCAGTTTACCGACAGTTTCAAGCCAGAAGTGAGAGAGCAGATAGCGGCCGGCGATGATATCTTTGCCTTCCCAAAGCTTTCGTTCACAGAGGAGGTAAAAGATTCAGAAGCGATTTCGCGAGTGAAGGGAGCAAAGATAATCATCGCCGGCAGTGGTATGTCGCACGGCGGACGTATTTTAAAACACGAGCAGGAGTTACTCAGCGATCCTAAAACAATATTCCTCCTAGTCGGATATCAGTCTGTCGGCACTATCGGCAGAAAATTGCAAGACGGCGCCAAGAAAATTGAAATCAATGGCCGACCAGTTAAAGTGCGTGCCAAGATTGCCACTATTCGCGGCTATTCCGGCCATGCCGACCGTGATCAATTGGTAGACTTTGTTGCCTTTGGTGGTGATAAAGCAAAAGAGGTGTTTGTGGCAATGGGGGAGGAACGCGCGTCACTCTTCCTAGTACAACGTCTCCGTGATTATCTGGGTGTCAATGCGGTTGCACCGGAAGAGGGAGAGGTGAGAGCTATCGATTTTTAGTATAAAATTTAAAGTATATTTATGAAATCAAAAATTGGTTTGATTACATTAGGGGTACAAGATTTAAGTAAAGCTAAAGAATTTTACAAAGGCCTTGGCTTTGTACCAAAAGTTGAAGATGGTGGTGATATGGTTATGTTTGAAGCTGAGGGTACTTTGCTTGGTTTATATCCTTGGAAACTTCTTGCAGAAGACGCACAAGTAGATGAAGTAGGTAAGGGATTCCAAGGTATAACACTAGCTCATCTAGAGCCAACTAAAGAAGGTGTTAACAGGGTTATAGAAGAAGCTAGGACACTTGGAGCGGAAATTGTAAAAGAACCCCAAGATGTATTTTGGGGCGGTTATTCAGGTTACTTTAAAGACTTGGACGGTCATCTATGGGAAGTAGCTATGAACCCTTTTACGGATATGACGTAATGTAATAACAAAAAGGCCGGCGCTACGCGCCGGCCTTTTTGTTATTTAATTGAATCTACGATTCTCTGGAATACTTCTGGACGATCTTTAGCTAGAGTAGCTAGAACCTTGCGGTCGATGATCATTCCTTTGTCCTTCATAGCTTTGATGAAGCGACTGTATTGCATTCCTTGTGCCTTTAGAGCTGCATTGATGCGAGTGATCCAAAGCTGACGGAAAGCAACTTTCTTGTCTTTGCGGTGTGCAAAAGCGTGAAGTTGTGCGTGATAGATAGCCTCACGTGCAGCGCGCTTCTTCTTAGAACGGGCGAAGCGGTAACCCTTTACTTGTGCGAGGATATTGCGACGGCGCTTTTGAGCCATCAAACCTCCTTTAACTCGTGCCATAGATTAGTCTTTAATTTTTAATCTTTAAATAAGTAATTGTTAGTTTCCGCGAGTAATACTTCCAGAACTAAAGGAAATTCGACGGGTTGCAGAGTATTTATTTTAGGAGGTGTATGTGAATATACATTGACTAAAATAAATATTCGAAACCCTAGAATTTACTTAGTTGTGGGAGTATTAGGGAGGAAGCGGCGTGTAATACGCTTACCTAGCTTCAAGAGCTGAGTACGCTTGCGGCGAAGACGCTGCTGACCGCTCTGGCGGGCATTGAAGTGGTTCTGACCTTGTTTGCGGGCCACCAACTTGCCATTCTTGGTCACCTTGATGCGCTTTGTGTAACTTTTATTAGTTTTCATATCGATTTTCGTGAAATTGGTACATTTCTTCGTTGGACTTCAGAAAATAGTGTTCACTGGACAATTCGTCCCATTCACACTATTTTCCTCGTCCGCCTCGAACTGCATCCAATTTCACAAAAATCGAAAGATGCGAGACGAGGTTAAATTTTGTTAATTCAACTCGGGGTATTTTGCCAGAGAAGTAGCAAAAGTGGGGAAAATATAACCTATTTTGAGAGAAAAGTCCAGCTTTTTCTAGCGGTTGGCGTTAAACGTTGAGAGCGGCGGGCTTTGCCCGCCGCTCCTTCCATATACTACATACTATCTCCTAAATACTACCTAGATCATCCCGCCTTCGAGGAGTTCGTCGAGGGACTTCTTTTTGTTTTTTGGAGCGTCGGGAGCCTTTTTTTCGGTCTTTTCAGTTTTTTCTTCTCGTTCTTCTTCAATTTGTTTGCCTTGCTGGTATTTTGCCTTACCTTCACGCTCGATGGTGATGGTGAAGCCTTTCGGACTTTTCTTTATTGGATCAGCTATTTTGTATTCAATTGGAATTATTTTAAGGAACCGTTCCAAGCGTTCTTTAAGAAATTCTGGCTCCATATATTTGTAACGGCCCCAGAGGAAGAGATCGACTTTTACGCGATGACCTTCAGAAAGCCACTCAGCTGCACGCTTGGCTTTAAGTCTTTGGTCGTTTTCGCCAGTACCGATTTTTACCTGTACGTTCTTGGTTTCGGTAGTGTGTGACTTTGATTTTACTTCGCTGGCTTTACGCTTAGTTTCGTAGCGATATTGCCCATAGTCCATTATTTTTGCTACTGGAGGTTTAGCGTTAGGGGAGATTTCGATAAGGTCGAGGTTGGCATTGTCGGCTGCACGAAGAGCTTCTTCGCGAGAAAGTACCCCAAGGTTTTCGCCGTCTGCTCCGACAACACGAAGTTCGCTCGCACGAATAGCTGTGTTGATGCGAGTACGGGTATCTGTTTTAAATGGTCTTTGTGGTTTGTTCAGATTTGTTTGTCTTAATTTATAAATAAGGGGGCTAACTCTTTAGTATCTTTAGGTAGTGATGCAACTATAACACATTGCGGGGGGAAATAAAGACCTAAGAGATGTTTAATTTTGAATTTCGAATGACGAATTTCGAGTGAGTATTTCAATTAGTGAATTGTTTTAAACATTTTGTCATTCAAAAATTTATTCGGAATTCGTCATTCGAAATTCAAAGCGAAACACTATCTTATCCGTCTAGGCATTTCTTACACTTACAGCCATATGGCTTTATGTATTCTTCAAAGTGGGCTTTGCCGTAGTCGTAGGTAAGTTCCTCTCCGGCTTTGATGTTACGCGTTGCGACAATCATTACCTCGTCAGTACGAGCGTCTTTGCCGTCTTCAATTTCGTAATGCACTGCTTCGCAGTTGGGTTTGCAAGAATGATTGATGTAGCGAGCAGTGTTGTATCTCGGACTGCCATCGATAGTCCATTCATCAGTAATACCAAAAAGATAACGATTTGGTTTCTCATCGGCTTTTTCGCTTTTCATTACTTTGCCAACGTACTCTATTACATCCTCACCTTTCTTGATATCTACGAGAGTTTTTAAACCAAAACCAGCGCTGCTCTTAAATACTTTCAAATCTTTCTTATTCATAGGCATAATGGTGCTGATTTTAACACGGCGATATAAAGTTTAAAATTTTACGAAGCTTGTTTATGTAACAGTCTAGGCTTCCCACATATATACACAGATTTCTAATTTATGTACTGTATAATAATCACATAAATTAAATAAAATATTTTATGTTAAAAATTCTCATTGCTATATTCGTAGCCCTAACCCTTGGAGTTGTTGGTTACTGGTGGTATCTGGTTCAGTCAGCCAGTGTTAATGTTGTAGATGAACAGACAATAACATCAGAAACAGAGACAGGAGTTGTGTCAGAAGCAGCTACCGACAAATTACCTGGCATTGCAACAATTCCAGCTGACAAGCTACTCGGTAAATGGGTCAGTGTCGATGATGCTGCTTTTACTCGCACCTTCAACGCTGATAATACTTTCAGTGACGACTATGAGGGTGTGCCTGAAGCAAGTATGAGCGGTAGCTGGTCTACATTTTCGGCAACTGACGCACCAGAAGATGTACCATATCTTCTCGATGACGATATCACTTATCTAAAACTTGATGCAGAACCAGAACCTCTATATTTCACAGTTATTACACTCAGTGAAACAGAATTATCGATGTTCTATATGGAGCGAGGTAATCTCTTAAATTTCACTCGCTCAGAGTAAAAATATTTTGAGAATTTTAGTAAACAGCCACCCGCCTTCGGCGTGTGGCTGTTTGTTTGTACTTTTTAAAATATTATTGATGACGAAATATAAGGGGCGAGCCTTCGGCTCGCCCCTTATATTTCATCTCTACTCCAAGTAACTGTCAAAATATATTGCGTGGCAAGTGTATCCACCAGGATTTTTCTCAAGGTAGTCTTGATGATAATCTTCTGCCGGCCAAAAACGAGTGAGCGGTTCGAGAGTGGTCACTACTTTGTCAGGCCAACGTTCGGATTCATTAACTACTCCAATCATTTTTTCGGCAGTTTCTTTTTCTTCATCATTTCCATAGAAGATAGCCGAACGATATGAAGTTCCTTTATCGTTACCTTGTTGGTTTAGGGTAGTGGGATTATGAATTTGGAAAAAGAAGTCGAGCAGTTTTATGTATGAAGTTTTTTCAGGGTCATAAGTTATTTCCACCGCTTCAGCGTGTCCGAGGTGATGTTCGTAGGTCGGGTTGTCGTTTTTGCCACCGGTGTAACCAACTTCGGTGGAGATTACTCCAGGCTGCTCGCGGATTAAATCCTCGAGACCCCAGAAACATCCTCCCGCTAATACTGCTTTTTTGTACATAATAATTATAGTTATAAGGTGAAGGGCGCGGCTTCGCCGCGCCCTCACAGATTTACTTAGCTTTTAAATCAAGACTAACACCATTAATACAGAAGCGATTAGAATTTTTGCCATCCTCTCGTTTTGGTCCGTCCGGAAAGACGTGACCAAGGTGTGCGTCGCACTTAGCGCAGCGCACCTCAGTGCGATGCATTCCATGAGAGTTGTCTTCTACCAAAGTCACAGCGTCCTTGAAAGCTGGGTCAGTAAACCCAGCCAGTGAAATTTCGTTGTTGTCTTTTATTTCGTTTTTGAGTTTGGCAAAAGCACTACCATGATGTTTAAGATTTCTCTCTCTTTCTCTAGCCTCTGATTCTGTATCGTATGTTTCGTAATGTATTAGTGATATCGGTAAGTATTTCTTTGTCGTAAACACTTTGCCTTCTTTATGATGTTTGATTCTTCTAGTCAAGTTAGTTGTAGATCCCGTATACAATTGGCCGTTAGACATTCTTAAAACATAAACATAGGCAGGGGACAATTTCACTGGCTGGGTGAAACTCGGCCAACCGGAGCCGCTGTCGAACTGAGTATCAGAAGAAAAGAGGGGAGCGTCGCAAATAGCGCAATGAAACATCCCATCTTTCCCTGGGTGAACGTACTCACTCGAGAAGGGAGCCTCAGTACCACAAGTGCGCGCCACGGCGTAAAGTTTTGGTTTATTTTGTTTTAGTTCGTCGTCGGTTTTCATAATTGTAGGGTGTGGGCGGCGCTTCGCGCCGCCCACCATCACTTAACCTAATAATTTTAACCAAAGGTGAAGGTGAAGAAATCAACTTTTCCTTTAATTACTTTGATCTCAAGTGTATGTATTCCAGCTTTTGAATTGTCTATTAGTTGGTAGAGTCGGCTGTCCTTTATATTAACAGTGCCGTCACTACCAACATCGGCAGTTGCAGTGGAAACTTTTTTTCCGTCTTGCCACAATTCCAGTGTAGCACCATCTTTTGCTGAGGCTACCAAGTAGACTGCTTTTGAATCATATACATATTTAAGGTTTGATCCTTCTTCTGCCGTAGCAAATTCTGGTTCTAAGGTCCAAGTACCTCCAAGATAAAGAGTGTTTAGCTTTTGAATTTGGGGAATGGTGAAATCCATAGTGCCAGAGCGTCCCGGGGTGCCATTGCCGAGGTACAAGTTGCGAGCAGAACCAAAATAGGTTTCTGGACTACCAGCCTCGACAGTGGTTTTTTCAACAGAATCGATTGCCAATGAACCCATATCAACTTTTTCTCCTTCACCTAGAACCATTGCTCGTTCTTCCAAGAGTTCGCGAATTTTTTGTTCAGTTTCGTCATAAGCTCCTTCGCCGATATGGTCGTAGACGATATTTCCGTCTATGTCGATGAGGTATTTGCGGGGCCAGTACTTGTTGCCGTAGGCATTCCAGGTACCGTAGTCGTTGTCGAGAACAATCGGGAAGGTGATACCGAATTGTTGCATAGCTTTTTCTACATTGTGTTTGTCTTTTTCGAAAGCAAATTCCGGAGTGTGTATGCCGATAATTATGAGACCGTCATCTTTGTATTTGTCGTACCAAGCAACGGCGTAGGGGAAGGTGCGTTGGCAGTTGATACAAGAGTAGGTCATCACGTCGAGCAAAATGACTTTCTTTCCAACATAGTCACTGATTTTTATAGGCTGGTCTCCTGTGTTTACAAAGTCGGATGGATTTACCAATTCAACGTACTTTTTGTATTGTTTTTGAGCGGAGGTGCCGGATGCCGCGGCGCTTTCACCTTTGGAGCCTGTTTCTGAATTAGGTTCGACTGTAGTATCCGCCGCGGCGTCCGGCGTTTCACTTTTTCCTTCAGTACTCTCTAGCAGCTTCTGTTCCACCTTAGTTATGTCAAAGTAATTGTTTTCGAGCAGGGCTGTTTCGAGCTTCTTTTCAAGACCAAAGATAATCATTAGTCCAAGCACTATGAACAAAAGTCCGATACCTCTTTTAAACCAACCTTTAGGATCTGAAAGACCGGTTAACTTCTGAGTGAAGCGTTCCCCGAGAATAGCAATAAGGAGTAGTACTAGCGATAGTCCTATGACATACGCAAGGAGATAAACAGTGCCGAGCAAAAAACTGGCTGGCAAAACAGAAGCCAGAATTACGAAGTATGTTGGCGAACAAGTCGAGAAGATTGGTCCTAGTGACGCTCCAACTATTACGTCACCCCAGAAGTTGTGTTTTTGGAAACCACTGCCTAGCACTTTGTTGGAACCAACTGAAAGTTTTCCAATACCGGGTAGGCTTTCCCACAAACCTGGAAAGAATAAAGTTATGCCGAAGATAAACAGAATGCCGCCAGACAGATAGGTCCAAGTTTCTGGAGGAATGGTGATAAAAGCAGTTGATACTTTAAGCACAAAGGTAAATACAACAATAGAGGTCGCCAGTGAACCAACTACAATATAAGGTGTAGCGCGGCCGCGACCCGAAGCACTAGAACCAATCACCACCGGCAAAAGCGGAAGAATACACGGTGCCAAGACGGTCAGTACGCCGGAGAAGAAGGCAACTAATAAGAAAGTCATAGATTTATTTTATGTTGCTAACGAGAGCGCTTAGAGTCGGACTGCCACTCCATTTAGTTATCATCTCACCGTTCTCATCGACCTCCACCAAAGTGTGTTGATAGGTCACGCCGTACTTTTGTTTGAGGGCGGTGCTGTCATCATAATTCACGTCAAGAATGGTGACATTACTTGGTATTTCCGAAAGATGCGCCTTGATGTTGCTATCTAGCGCTCGGCAAGTTGGACACCAAGAGGCACGGAAGAAAAGCACTACTTTGCCGTCTTTGGCCATAGCTAGTTTATCTTCATTGTAAGGTAAGTAAGAACCGGCACTCATCATAGTGTCACTTTTGCTCATAGATTCATCCTTCATCATTGCGTCGTCTTTCTCCATCGAATCTTCGTTCTTCATCGCGTCACCCTGCATCATCGCGTCATCTTTTTCCGTCATCACATCATCAGAGTTTGTCATTACAGCTTCGTCAGTTTTGGAATTAGTGGTTAAGTAAAAACCAAAGCCGCCAACGAGAGCAACTACGATTAAAATAATTATCAAATTAGTGTTCATATTGTTTTTATTATTTTTATAAATATGGCCAATACAAATAGTGTAAACAAAAACAAACTCAATGTAAAGTTAACTTTACATTGAGTTTGTTTATAAAAATTGTTTCTAACGATATTTTTCTAAGACAGTACGTGAGATAATTTTGGTGCTAACCATCACAATTAGGGTGAAAGCTACCCAAGGGTCAATGTGGTGCAGAGTAAAACCTTGCCACAAAACCGCCATAGTAAGAGTGGCAATGCCAGAAAGATAAGCCACGCGGCCAGCATTCATTCTGTGCAGAAGCTCTCTTTCGTCACCGGCTTTTTCTTTGAGTACAAAGCCCGACCATAAAGACATCACTACCGCCACGGCAGCAAGGGCGCTCATAGCAGCCATCGGCGGCATCCAGAGCATTAGAGGGTCGGTTAAGAGTATCAAGAGAATAACGAGGGTCGTGAGAATTACAATTGAGTAAATGTTTTTCATATTATTTTTCAATGCTAAAAATATCTTCAACTCGTACCTTAAAAATACGTGAGAGCTTTAAGGCCAGAGCTACAGAAGGGGAATAATTACCTTTCTCGATGGCGATGATGGTTTGACGACTTACGTCCACTAAAGAAGCCAACTCTTCTTGGGTCAGCTTGGTTTTTTGACGGAAGGTGGCAACCTGATTGTTTACTATTTCTGACATAACGGTTTTGGATAGCATAGCATTAAGGGCTGGATAAAGTAAAGTTCACTTTACTTTGTCCGCTCTCTGACATAATACATTTCTGAAAGCGTAGTATGATATTAAGACCATGGAAACAACAAAAACAAAGTTGGATGCCAAAACCAAAAGAACGCTCATATTTGCAGGGTTTTCTTTTATCTTGCTTGGAGCTTTGGCTTCCGCTGCCTCATTTTATTTTCAGTTCAACCATCCAAATGGTCCACGTCCGTGGATTGGTGGAGTTGTAACAAACTACTCATACAATGCTCTTACTCTCGACACGCGCGATGGTGAAGTTTCTATCATTGTAAGTTCATCAACCGTTATTACCAATAAGCGAGAAAAGGTTGATCCACAAGATTTAATAGGAAAGATGATAAACGTAGATGCCAAGCAAATTGTCGACGGTCGAGACATCGCTACATATATAAGAGTGGTTGACGCGCCGAAATTGCCATTGAGATGAAAATAATCAAGTTTCTCAAAAAGAAATATAAAACCATTTTGTTCGTCACGGGCTTTGTTTCGTTGTCGGTCTTTTTTATGTGGTTGCCAATGGAAACCATCGTCGACAAAATCGGCAGCGATAACGCCTATCTCATTATGTTTGTGGTGGCGATGGTTGGCGGAATGACTACTTTTAGTGGCGTGCCTTACCAGTTTCTTTTGTTTGGTTTTGCTCACGCTGGTGTTGATCCGATTCTTCTTGGTACAGTAACGGCGCTCGGAGTAATGGCTGGCGATTCGACTTCCTATCTTCTTGGTCGTCAAAGTTCCGAGTTGTTTACCGGCCGCGTCAAAGTCGCTTTAGGTTATGTTTCCGGTTATTTGTCTGACCGACCGCGTTTGGTATTTCCACTTCTTTTTGTCTATGGTTCGGTTTCACCACTCTCAAACGACTTCATAGTTATCTCAATGGGTATTGCTCGTTATTCATACTGGCGAGTAATTGTGCCTCTTCTATTTGGAAACGTTGTCTATCACATCGGCCTTGCCTATCTCGGCATCTACGCCTATGACACCATCGCCGCTTGGTTCTGAAACTTAAGAGTGGTATTGAAAGAGAGTGGCAGGCCCTTCAGGCCTGCCACTTTTTTCTCATGTATAATATTCCCTATGCTTTCTTCAATTCTTGAGAAAAAACATTTTTGGCATTTATTTCTTTATTCTGTCTCTGGATCCATTGCGGCAGTAACCGACATTTCGATACTTTATATATTAAAGAGTCTAGAATTACTTGATGTCTTGGCAGTTTGCGTCAGCGTTAGTGTTTCAATCTTTGTCCACTACACTATTTCTCGGTATTTTGTTTTTCGCACTTTCAACCGCAGTTTTCTGTCTGGTTTCATTTTCTTCGTCAGTATCGTTGGTGTCAGCGCGCTAATTAACGTCTGTTTGTACTTGTTACTATCGTATCTATTCCCGCAATATTTTGTACTAGACCGAGTGGTATCTATTGCTGCTGTTGGCCTTCTTAGTTTCTTTATGAATGCCAAATACAACTTCAAGACCATTGCCAAAAAAACTAAGTAAATCAATTTGCTATAATTTCTGATATGCCTGAATTAAACGACAAAGTAGTAATGGCTCATGCCTGTCTTTTTGACGCCAATGAGGACGGAGAATATGTGGGCGATTCAGCGATGGCCTGCAAAATCTCCGGCAACAACGACAGTGTTGGGATTATTGAAATAGATATAAGAAAGTCCAAAGATGGAGTCTTGTACTGTTACCACGGCAACTTATTTGAGTACTACGTATTGCTTCACTTCTTCAAAAAACCAATGGCTTTTCTACGTAAAAAGTACAAGGTGAACACTCTGTCCGCTATTCTTGATGTAATAGATGACGACAAGATTTTGTTCTTAGATATCAAAGATACAGATGTTACTCGAGCCGACATTCTGAATGAGTTTGATGGTAGAAAATTCCGTGAGGTGATGTTGGCTAATAAGTCACCACGTTTCTTAAAACGTTTTAACAATATGCCGAGCTGTTTTGTTAAACGTTTCAACGGCAATGTGTTTTGTGATTTTTATAATCCAAAAAAATTGAAGCAAGATGGTTTCAAATATTTTGAAGTAGTCTTTCCATTTCAACTCAACAGCTGGAATGTGAGACGCATCCGCGAAGCTGGTCTTGAGCTTTGTACCTCGGGAATGTTTTTCCTTAACCGACGTGCTTACTGGAACAAGATAAAAAATTACGACGTCAAATACGTTATCAGTGACCACATTGAGGATAATGTTGAGTATTAATTTCCTTTCACAAAATACAAAGTCGTTTTACATACTGTGAAAGGTAGGAGAGGGCGGTAGTTATTCGCCATCTCCAATAAAAAACGGTTGAAACATAAACATCCAATGGGCCCAGTCCCATTCTTCCAGTTCTTTGTCGTATTCGCGACGACGATAGAGCATTACACCTAAAAAGAGCAATTCCGTCTCTGAAAGTTCAAACACTTTCGTCCCCTTTAAGAACATCTGTCACCAAAGAATAAAGATAAAGCACTTTGGTCTAACACGCAAACTTTATAAAATAGTTTGCAGGAATAAGGAGCTGGTTTGATTGAAATGGAGTGTGCGAACTTTCTCAAGGTAGTTGATTTGTGGTGAATAAAAAAAGCCGCCCAACCGAAGTTGAGCTTAGCTCTTTCTTCGAGTGGACGACTATACCGACGCTTTCTGTTCCTGCATTTTGGCATTAACTTCGGCGATGTGATCCTTGACGCTGTTTGCGAAATCTTCAGGGAAGACAGCGGCAGCGATGTTCGGGATTTCCATACGAAGCAAATAGTAGATAATAGGAGGGTAGCCAACGAGGTCGTTTTGGATAGGTTTGCCAGTGAAGCCGTTCACACCTTGTCGCAGGTCGTTGAGAGCGAGTTCACACCCCATAACGAAACCCATTGGCACAAGCTGGTCGTTAAGATACTCGGAAAGGAATCGACCGAACTTGATGAGTTCATTGGTTGATCCGACGATATGGTCTTCGAGGCGGGCAAGTTTCAGCTTGGCATCGTCCATTGAGAGTGCCTGTTCGGTCATGATGTTACCTCTTCGGTTGGATAGTACTGGGTTGTGAAATTCAACACATATAATACACTAAATATGTGATATGGTCAATTTTAACTAAACTCCCATATATTTCTATATTCTGTAGAGACGTTTACGCCACGTTGACCTAGTTTTTAAGGAGGCGAATGCTGACTATAAAAACTGAAATGTCCTTATGGTGAGAACTTTTTGAAGGTTGTTGATTAGTAGGTGGTTCCTTTATTTATATTTCTCCAGCGCTGTTATCCATTTTTTATAGTTTGGTCGGGCAACAGTCTTTGCTTGTTCAGAACTGATACGGGTAAACATCCAGTCTAGCTTTGACTTCACCTTTTCGTAGCCTTCTAAGGAAGCTTTCTTGATGACGAACATCTCAGCATTTGTCTCAAAGAAGCTAACAGAGTCAGCATCCATCATTGCGTCCTGTGCTTCGTCACCACCTTCTTCGTGTCGAGATATTAGATGTGTAACTATTTTAATAAAATCCTCAGATTGTCCTTCTTTTGTTAGAAATTCTTTCATAATCTCCGCACCTTTTTCTTGATGGAAACGTAGAAAATATTTATCCAGATAATCTTTTGGAACTGTCGTACTTTCATCACGAAAGGCTCTTTCTATATCGTGAGAATAAGCCGCAACTGCATGTGCTTCAGCAAAGTCCGGCAAGAATTTTTCCAGCCAATAAACAGTTCGTTCAAAATGAGCTTTTTGTTTGCCTTTAAACGATTGGTCAACGTAGACAATGGTCTTTTCAAGAATATTCATGTTTACAAAGTATATCAAAATAAAGAAGCTTACTCACTTGAGCAAACTTCTATATATTTCTATGTCTGGTGAAGCAGTTTGCTTGTGGTAAAAACCTCTTGGATACTTTTATGAAGTCACGCTTACTTCTTGCAATTACAATTAATGTTTGGCATAGTGCGTGGCAGAACCTGTGATCAAATTGCCCGAAGGAGGGGCTTGTACTATGACACTACCGGTATTTCCATTTCAACGTCTGGCAAAGCTCGGCATTCTTGGTGGCGGTCAACTCGGCCGTATGTTGGCAGAGGCGGCACATGACTTTGGTCTTCAGACCGTTGTTTACTGCCAAAACCAACACGAACCAGCTGCACAAATCGCAACTCAAGTCATTGTCGGTAGTTGGACTGACGAATCCGCCATTGAGCAGTTCGCCACAAGCGGCATTCGATGGGTTGTGGGTGAGTGGGAAAATGTAGAACCCGCTGTTGTTGACCAAATTGGCAATCATATCCAAGTCCACACTATGGCCAATGTTCTACGAACTGGCCGCAGTCGGACAGCCGAGAAGAAACTTGCCAACTTGCTAGGTATCGAAACGACTATCTGGAGTGCAGAAACACGAAACGAAAAAGGTTCATTTGTGGCAGGTACCGTTTATGGCAATTTGACTGTTAATCAACCAATCATTCTGAAAACCGACAACGGTGGCTATGATGGCAAGGGTCAGTGGCGGTTTGATAGTCTCGTGCACGCACAAGATTATTCCTGGACCGATAAAGACCCTCGTGAGTTTGTGGCCGAGGTGCCAGTTGAACTTGACTATGAATGTTCAGTACTAGTTGAACGAGACATATCCGGTGTAACCAAGGCATCGCCAGCTGTTCTGAACAAACACACCAATCGTCACGGCGGTGGAATACTTGAATACAGCTGTTGGAGCGAGTCGATGATTCGACACGAAAGTAAAGCTCGCTCCGATGCTGTTAAACTTGCTGAAGCCGTTGACTTGGTTGGGGTGATTTGTGTGGAGTTCTTTGTTACCAAAGACGGACGTTTGTTGTTTAATGAACTCGCTCCTCGGGTTCACAATAGTTTCCACGGCAGTATCGAAGCCACTACCTTTAGTCAGTTTCATCGCCATGTTGCTGCTGTGGTTGGTATCAAGTTACCTGAAATGCGCTTCTCGCAACCTTGGGTTATGGTCAATCTTATCGGTAATCAGATTGATTTACTTCCTAAACTGCTTGAGCACGGATGGTCAGTCCATGACTATGGCAAGACTTCGGTCAAAAAAGGCCGCAAGATGGGTCACGCAACAGCCCTTTTAAAGCATGAGTATGGCGGAGTTCCTGTGGCTCTAGAAACTCTAAAAGAACTTGGTCTCGTGGAATAATAGATTCGAAGCCTAGTAAGCACTTGGAAAAGCCTGGTGTCTGCTAGGCTTTTTCTTTTTGTTGGTGTAGGTGTTCAAATCTTTTTCTGTATGTATAAAAATACAGCTCTGCAAAGCGGTATTTTGATTTTGTGAAGCAGTTTGCTTGAGGTAAGAACCTCTTTGATTGAAGTGGAGTGTCCGAACTTTTTGAAGGTTGTTGGTGGTGCAACTATTTCATCGAAACTTGTAGTGATAGATCAAGCGCGTTAGCAATCTTGTTGAGTGTCTGCAGGGAAGGATTACCTTCACCACGCTCCAGACGAGAAATCACTGGTTGTCTACTGCCAATAGCGTTGGCTAGTTCGGTTTGTGACCATCCTCGCTTTGCTCGTTCCTTGATGATAGTTTTAATTATTTCATATTCAGGGCCCAAGGCATCATACTCGGCTCTTACGGCTGCGTTTTTTAAGGCTTTTGTTTTAAATTGTTTGAAGGTAGTTGTCATATGAATAATATAACTTATAAGTTATATTAGTGCAAGTTACTTTTAGTGACCAGAGCCGCATGCAATTCTTTGCTGGGGGTCTTTTGTGTTTTCTTTATAAATGCATGTAACAGATACGCTTTGTCTTTATGAAAACAATAAAATATTCTTATTTCCCTTGTGCCTCGTATTCGCAGCTCTAGTAGATCATCAGCCAAATGCTTGCTGTGTGGCATACCAAGTGTATTGCCGTTTTCTTCCAGTGATTCTATGTGGCGGACGGCTTTTGCTATTTCTTTTTCCTGCAATGACTCAAGAAAATTTTCAACAGAATCTAGAAGAACAATTTGCATAAAAGCAGTATAGCAAAAACACACCGACCCAAATATCTGCGTCGGTGTGTTTTTAATTAGTGGAGCAGTTTGCGGAGGGTAAGAACTTCTTTGATTGAAGTGGAGTGTGTGAATTTTTTGAGGGTGGTTGATTTGTGGTGAAAAGAAAAA
The DNA here is from genome assembly GCA_050299955.1 of Minisyncoccia bacterium. Taxonomy (GTDB): domain Bacteria; phylum Patescibacteriota; class Minisyncoccia; order Phycocordibacterales; family UBA918; genus OLB19. The sequence goes on along the minus strand of JBNKWW010000062.1, from coordinate 10,536 downwards.
GTCACCCTCCCGCTTAAGCGGTTGGGTGACTTGTGGAGGCAAAAAGCGGTTAGTTTGATGAGGTGTCTTCGGCTTTCGGTTCCAGTTCGTAGACTGTGCCGCCTCCGTCAGAAAGGACGATTACCTTCACCTTGCCCTCAGGAGGTATTTCCAAGCAGACGTCGGCGATGTCAGGCAGACGTTCAGCAACCACTTCGCAGATACCCCAACGGGCACTGCCGCGTGCTACCGGTTCCTCGCCAGCATCGCGGAAGGATTGCCAGTCATAATTTGGCATCAGCAGGTCAACGATGTCACGCCAGCGCGAATCAACCTGGATACAAGTCACGACGACTTGGTCGTTGCGCAGACCATGTACGTTGAGAGCTCGCCATGCGATATGTTGCAAACGCGAAAGGGAGTTAATGTACATAGTGTTTCGAAATTCTGCCGCTTCCGAAAGTTGTGCACTTTCGGGAATCGTTGCTGTAGCCATAGTTGATTTCCTCACGGTTACTTAGTCACGAGCCAGGCTCGCGACCAGATGCGGTAGACATGATAATAGTTGTTTTCGACCATAAAGCCGAAGCATAACTTTTCTTGGGCAAAGTCGCCGTCTCCGCCGAACTTGCCGTCCAGTTTGGCACTACCGAAGTGAGTGCCATACTTCTTCCTTTCGTTTTCCATAAAGCCCCACAGCGCATCGCTGATGGAAAGTTCCTGGTCTTCAAAAGAATCGTAGTCGGCTTCCGCAAGGGAACCGAACATATGCCGAAGGGCAAATTTCGATGCGATGCGAACTTGTGCCAGATAGCCATCACGACCAGGGTTTTCAGATTCCTGATAGAAGACAGCATAGGCGCGGCTTTCGTATCCGTTTTCCTTGACCCACCGCGGACATACACCCGTGATGCTCATGAGGGTATCGAATTCTTCCCGCGACATCCCGTTTCCGAAGTGCAGAAAGCCTCCAATGTCGTCTTGGGGTGGCGCCGTCTTGAACGGATTGACCACCCCTTCCTGATATCCGTACACACCATTTCCATGGGGTGTAAATTGGGTTAGGTCTGCTGGGTCTACACCGGTCTTGTTTTCGGAGAAAAGGGGTGGCGAGACACGAAGTGTGCCGTCGACTCCTTCAAATACCAGTTGCATTGGCTGTGTCATTTTGACCTCCACTGAGTTTGAGTTGTATAGGGAACTTATAGGGGTTTCAACCCAAAAGCTTGTCGAACAATATAATAAAAATGATGATTTGTAAATATAAGGTCGTCCAAATTCGCACAAGAGACCTTCTACAAAAAAAAGACTGAACGGAAAGGTTGTTGTATAACAACTCTTCCGTTCAGCTCTTTGGGTTTATACTCGATCAACAATTTGGACATTTGATCCGAAGATTGTCTTCATCATCAACTCATCCCAGGCTGAATCCATTGCGCCATGAAGCTCAGCAATAAACGTATGGTTTTCGTTAATACCGAAATAAAAGCAAGCTATGGCAATCAAAGTTGGACGGTCGATTGTAAAATCCGAATTTTCCATCGCCGTTAACTCTTTTTGTAGCGGTGATCCATAGATTAACGGTTGAGCTTTCTGGTCAATAAGGATTCCGTCGGCAATCATCTCCCGAAGGCGTTGACATATCAATAGGAACTGTTTGGCATTCAAAGGTATTTTTGCACTAGCTGCAACCAGAAAAGTGCAAAATACACGTTGCTCCTCGGTTCCGTTGATGCAGATAAACGTTTCTACATCTGCAGACTCCTTTACCGAGTCAGGAATTATCAACTCTGTCATAGTCCCCACCCTTTTCAATTGTGGGCCTTTGTCTAGTCTGCACTGTAGCAAATATATATAAATCTTTCCAGACCAAAGTTAAACTCGCAAAAGTGAGTTTAACTTTATCGGAGGAGATGGTGGAAATGAACCCAGAATCGCGGCTATTTTATTTCGCTATGCTCATAAAATAGACTCGCGTTCTTGGTCGGCTCCTCGTCGTTATTCCTCCTTCGGGGTCGGAATAACATCCTGCGGAGCATTCGATTCCCACGTGAGTGACACTAGTCACTCACTACCATCTCCACAGAAAATACTAAAACCCGCCAAAAGGCGGGTTAAGTATTTTAACTGTGGAGATGGTGGAAATCGAATCCACGTCCGAGATGGGTCGTTAGGATGGGTCTACAATGTGTAGTCAATTTTTGGGTTTAAACACCAGAGCTATAAAAGTGACAAAACACTCAGGTATCGAGTCGGGAGAATTTCTTTTCCTCACTCCGACGGGGTGGGGAAGTATATTCTCAAGTTATTACACCACTCTCAATCTATGAGAACTCAAAAGAGGTGATGTCGCATTGGCGCTAGGCCAGCTATTGCTGGCCGTGGTGGAGTTAAACTCAACACATTGCCGTTAGGCAATCGCGAATGCGAAATCCTTAGCAGTGAAGTAAGGACTTTTTACGTTATTCTTTGCACGTAAGTTTATCAAGACTTCCGCATTCGGCGCATCACTTTGTCGCGCTTCAGAAAATAATGTTCACTGGGCACTTGCCCCATTCACATTATTTTCTTCGCGCTCCTCGTGCTGCATCCAAATGCGAAAGTCTTGCGGATTGCGTTTAACGTGGGCAATTCCTGCCACGACATTGCACATAATAACGGGGCCAGCCGTCAAAGCCTGTCATCCCCCGGACACCTTCAATTCATAAATGGATTGAAGGTGTCCGGCGAATTTTTGGTCGTCGATTGTTCCTTTAATAAGACGACAGGGAAGCTGTTGTCTTACAGGTATTGGTTACAGAAAGGTGATGCGCAGCCAGATTCCGCTGACTGCGCAAAAAGTTAGAAAGCGTCTAGCTAGGGTCGCTTTCAATGGGTGACTTTTTCATCAAGGAAATCGTTTAGCCAAAGCCTCACTTCCTCAATGGGATCATCACCGTTTTGGCTGGCACGCTGGATTTCTTCCAGAAATGCCGCATTGAACTCTGTAAAATTACCATGGAAGTATGACAAAGCAACTTCTTCCATATCTGCGGCTAATTCTACAGTTTTGTCGTCAACAATGATGCCTCCTTGCGACGACGGTTCCTCAATCAAATCGCGCCCCTCGGCCATTGCCGATACGATTTGATTGAGGGTTGAAATGCTATCCATTTCTCTTCCTCTGGTTTCTACAAAGCTGCTACTCTGTAGGGCGGTACTTTACCACCTTTCTATAACCAAAATATTTAGAATTTTAAAGAACGCTTCAAGTCGCGTTCGGTGTCGCGCTTTTTGATGGTCTCGCGTTTGTCAAACTTCTTTTTACCGCGTCCGAGACCAATTTCCAGCTTTATTTTGCCACGCAAACTATACCATTTAATTGGTACTATTGTCAATCCAGAGGTGCGACCTTCTGTCTCTAGTCGCGCAAGCTCCTTTTTTGACAAAAGGAGCTTGCGCGGCCTTTCGGCATCATAATCACTTGGGGCATTGGCCTTTTGGTATGGCGGAATAGAAGCGTTTACCAAAAAGGCCTCACCGCCACGAATGAGTACATATGCTCCATCTAACTTTCCTTGGCCGTTTTTCAATGACTTCACTTCAGTGCCGAGTAGGGAAACACCCGCCTCGAAAGTGTCGAGAATCTCGAAATTGAAGTGGACTTTTTTGTTGCTGACAAAATTTGGTGCAGACATTGCCATACTATAGCAGAAAAGAGAATTTGGTGGCAGATGCTGGTCAAAAATGTATAATGACGGGATTATGACCAAGGAGAATAAAACAGAAAAAAAAGAGAATATTAAGGAGGAAGAAGTTGTGAAGAGGGAAGATAAAGGTGCGGAGCCGATACCACGAGTGGCACAAGAGACTCCGCGCAAATCTGGCTCTAAAATAAATAAAGACGTAATTAAAAAAGTGCCGGTTGGCCCGGGGAATTTTTGGAACAATGTACTTTCGACCATTGTTGTCCTTATGTTACTTTTGGCTGCCTATTCGTATATCGAGGAAAACAAAACTGAGACCGACGAAAAATCAATTTCTGAAGTTGCTGTTGCGGTGAAAAATCACGAGGTAAAAGAAATTATCGTTCGTGGCTCTGAGCTTGAGGTTTCTTATAATGACGAAACTCGCAACGACTCTGTGACCAAGAAAGAAACCGATGCTCCAGTAACAGACACTCTAACCAATCTTGGTGTAACAGCGGAGGACTTGGCGACGGTGAAAATCGACGTACAAAACGAAACTGGTTTTGCATACTGGTTCACTACTCTCGTACCGTTTATGTTTCCACTCATTCTCCTTGGGGTGATTGTTTGGTTCTTCACTCGTAGTGTGCGTGGTGCGGGAATGCAGGCGCTTAACTTTGGTTCATCTAAAGCTCGTATTATTGATCCAGACGACAATACTCAAAAAGTAACTTTTAAAGATGTAGCTGGCGCCAAAGAAGCCAAACAAGAACTCGAAGAGATTGTAGACTTCCTCAAAAACCCCAAGAAGTTTCTCGACATTGGTGCCGAAATTCCAAAGGGTGTGATGATGATGGGCGCTCCGGGAACTGGCAAGACTCTCCTCGCACGCGCTGTAGCAGGTGAGGCTGGTGTACCTTTCTTTTCAATTAGCGGTTCAGAATTTGTGGAGATGTTTGTTGGTGTAGGAGCTAGTCGCGTACGTGACCTCTTCCAAATGGCCAAGAAAGCAGCGCCAGCGATTATTTTCATCGACGAAATTGATGCTGTCGGTCGCCACCGCGGTACCGGTATTGGTGGCGGTAACGATGAACGCGAACAAACTCTGAACCAAATTCTCGTGGAGATGGATGGCTTCGAGCCAAACGCGAAAGTAATTGTGATGGCGGCGACCAACCGTCCTGATGTACTCGACTCCGCTCTGCTTCGTCCGGGGCGATTTGACCGCAGGGTAACCATCGACCTTCCTGATCGTGAGGGACGCTTGGAGATACTAAAAATTCACGGCAAGAAGAAGCAACTTCAAGAAGACGTAAACTTCGATATTATTTCGCAGCGCACCCCTGGCTTCTCTGGTGCTGACTTGTACTCATTGGTTAATGAAGCTGCGATTCTAGCGGCACGTGAAGACCGCAAGAAGGTAGGACAGTTTGACTTAATTCGTTCAATTGAGAAAGTAATGCTCGGTCCGGAAAGAAAGACTCACGTGCTTTCAAAGAAAGAAAAGGAAGTGACCGCCTATCACGAAGCTGGTCACGCACTCGTTGCTTCTGTATTGCCTTATGCTGATCCGGTGCAGAAAATTTCTATTATCTCTCGCGGCCGCGCGGCAGGTTACACTTTGAAACTTCCAGACGAAGACCGCAAGATGCACAGTAAGAAAGAATTTATCGATGACATTGCTATGACTCTCGGCGGATATGTAACTGAGCAAATGATATTTGATGACCTAACGACTGGTCCAAGTAATGACCTTCAGGTAGTGGCCAATCTCGCTCGCGATATGGTTACTCTCTATGGTATGAGTAATAAGCTCGGTCCAGTGGCTTTAGAGGGACACGGCGGTCGCTTGATTGGTGGAGGAGCTTCAGAAGATAGAGGTTACTCGCCACAAGTAGCAAAAGCGATTGACGACGAAGTGTCTCGCCTTATCGAAGAAGGAAAAGAGACTGCGAAGAACATTTTAACAACTCATCGCAAAGCACTAGACGCTATCGCGATGAAATTGGTGGAAGTTGAAACTCTAGAACGCGACGAATACGAGGCGATTCTTAAAGAGCAGGGTGTGGAAATAAAAGACGCTTATCGAGACGCTCGGTTGGAGGAAGAGAAAATGGGCGACCCAACGAAAGCGATTGAGTTTAAGGAGAGAGGGAAGTAGAGACTAAAAAGGCCGGCGCCGAAGGCGCCGGCCTTTTAGTTATCCCCATACGCTGGTTTACGGATTATTTTTGCTTGGTATTATCGTAGGTAATGGAGGGCGGTCGCAAAGCGACCGCCCTCTTTCCGTGTTTCTACGGAAGTTTAAAAAATAAAACCAAGTTCTTTATGCCCACCAGCACAATTAAAAATTCAAAACTAATCACCGCAGCATTTTTTATAATGACAATGCTAACTTTTGCACCGATGATGGCATCGGCCGAAAGTGACTCTTCAGATTCTGATACTTCAGAAAGTTCTGATGATTCAAGTTTGCGCGCCACTTTGATGGAGCGAATTCAGTCCCTCAAAAGTTTGATAGAGCAGCGTCGCGCTGCTTTTGGTGAAATAAAAGATGAACAAAAAAATATTATTGCTTCTTCTTCAATAGCAAGTTTTGAAGATATGACTGAGGAAGAAAAGCGTTCATTTCTTGCTGAAAGAGTGCAGAGTCTTCGCGCACTGATAGAGGAAAGAAAAGCAGCTCAGCTGCAGTTTAAAGAAAAGCATCAAGACGATCTGTCTGATGACGATGTGCAAGACGATAGTAATGATGACATCGCTACCAGCACAGAGTATAAACGTGAGAGTCTGATAGAACGAATTAAAGAATTGCGCGAACGCTTGCTAGAAAAAATACGTGAACACTCTGGCAAGTACAGCAGTGACGATGAGTCTGATGATTCGACGGACGATTCCTCTGACGATGAATCAGAAGATAGTTCGGATGATGAGTCAGACGACTCGTCTGATGACAGTAGCGATGACGAATCAGAAGATTCTTCTGACGATTCAAGTGATGAATAGTTGAAATTATAAAATTGCAAAACACGCCGGCCCCGAAGGGGCCGGCGTGTTTTATCATTTAAGAAGGAGAGTAAAAGTGAGAGGCGCCTACGGCGCCTCTCACTTTTACTCAACAATCAACCCATCCTCCATCTTTAGTATTCTGTCGCAATGAGTAGCGTACTCATCTTCGTGAGTTACCATTACTACCGTTTGGTTGTTTTTTAGATGCAGGCAAGTTATCAAGTCGATTATTTGTCTGCCAGAAACACTGTCGAGATTGGCAGTTGGTTCATCGGCAAAAAGTATTTTTGGTTCGCCAGCAATAGCTCTCGCTACAGCTACGCGCTGCTGCTCACCACCGGAAAGTTCGGCTGGTAAGTTTGTGTACTTACCTTTAAGGCCAACATCATCGAGAGCTTTTTCGGCTTTTTTTTCAGCTTCTTGCCAAGACAAGTTCCGCATCAAAAGTGGCATCATTACATTTTCTCGGGCCGACAAATCTGGAACGAGAGCATAGTCTTGAAAGACATATCCCAAAGTATTGAGACGAAACTCTGTCTTTTCTTTTTCGTGGAGGGAAGTTATGTCTGTGCCGTTAATTACTATCTTTCCCTCACTTGGATCGTCGAGGGCTGAAAGTTGATACATTAAAGTCGACTTACCTGCGCCAGACTTTCCCATAATAGCCACAAACTCACCCTGTTGTATATTTATATCAACACCCTTTAATGCGTGAGTTATCACGTCACCCTTACCAAAGCGGCGATGTACATTGCTGGCCTCTATGATATTCGGTTGTATTTGCTTCTTAGTTTTTTTCATATTATTTTCTTCCCAAGATTGAGTTTAAAGTATTTTGTCGCACAATCATCCAAGCGGGAATAAAACCAGCTATTAAGGTAACCACAAACAAAGTAATAAATCTCCAAAAAGTCTCTTCAGGGTCGGCTGTGAGAATGCCGTCGCTGAAAGGGAACTGTATTGGATATTTTTCAAAGTGGGGAACAAGGTAGACGTAAGTAATTATCGCTCCGAGCAACGAACCAGATAAAGCATAAAAACCAGCTTGCAACACGTAGGCAATTTCAATCGCTTTTCTTTCAATACCAATACCTTTGAGGATTCCGATGTGGCGGCGGCGTGACAAAGCGTTTATAAAGATGATGATAAATATAGTGATGGAAGCAACAACGAGACCAATCGAGCCAATCACGGTACCAAGAAGGTTCATCGTATCTTTGATATCGGTGATGAATTTTGGTTTGGATTCTTCGTAAGTTTGAATTTTGGCATAGTTGTCTAAGTGGCTGTCGCGCATACTGTCTACCACCGCTTGTGACTCATTGGTGTCTTTAAGTCTGACTACTATACTGTCGGCGTTTCTTTCCAGTCGACCAAACAAGCGACGAAACTCTCTTTCTGGAATATAGACCGCAAAGTTAACTTCATCGACCTTGGATTCGATAATACCTTTTACGGTAAATTCTTTGGAGACATCACCTACTGTCATTCGTACTTTGTCTCCAGAATAGACGTTTTCTATGGTATCGAAGATGTCACCAAAATTCTCTGCGTAGCGTTTCAAATAATAAACACCAATCAGTATTTGACCTTCTTCGTTTGGGTCTAAATATTCTCCATCCACCACTAAGGTATCTAGTTTTGACATTGCTTTTTCGGCTTCTGGGTCGATACCGTTTACAGTCACCGCCGCTGTATCGCGTTCGCCACTTAAATCGCGACGCTCTTGGTAATTGGCTTCTATGGTAGCGTTGCCTTGGAAGCGTACTGAAAATGTATCTACCTCTGGGTAGGTGGAAATATTTTTTATGAAAGTTTCTGTTTTGAGGATACGATCCTCCCCGTCTTTGTTTTTGATGATGATGTCCCCTAGAGAATTTTCTTTCACCGCTCTTTCGGCACCTTCAATGAGACCGACCAAAATACCGGACACCGCAATAAGGTTCAAAAAGGTAAGGGTCATTACCGATATGATGAGAACGGTAGTCCAAATGCTGGAACGTTGCACTTGTCTAACTGCTAGTAGAAGACCGATACGAAAGCTGCGCATATTGAGTAGTCTTAAGAAGCTGGAGGGGTTTCTACTGTTTCACCCTCGCTTAAACCAGTAATGGCGGCGTATCCGTTGTTGCCGATAAAAGAAACTCCGATTTCAGTTTTGTCTCCGTTTATCCAAACATAACTGCGGCCGTCTTCTTCCTTGATGAATCTGCGGGGTAGGCGGAGTATGTCGCTAGTTTTTGATACAATGATATCAATATCGGCATTGAGGCCAGAGCGAATCCACTCTGGTACTTCATCGAGTACAATTAAAGTTTCAAAATAAGCCACGCCGTCAATTTCGGTAGCTTGCATTGGAACGTAGCTAACGTGTCCGTGAAGAGTTTCTTCGGTGGCGGCATCAAAAACCATTTCTACTTTCTGGTCTTGGGCGATTTTTCTAATATCAATCTCTGGTACGCGCGCGGTGATTTCAAAGATGTCGTTTTTGAGAATTGTTATGACAGGAGTGGAATCGGCGGTCTCTCCCGCGACTATAGCGACTTTGGTGATAAAGCCGTCAAAAGGAGCTACTATGGAGCGGTCTTTTATTTCTGCGTCAATTTGGTCAACTCTTGCTTCGGCTTCTGCTACCGCAGCTTCTTTTTGGTTCACAACTTCAGTTCTGGCTGGTGAATTACTTTCACTGACTTCGCTTTTAATTAAGTTTAAAACGTCTTCAGCGGCTTGAATGGCATTGTCTCTTGTTTTTAAAGCTAGTTCGTAGGCGTTGTTGTTGGTGGTGTAGGAACTTGAGCGTGTGTTCGGAATTTCCACGAGCCAATCGCGACCATCGTATCCTAGGGCAGAACCGGTTTCGAGCTCAATCTTGAGTCCACATTCACCCAGGGCAGTAGGAACATTTTCATAGGCAGTGTAGTTGCCAGTCTCGAGGCCGAGTAGACGATAGTCGCGACTGCCGGATCCATCGCTACTGGAGAGAATATTGATGCGGTAAGTGCCAGTCTTGTCGCAGGAGTATGTGCCGCTGATGATCGGGGCGGGACTTTCGTTTTTAGGATCGTCTGAAATGGCTTCTGGTCCGGTGGCGAGTAAGGCTCGTAAGGCGTTTTCTACTAGTTTGTTTTGTTCTTCTGTTACTCGCTCCAGCTCTGTCTCGGCGTTTGATAGCTTGCTGACGTTGGTCTCGCGAGTTTCACTGCTGGCGCCAGACGCGGCTTCTTGGAGAGCAGCTTTGGCTGCGGCCAAAGCTGCTACTGCTTCAGCGCGTTTGGCGACCAAACTTTCGGCTGCTTGTGTAGCTAGAACATCGCCAGCTTTAACTTCATCACCTTCGTCTACAAAAATATCAGTAACTCGCCCAGAAACGGGGAAGGCCATACCGGATGTACTTTTGGCTTCAACAAAACCTGATACCGAGACAGACTCGCTGACCTCACCTCTTTCAACAAATGTGGTAACAGTACTTTTTGAATCACCTTTAAAGAGTAGTGCCAGCAAAAGTAAAGACAATAATAATGTTGTTGCGATAATGATTTGTCTAGTGCGTTTATTAAAGACCAAATACATATATGGATATTATAGCAGTGGTTTGAGGTATATGGTGGGAGTTGTCTTGATAATAAAAGCACCGCGGCGAAGCCGCGGTGCTTTTGGTTTATGGATTAGACTCTCACAGAGGTATATGAGAATCCAATATTTTGTCCGCCAACTTGGACTCGAACCAAGGACCACAGAGGTATAAGCTCTGCGCTCTACCAACTGAGCTATTGGCGGGTGGTTGGTGTCAGACAATATACCGCGAATTGAGATGTAACTCAACAAAAAAAAGGGGAGGGGTAGGTGGGCGGATAAATTAAAGAGTGGCGGCCCGAAGGGC
>JBNKWW010000061.1:0-36451 GCA_050299955.1 Minisyncoccia bacterium | reverse complement strand
TTGACTTATTCACACAAAATAAACAGGGAATATTGACACATACAAAACATACGTATAAATTATACGTATGAAAACAGCAACTTTCACCAGCACTATTTCACCTCAGTTACTAAATTGGGTGGGGGAGCATGCCAAGAAAACTAAAAGGACTCGTAGACAAATCCTAGAGTCCGCTCTAGAACGTTACCGGAAGGAAAGTATCCAAGCACAAATGAAGTCGGACTTTGTCCGAGTAAGTACTGATGAAGACACACTTGAAATGTCCGAGTGGGGAATGGGCGACTACTCTGAACTAACAAGATAGTTGTATGAAAATCAAGCAAGGGGAAATATACTGGGCTAACCTCAATCCAACCAAAGGATCAGAACAATCAGGAAAGCGACCTGTTGTTGTAGTTTCTGGTGACACAATGAACGAACACCTGCCTGTTTCCATAGTTTGTCCACTTTCAAGAAAAATAAAAGAATACTCCTCCTGCGTCCAACTTACTAAAAACAAAACGAACAAATTAACCGAGAACTCCGAAGTATTAACTTTTCAAGTTCGTACAATTTCGCAAAAACGACTCGACAAAAAAATCGGCACAATAACACAAGCAGAATTGAGAGAAATTATAGTCAAGATAGGCAACTTGTTTTTATATTAGTGACAAGTACCACACTACTATCGCTGTATAAACATAGTCGCTGAAGCTCTTTGTTTGTATGCGCTCCGCATAAGAAAAATATAGTCGAGCAAAGCTCTCCTTAATTTTCTAAAATGGGTTCGAGGGAACCAGTAATTCATTTTAGGATGCATAGCGAGGCGGACAAGAAAAAAGACCCGACTGGGGCAGGTGCCCAGGGAGGGTCTTTTTATCGCAGTCCAACAAAGCTCTGCGCCTAAAATGGATTGCTGGAGCCGCGGACTTCGAAGTGTAGGTGCGTGCCGGTGGATTTACCAGTCGAACCAACTCCACCGATTCTTTCACCTCTATCTACACTATCGCCTACTGCTACCTCTACAGTACTGAGGTGAGCATAAAGAGTCTGCACTCCGTTTGGATGACGGATAACTACATAGTTTCCGTAACCACCGTTCCATCCACCAAAGCGCGCTACGATAACTTCTCCGGACATAGCAGCTCTAACGGTACTGCCAACCGGCACACCAGAAAGGTCAACCGCATTGTAACCGTGGATACCTTGAGTCTTTACGCTTCCCGGAAGAGGGTTGACCATACCACCACCAGTTGCCGCTGAAGCCGCTACCTTAACGGTGCCACTAGAAGCAGTACTCTTGGTAGTGGTTTTGGTCTCTACAACCTCATGCAAACTACCACCTGGAATAATAAGAGTGGAACCGACGGTAACTTCACTAGCCGAAGCCAGTTGATTGTATGAAAGAATTTCGTCAGCATCGCTCTCGTATTTTTTAGCAATTGAAGAAATAGTATCGCCTGACTTTACAACATGGCGCACACCCACAATAGGGAGAATGACTAGGCTGTCGCCCGGATGAATGTCTTTGGCACTGTCTAGATTGTTGGCCCAAAGTACGGTATTGGTAGTTACATCAAACATTTCAGCAATTTGAGAAAGTGCATCGCCTTCGCGCACGACATAAACGCTGATTTCGCCATTTTGGGCGGCGGCGATATCGTCGTCGCCAAAAGGACCGCCGGAAACCAAGCTGCCGGAATCGACGATGATATCGCCGCCGCCTAGGGCCGCTTTAGGGTCTGGGTTGGTAGTAGCAGAAAGAAGCTTTACTTCGGTGGCACCAACTTTGGTCTGACTTTTTTCATAGGTCAAAACATTGTCGCCAAAAATATCTATCATTGAAGACCAGACACCGGCATGTACCGAAAGAGGCAACATCGCCATCATAAGAAGTGGCAACGCCTCAAACAAAGCCAAGCGAAGAAAACGACTCGGCTTACTTATGCTTATATATGTATCCTGACGGTTGGTTTCAAACCACTTCATTGATGAATCGTCAGTGTCTGGTTCACTAGGTTGAATACTTTTTTAATTACGATCTCGTCGCCGTTCAATCACTACATCCGTCACATTGGGGAATATCCCAGAACAATGAATATGATACAAGACGTTATATTAGCCGCAATTGACGATTGTTGGTTTTTCCACTGTTTAAAAAATGGGCCAAATCAGCCTTATTCATAGCGCCTTTTTTGCTATTTACAGTAACTTTTTCTGTGTTCTAACTCAAAAAATAGTTATCATTTGGGAATTGAAAGCCAAAAGGTTATAGTGTCGCCAATGACGAATTTACCTTATATCGAAGGCTTAAATGAAAAGCAGCAAGAAGCAGTCTTGACCACTGAAGGCCCTTTGATGGTTTTGGCCGGTGCTGGATCGGGAAAAACCAGAGTGATTACTCACCGCATTGTACACATCATTCACCAAGGCGTAGCCCCTCACAACATTCTCGCTGTCACCTTCACCAACAAAGCCGCTAAAGAAATGCGTGAACGAGTGACCGCTCTAATAAAGGAATTTCCAGGGAGCAATTCTGCAGCCATAGACAGCGAACCGACCGTTACCACCTTTCACTCTCTTGGTGTACGGCTCCTGCGTGAGTTTCACGAAGCTTTAGGTCTTCGCAAACACTTCGTTATTTATGACCGAAGTGATAGCTCCCGCGCAATAAAAAAAGCTCTCGAGGCTGGTGGTCACGACCCTAAACGTTTTGAACCGCGTAAGGTTCTGAGTGCCATATCAAGAAATAAAGGCGATGCTATTAGCTTGGTTGATTTTCGCAGCGAAATCTCTTCACCTTTTGCTGAGGTAGTAGCCGATGTATGGGAACGCTATGACCGAACTCTCAAAGAAGAACACGCCCTAGACTTTGATGACCTTCTTGTAAAAACACTCGGGATGCTCAAATCAAATCCAGAAGTTCTAAATAAGCTACAAAATCGCTTCCGTTATATCCACATTGACGAGTATCAAGACACCAACAGAGTACAGTACGAAATCGCCCGCCTCTTGGCTGGCGAGCAGCAAAATATCTGTGTAGTAGGCGACATCGACCAGTCAGTCTACGGATGGCGCGGAGCTGACATTAAAAACGTATTACAGTTTGAAAAACACTTTGCTGGCGCGAAAACTGTTTTACTTGAAGAAAACTACCGCTCAACCAAAACCATCATCGCAGCCAGCAACAGTGTTATCAAAAAGAACCAAAACCGAGTAGATAAAACTGTTTTTACCAGCAATGCTGATGGAGAAAAAATTACTCTTTTCGTCGCTTTAACAGGAGCTGACGAGGCGGAATACATAGCTATGACTGCCAAGTCACTCATAGCTGACGGGGCAGCGCCATCGGATATCGCCGTACTCTTCCGCACCAACTTCCAATCACGCGTTTTGGAAGAAGCTTTTATCAACTTCGAGGTTCCATACCAAATGCTTGGCACCAAATTTTTTGAAAGGAAGGAGGTGAAGGATGTGCTTTCTTATTTACGTTTGTCACTCAACCCAGACAGTACTGCTGACCTCTCCAGAGTCATCAATTCACCAACTCGCGGTATCGGCCCAGCCACCTTACTCAAGATACTGGAAGGTCGACGAGGTGAGTTGAAAGGAGCGACACTAACTAAAGTAGAACAGTTTGACCAAATGATGCAAGACATAGCTGACGAAGCCAGAACTAAAAAGTTGTCCGAGACTTTACGCTTCATTATTAAACGTACCGGAATAGAATCCGACCTTAAGAAAAACGGCACCGAAGAAGACCTGGAGCGTTTTGAAAACTTGCAAGAGTTGGTAACTCTCGCGGTGCGTTACGACGAAATGGATCCGGAAGAAGCTGTCGCAGCGGTGATAGAAGACGCGGCTTTGCAGAGTGATCAAGACGAGATGAAGGCCAAAGAAGAACGTGACGCCGTGCGATTGATGACGGTACACGCCTCAAAAGGCCTTGAGTTTCCTTATGTTTTTGTGACCGGTCTTGAAGAAGGACTATTCCCACACGAACGACTTGATGAAAAAGGGGCAGACCAAGAAGAAGAGAGGCGACTCTTTTATGTGGCGCTGACACGTGCTGAGAAAAAAGTATTCCTCACTTATGCCAAGATGCGTACTATTTTTGGTACTCAGAGAATTAACATTGCTTCAACTTTCCTTAAAGATATTGAGAGTGAACACATTGAGGGTGGGGAAGGAACGACTAGAAGTTCTAGTGGCAACAGCTTCGGAGGCTTCGATAGTGATGATGGATTTTTGGGGACAGTAATAGAGATTGATTGATGTGTGGTAAAAGGCCGGCGCGAAGCGCCGGCCTTTTACTAACCTACCTTGCACACTGTCCACCCATCCAGTATCTTACTCGTATGACCGAAAAGTTCGAAACCAAGAAAAGCCTTGGTCAACATTTTCTGAACAGCGATGTTGTCCCACGCTGGCTTGTTGAAGCTGCCAACATTGAAACAGGTGACACTGTGGTTGAGGTTGGCCCTGGTACCGGTGCTTTGACCCGCGAACTCCTCGCACAAGGAGCAACAGTTATCGCTCTCGAAGCTGACAAACGTGCTATTGAAAGTCTCCAAAAAACTTTTGCCACTGAAATTGCCGACAAACAATTGCGAGTCTATCATCACGACGTACGAGAAATCGGCCTCGCTGCGCTCGGCCTCACCGACCACCACTTCAAAGTGGTCTCCAATATTCCTTACTATTTAACCGGAATGCTTTTCCGCGCTTTTCTGGAAAGTCCGATTCAGCCCAACACTTTGGTTTTTCTTATTCAAAAAGAGGTTGCTAAGAGAATCACCAGTGATTTATCTCGAGATGAAAAAGAGTCTATTTTATCACTTTCAATCAAAGCTTACGGCGAACCGAAATACATAAAAACCGTTGGAAAAGGCCACTTTACACCACCTCCAAAGGTTGATTCCGGCATTATTGCCATCGATAATATTTCTCGTAACAAATTTAAAAACTTCGATGAAAAATTCTTTTTTAAACTGTTACACATCGGGTTTGGTCAGAAACGCAAACAACTCTTGAGTAACTTAGCTAAAGGAGAAGACCCTAGTTTTGAAAGAGAAGAACTGGAAAAAGTTTTTACTGCAATGGAACTGTCACATAACATACGCGCTGAAGATTTAAATATAGACACTTGGATAAAGCTAGCTGAAAAATTAAATCATTCGCACAAAAACTGAAGATAACTTCACTCAAACTCAACTCCTCTAGGTTATAATAGGGGAGTAATCTGGAGGTTATTGTGAAAATTCATCCGCGAGTTTTGATTGCCTTAATTGCCGGTCTAACCATTATGGTCGGCTCCTTTTGGCTGTCCAGCCAAAAGGAGCCGACCATCACCCTTGAAGAATCCACTGTCACTACTATTCCCAGAAACTTCATACAAGTCACAGACTCCAACAACGACCAAGTCCCAGACTGGCAAGAAGCTCTAGCCAAAAACACCATCAACCTGAGTGAGGAAAGTGCAGGGACCAACTACACCAAAGAACTAGTAACTGATTTTGCCGTGGCTAGCTTAGCCCAAAACAGCAGTACCGGCTTTAATACCGGCGCTACTTTACTTTCTGCCAGCCAAAAACTGCAATCTCTTATAATCGACAAACAATACACAGAAAATGACATAAATGTAATTAGCAGCAACTCTGCTGCTAATCTTCGCCAATATGGCAATGAAGTAGCTGAAATCGCCCTAAGCTACACTAGCGCTAAAGATTCTCCAAACGAATTGGCCATATTAAGTACCTCTCTCACCGCCAACGTACCGGAACAAATCATTAAATTGGACCCGATAATAGAGGCCTATGCCGGAATGCGCGACAAAATGTTGGTGCTACCGGTACCAGATTCTCTTATTAAGGAACATCTTTCTTTAATAAATGTTTACCAAGCAATGTATTCAGATATTACCGCTTTCCGTAAGGTCTTCGAGGACAGTCTACCGACAATGATTCGCCTCCGCCGCTTTGAAGCCGACCGCCAAGCTTTGTACACGGCTATCACAAATCTTTACCTAAAATTAGATCAGCTTGGTATACAATGGAGTAGTAGCGATACGGCTTCTCGCCTTATTAAAGTGGAATAATTATGAAAAAAATTTTTCAGAAAATAACCATAAATAACCTTGTCTCCTTGTTTTTTGTGGGAGTTCTTATGGTTTCTCCCTTAAGTGCGAAAGCTGGCCTCTTAGATAACTTGGTTGGTGGCCTTACCAGCTCTGTAACTGGTGGAACAGAAGTCACCATTGTATCCGACCAATCAGAAACTCCGACACTTCTAAACTCTATCAAGGATTTGACCGACACTTTTACTGACCTCCAACAAAACCTTGAAAATAAAGAGTTTAATCTCGACCCTTTAGTGTATGCTACCAAAGAGCATCTGACACAACAGCTACAAAGTGAGCTACTAAAATGGCTAGGTGGGCAAGCCGATGGTCAAAATGGCGAAATACCTTTCATCCAAAACTTCGCCGACTACTATCAAGAAGCCATAGAAAAAGCAGCGACCGAGTTTATCTTCGGTGACGGCACTTATAATCAGTGTTCATCAGCACAAACTCACGAACTAAGAACCGTTCTCTACAACAATTTTGTCCAAGAATACTACGACGAAACCTCAACCAACAACCAATGTTCTGAGGCTGACACTTTGGACAATATGGACCCAGGCGACGTTCTTTATCTAGCTTTTAGAAGTTGCGACGCAAAAAATACTAGCTGCCAAATCTTGAAGGAAACAGTAAAACTAAACAACGCCATCCAAGAAGAATTGGCCATCTCCAAACAAAAAGCAGATCTCTCTGGCGGCTTCGAACCAACAGAAGTCTGCCAAGATATACCAAACGCCAGCGGTAGTGGCTCAACCCAAAAATGTTATATAACAAAACCATTAAGTGTTGACTCCCATAGTGCATCATTCCTACTTGGCGAACTTCCAGCTCTGCAGATTCTTGATATGGATGAGTTCAACGAAGTCGCCTCATCATTTATGACCAACCTCACCAACCAAGTTTTGCAAGGTGCAGCCGGTGTGCTTGGACTCTCTGGCAACCCAGACTACAGCGTCAATTTATTTGGTGACTCCGGCGACCTCTCCTATGCCGACGCTCTAGCCCAAGATGATGTGAGCAAATACCAAACCAGCTCGGCCAGCGTTATTAAGAACTCTTTAAAAGCAGAAAAAGAATATCAAGAACTGCAGCAAGATATACTTGATATATTTGATGAACTTGATGTAAAACTTACAGATAACTCAACTAAATTCCCCAAGTGTTTTGATCTTGAACTTACTGATGAACTCAAAACCGAAAAAGACAACGCCACTACTAATTACGCGGTATCTAGTACAACTATAAGCATTCTTGAGACACTTAATACTCAATACGCAAACGCTACTGACAGCAGCACCAAGTTGGCCGTAATGAATACCTACCTCAGTTACAAGAGTCAAGACCTCTTCACTACCAGTAGCAAAGTCAACAAACTCCGCGAACAATACCTAAACATCAAACTAGCCGCTCTGATTGATGAATTCCTTTACGACATAGCGACCAAGAGAAAGAGCTGTGGCGGAACCTTTGACTACCCACCAAGTAGTTAAACCGAAATATGAACTTGTCTTACCAAAACAAAATAGTGAGAAATACTTTTAGAGTATCCCTCTTTCTATTTTTGGTATTGGCTATTTTTTCTCTCATTACTATGCCGGCTTATGCAGCCGATAGGGAACTAAGCACTATTCAGAGTGTCATCTATTACGTGGTTACTGCCATCGGTGCTTTCTTTGCGCGTATTGGTGCTTGGCTTTTAGATGCCAGCATCTCACTGTTTGTAGTCAATATGGCTGAATTCTCCGACAATCGAGGACTGACTCAGGCAGTCGAAGCTCTCTGGGCCGTGGTACGCGACATCTTCAACCTACTCTTTATCTTTGGTGTCATTTGGGCTGGCTTCAAAACCATTCTCTCTTCCGACGACAGCCAAACCAAACGTCTCTTGGGCGGCATTATTGTGGCAGCAGTACTAATAAACTTTAGCCTTTATTTTGTACGTGTCATAATCGATTTCAACAACTTCTTGGCCTATCAAGTAAGTGAATTGATGGTGGCAAATCAATATCCAGATACCATTCTTGGTATTCCAATCAACCGTATTTCCAGTGGTTTTATTGCCGCTACCAGTCTTAACAACTTTCCGGAAAATAGTGGTTCGGTAGCAGAAGAACTCACCGACCCTTCAGAATATGCGGACAGTAGCGTGGAGAGCGACGCCGACATTGGTTGGAGTATTGTGGTTTTGGCTTTCTTTGTGATGGCAATGCTCATCGCTATGGGATTCATCTTCGCTGCCGGCAGTCTCATACTGTTCACTCGTTTTATGTATCTTACTTTTTTGATGATATTCGCGCCGGTGATTTTCTTAGGACTTATCTTCCCACAATTGGCAGGTCGTGGGGGTAACTACTTCAAAAAACTCATCAACCAATCTCTGATAGCACCGGCATATATTTTTATGCTGTACTTGTCACTCTATGCTTTGCAAAGTTTCAGCAACGTTCAAGGTGGCTACAGTTTCTGGGGTTCTATAATTTATTTTATGGTGGTGATGGGGTTTGCTTATGCTTCACTAATGGTAGCCAAATCCCTCGGTGCCGTTGGCGCGGATTATGGAATGAATATGGTGAAGAAAGGGACTGGTGCTGTAACTGGTGGTTTAACTGCTGGCCTCGCTGCATATGGTTTGCGAAAAGGTGCTGGAGCTGTTTTGGAAAAAATGGACAAGTCCGGCGCTCGTGGAAAACTAAGAGATATCGGGTCCGTAGAAGGAGCGGAGAAATATGGCAAATTTAAATCATTTATGGCGAGACGCGCACTCGAAGCAGCAGACAAAGCTGGGAATGTCAGCTACGACGTGCGCCAAGCACCGGGGGCCAAAAGAGTTAGTCAGGCACTTAACCTTGGTGAAGGTTCCAAAATTGGATACGTACAACAAAAAGAAGAATTGGCTAAGAAAGAGAAAGCCTACACAGAGAGAATTTTTGGAAAAGTTGATGATGACGATGAAACAGTACTACGCCTCCGTGCCGAACAGGATGCTCTTGAGGCAAAGATAGACGCTGACAAGAAAAAAGCTCGCAAATTACAAAAAGACAAAAGTCAGACTGGCGATGCCGACGAGCAAAGAATGTATCAGGCTCAAATTGACGATCTTAAAGCAGGTATAGAAGCCGACACAGAGGCTCTAGCCAAACAAAAAGAGGCTGTTAGCCGAGAAATGCATCGCTATCAAATTGGTACAGAGCGCAATGTCGACCAAACCTTGCTCGATGATATTAAAGACGACAAAGACAAACTCAAAGAAAAAATGGTTGCCTTTGCCGCTATGGACAAGAAAGACCCTGCGAGAGACACTAAAATGGATGAAATCATGGCTGATAAGAAAAAATTGGCCGACAAAGAAAAAGAAGCAGCAAAACAAGCTGGTGGTTACGCCGGTGTGGTTGAAGGTATGAGCTGGTTACAAAATCTATTCACAGGAAGAACCGCGGCACTCAATGAGAATGCTGGTGACGCAATACGAAAAGAGGCGAAGAGCAAAATAAAAGGAGGTTAAAAGTAGTTAAAGCTTATGTACACAAATCCAAATCAAACAGAAGAGTTTATCGAACGGTACCAAAACCTACCGCCGGATATTCGCGAACTTCTTGATTATGGCATCGTAGACAAAGTGATAGAAGAAGTGGCGGTAGAAAATCGTTTTACCAAAGAACAAGAAGATATACTACGAATGGAGATTGAGTTGGTTCTTTATATGTTTTTGCCGCGTCAAGGTTTTATCAACCGAATAAAAGAATCTCTAGAAATAGAAACCTCAATAGCAGAAATCATTACCGCCTATATTGATCAAGAACTATTTTCTTTGGTTGAGCCGATAATGAACTTTTTGGATGACCAGTTCACTCCAGGGAAGGAGGTGGTCGCCGGCGCTACTTTGGAAGGTTCCGGTATTGAAGAAGTCTTGCCTTCAGCTGAGGCGGCTTCGGCCTTAAAAGAGTTTCAGGCGCCGGCGGACGAAATAGAGCCAGCTCCCACTTTTGCAGCTTCTGCAATGCCGCCAAGTACACCAGTTATTACCCCCGAACAACCCACAATTACCAAACCGGATCAAACAGAAACTCCTCGCATCCCAGCTATTCATACATTTGAATCAGATGCTAAAAATGTTCACGGTTACGGAGTATTTGTAAATAAAAATAATGACGATGAGGAAGTGCATCGTTCTACACAAGACGATGTTATAGGTAATTCGTCCACGGCTGAATCAAAATAAAAGTAGAAACTATCGTATAATAATGGCACACCTTGAAAGACTTCTCGTGTGTCATTATTTTATGCGTTTTGAAGTACCTCAATTTATTGAAATAGAAGACAAAATTTTTGGCCCCCTTACTTGGCGTCAGTTTGTTTACTTAGGTGGCGGCCTTGGACTCGCTACCGTACTCTTCTTTACGGCACCATTAATTGTTTTTGTACTTCTCGGTCTTCCGGTTGCCGGTCTCGCGTTTGCTCTTGGTTTTTATCCGGTAAATAATCAGCCCTTTTCTCGATTTCTAGAATCAGTGATTGCTTACACCCGAAATACAAAATTGTACTTATGGCGCAAAAAGAATGAGAGTGTTTACCAAGACCAAGAGGGAAATTCTTTTTCCAGCCCCACCTACACCCCGCCAGAAGAGGGGAGCAATCTTACTTCTTTGGCTCGCAAACTAGAAATGAAGGCTAACCAAAAATAACTATAATGGCTACCAAAAACACAACTCAAGATTTTGTACCCTTGCGCGACATAAAAGATAACGTGGTTATTTTGAAGAACGGTCAAATGAATACCGTGCTTTTGGCTTCTTCTATAAACTTCGCCCTTAAATCACTAGATGAACAAGAAGCCATCTTGCGTCAATTTCAAAACTTCCTCAACACCCTAGACTTCTCAGTGCAATTCTATATCCAATCACGACGTCTAAACATAGAACCATATCTTAAACTCCTAAAAGAACGCGAAAACAAACAAGACAACGATTTGATGCGTATCCAGCTCCGCGAGTATATGCAATTCATCAAAAACTTCACCAAAGAAGTAGACGTGATGAGTAAGAGTTTCTTTATCATTATTCCTTATACTCCAATTGCCGCTAACCTGCAGTCCAACTTAAAAGGCTTTAGCAATCTTTTTGGCAAGAAAAACAGTGTTTATTTTGACGATAAGGACTTCACTGAACACAAATTACAACTAGAGCAAAGGGCTGCCTTGGTAGAGCAAGGACTCTCACGAATTGGTATTCGCACCATTACGCTCCAAAATGACGAGTTGGTAGAACTCTTCTATCACATTTTTAATCCGGGAGATGTGCAAGGTAAAGCACCGGATATAGGTTAGTATTAAAGGTATGGGTATATTGGATTTATTAAAACAAAAACCAAAAGGGGAACAAGTATTGGACACCGAGAGTGCTTTGATGACTCTCGAAGATGTAGTAGCGCCTTCGGCTGTCAGTGTTACGCCGCGTAGTATTAACGTAAGCGGGACCAACGCGCGTGTTTTCTTTGCCGTGTCTTATCCGCGTTACCTAAACGACGGCTGGCTCGAACCGGTTTTGAACCTTGAATATGAGATGGACATTACCATAATGATTCATCCAATAGACACTGCTGAAACTTTGAAAAAGTTTCAAAAAAAAGTGGCTGAGGTGCAAAGTCAAATCAATATGAACGCCGAGAAGGGAATGGTGCGCGACCCACAACTCGAAGCCGCCTACCGTAACCTTGAAGATCTACGCGACAAACTTCAACAAGCTGAAGAAAAGCTCTTTGATGTTGGTTTGTACATTGCTGTCTATGGCGCCGATGACGACACTCTTAACAAAATCGAATCCGAAGTTAAAGGTATTCTTGATTCGCGTCTTGTTTATATGAAACCGGCACTCTTCCAGCAAGAACAAGGACTCCGCAGTGTTTTGCCTAATATGACCGACGAACTCTTAGTACATAGCAAGTTCAACTCTTCACCACTTTCCAGTTTCTTTCCCTTTACCTCATTCGACCTGACCAGCGACTCGGGAATTCTTTACGGTATTAACCGTCACAACTCTTCACTGGTTCTTTTTGACCGCTATCAATTGACCAACTACAACTCGGTAACCTTCGCTACTTCCGGAGCCGGCAAGTCATACACCACCAAACTAGAAATTCTTCGCTCTTTGATGTTTGGTACTGAAGTGATTGTGATTGACCCGGAAAGGGAATACGAATACTTGGCCGAGGCTACCGGTGGACGCTTCTTTAATATTTCACTTTCTTCGGCTCACCATATTAACCCCTTCGACCTACCGGCACCGCAAGAAGACGAAGCTCCTGAGGATGTGCTTCGCTCACATATTATTGAGCTGATTGGTCTCTTCCGCTTAATGCTTGGCGGTCTTTCTCCAGAAGAGGAAACTGTTATCGACCAAGCTTTACATGAGGTTTACGCACTTAAAGACATTACCGGTGACGTTGATTTTCGTGATATGGAACCGCCACTTCTCTCAGACTTTGAGATGGTTTTGGCCGGAATGGAAGGCAGTTCCTCACTTATTTCACGTCTCCAAAAATACACTAGTGGTACTTGGTCTGGTTTTATGAACCAAGCTACCAACGTTGATATCAACCAAAAGTTCGTAGTGTTCTCACTTCGCGATATGGAAGACGAACTCAAAACTGTGGCGATGTATATCATCACCAACCACATTTGGAGCGCAATTCGCCGTCGCCTCCAGAAGCGTCTTCTTGTTATCGACGAGGCTTGGTGGATGATGAAGTCGGAAGATACCGCTTCGTTCCTTTTTTCACTTGCCAAACGTGGTCGCAAGTACTACCTTGGCATTTCCACTATTACCCAAGACGTTGATGACTTCCTTCGTTCTCCTTACGGCGTACCGATGATCACCAACTCTTCGCTACAACTTTTGATGAAGCAGTCGCCAACTGCTATCGACAACATCCAAAGAACCTTCAACCTCACGGACGAAGAAAAAATGCTACTACTCGAGTCCGGAGTGGGTGAGGGAATATTCTTTGCGGGCCTGAAGCACGTAGCCATCAAAGTCATTGCTTCCTACACTGAAGACCAAATCATCACTTCCGACCCGTCACAGATTCTGCAAATCAAAAATGCCCGCGCTGAGCTTAAGGCGTCACAAGGTTAAAAGTATGAGAGGCGAAATTAAATTGAGGAGTTGCCCCCTAGGGGGCAACTCCTCAATTTAATTTCGCCTCCTGCCATTCTCTATATGATGTATACTTTACATACCTATGCCACCAAAAGTCCAAAATGTTAAAAAAGAAACTGCGCCATACAACACTGGCATCAAACTAGGACAACGCTCGAGAAACAGTGGGCCAAACGCCGTCAATGACAACCGCAGAGCAGCAGCTAACGACAACTCTCCACGTAGTCAGCGACAAGTAATTCAAAACGCTCGCAAAGTCGCTAAAGCACCCGCCAAAATAGCTGCCGCAGTCACATCAGTAACGATGGTATTTGAAAGCACACTTCCTATATATGTCATTCAGATTTTGTTTGGAGTACTTAGTCTCGTTAGTCTTGGGGGCGGTGCAATACTAGATGAAACTTGGCTTGGTAGCGCTGCCGACACAGTCACCTTTGGGTCACTTAGTGACGCCGCCATCGCTCTCATGCTTATTGGAATGATTGTAACCCTACTTTGTGGTTGTTTCTCCTTAGTAACCGCCTTTGTCATTATGAAGGCCCGTGGAATGCACCCATTCCACGGTAAAGGAATTCTATTTCTGGCTATGGCTTTTTCCTTCTATCTTATTCCTCTTTTTAACCTAGTACCCTGGGCAATTTTCTGGCCTGTCTTTACCGCCAAAGAAGAGCTGGATTAACAGCCATCACCAATTTAAAGCCTTTTACGTGCTATCCTATTTATGATATGAGCCGTTTTGCTTTTTTATCAATTACACTAATTGCCTTGGTTTTTTTGCCATTGCCACTTTTGGCTCAAACTTCTTCTTTGTCGAACCAATATTTACCAGTGTCTAGTGGCAAAATAGGGCAGTCATCACCAACTATAAACGTTGATCTAATTGTTGAAGCCGATACTTACGTACCCAGTTTTTACGAAGGACGAAGAGAACCTTCCGCCGGTAATCCAGTTAGAGTAATAGCCCTTATAACCGGAGGCGAGACCTCTAACTATTCTTGGCAAATAAACGGCAAGGCAGCCATGGCCAAAAGCGAGACTCCAAACATACTAACTTTCACCGCCCCACTGGCTGGACGAACTTTGGTCGGACTATCAGTAACGGATTCAAGTGGCAACATCATAAAGAAAAACACCTACGTCGATCTAAGCCCTTATGAAGTTGTATTTTATGAAGACAACCCTCTCCGCGGTCAATCTCAGAGTGCCATTCAAGGTTCTTTCAACCTCATCGGCACTGAAAGTTCCATTCTGGTAGCGCCATACTTTATTGGCCAAACCGACGAACCACCCGAACTCCTAACCGAGTGGACAATAGACAGACAACCCCTAGAAACCAATGCCTGGCGTAAAGTAACCCTCTTCCGGCCAGAAGACACAACGCGAAGTTACCGTGTTGGTTTCAAACTTGGACACCAAATCAAACTGACCGAAAACGCTTCAGGTTTCTTTAACTTAAACTTCGGGCTATGAAAAATCTAACCAAAACATTTGTCTTTCTTATCACCTTCTCACTGCCACTTAGTAGTTTGGCTTTTAGTACTTTTGAAGACATACCATTCATCGGGGGAAGTATCACCTCTACCGAAATATACGTAAACGCTGTGTACCGACTACTCATCGGCGCTGCTGCCTTGCTGGCGGTAATCAAGTTAATGATGGCTGGTTTTAAATACATGCTGACCGACGTGGTGACTAGCAAGGCCGATGCTAAGAAAGACATAAAAGCTTCTTTAATTGGTCTTTTAATAATTTTGAGTGCCACCACTTTACTTGGCACCATCAACCCAGAAATAACCAAACTGGATATTTTGAGAAACGCTTCTAAGGTGACGGTTCAAAACACAGCCACTCAAAATACCCAAGCAGAAAAGACGGGTGATAAAATTCCTTGCACGAAACTAACCCCAACATACTATAGTTGCAAGGAAGCCATTAATGAATGTACCGCAGCTGGTGGAACATACTCTGAAAAACCAAATTTAATTTACTGTGCCAAGTAAAATCAGTTAAATAATTAAAGAATCTATGACCAAAAAAATATTTACCATAATCGGAGTCACCATTCTCATACTAGCTTCCGGCTTGTGGGTGTATTTACTTTTTTTTGGTGCGCCGACAGCAGTTAAAGATACTTTTTCAAATCTCACCAATATCGGAGTCAACGAACCAACCCCAATCACTACTCCGCCTGAGGAGACACTCATTGAAATATCTTCTTCACCTCTTGAACAACTAACCGAGCGACCAATTGCAGGCTACGCGTTTATCGAGTCTCTTGAAGAAAAAAACATTCTCTATGCCGAAAGGGGGACAGGTTATGTGTTTAAGATGGATTTGAATGCCAAGTCAGAAAATCGTTTATTGAACAATACAATTGGCAAGGTTACTGATGCTGTATTTGACCCAGAAGGCGGGAGTGTTGTTCTGGTTAGAGAAGAAGACGACAACACAACCAGTACCGCTTGGTATCAAATAAGCGATACTGCGCAAGACACTTTAATAATACCAACCGATAGCCGAGATTTTTACTTGGTTTCCAGCACAACCCTTTACTACACAAAAGTTCTAAACAACCAAACATTTGCGTACAGCTTTGATCGAAAAACAATGGAAACAAATGTTCTCTGGCAAATACCTTTTGTTGACGCAAGAGTTTCCTGGAATGATGACGGAAGCGCAACAATCTCAAACAAAGTCTCAAGCGTTTTATCTGGTGGTGTATATACAGTTTCTGGAAATAACATTCAAAAACTGACCGAAACAAAAACATCTCTAACCAGCATCAACAGCCAAGAAGCCGGTACTTTGGTTTATTCATATTACGACAAAACTCTAGGCTTTATGGTTTCCGAGAAGCTGGACACAACCACAAACGAAAAAACCGAAGTACCAATCATCGTGTTACCGGAAAAATGTGCCTTTAGTAAAACAGCTACCAGAACAATGTGGTGTGCTGGAGACAATAATGCCAACCAAAACTACGCCGTCTCTTGGTATAAAGGGATACTAAACAGCCAGGACAATATCTGGAAGGTGGATCTTGAAAGTGGCATTGCCGAACTATCCATCAATCTAACCGACCAAGCAGGATTTGATATCGATGTAACCGATTTCACTCTAAGTAACGGAAATATATTCTTCATTAACAAAATGAATGGCACCCTTTGGTGGTATAGGGTAGGGGAGTAACAAAAAGGCCGGCAGCTTCGCTGCCGGCCTTTTTGTAAATCTACCTATGCTTTCTGACTACCAACTCTTGAGCAATAGCTACTAAGTTACTTACTGTGAAGTACAACGCTATTGAAGCTGAAATAGAATAGGCCACCATAAAAATAACTGCAGGCATCACGTAGCGCATCTGAATGTGCATACTGTGAGCTAAATCTGTTTTGAAACTCGGTTTATCTTCTGGCTTTCTCTCTGGCGGTTTAGGCATAGCAAACTTTGCTTGAAAGAACTGAGTTACTCCAGCCAAAAGAGCCAAGACCAGACTCTTTTTACTTATATCCACGAGACCAAGAAATATCATATTGACCGATTCTGGTACCGGAATGAAGGAATACAACTGTTCGATATTTATTCCTGGAAGAGGTACTCCACCACCCCTTGATACAGAAAGGTACAAAGCAATGATTATTGGTATCTGCAAAAACAAGAGAGCAACGCTAGCCAAAGGCTTAACACCGGCTTCTTTATAAGCTTCCATAGTGGCGCGGGCTTGCTCCTCTTTTGAGTCTTTGTGTTTCTCCTTTATTTCAGAAAGCTTTGGTTCCAAAACTCGCATCGCTTTTTGAGTTTTAGCTGCGCTGATAGAGAGGGGGAGAAGAACAAACTTAACCAATACCGTTATACAAATAATAGCGAGACCAACATCACCGCCGGGAATAGCATCAATGAAGAAGACCAAACCGTTATAAACAGGATCAAAGAAGACAGTGTGCCAAATAGTAGAAAACATAAAGTGAATTTAACCTTTAAAACATTCCGTTAGACAGTCATTAGAAACTGTCTAATATCTCACCATGAAAATATCCTTGTTTTGATTCATTTCGGGTCATCGTGTCTCAAAATATGGCTGCAAATTATGTATGTTTCGTCAATGAATACCAGATTCACCTCCTCAACATACACAATTTTCGCTCATATTTTGAGACACTTTGGACCTCGATGAGATATTAGACAGTTTCTTAGACTTGGCTAAACTATACCCGTAACTGGATGGAAAATCTAGTTTAGGATTATTTAAAACTTTGATAGAAGCTGGTCGATATCAGCTCTTAGGTCGGTAAAAGAAGCTTCCTTACAGGCTGGTTTAGCAATCAAGATAAAAGTTCCTTGAAGTTCACCATCTTTTGAGAGACGATAAAGTATGTTGTAGATACGTCGTCTTAGGCGATTTCGGTCAACCGCTTTTTTAAAGACTTTTTTACCAACAACAGCTGCACCATGAAAAACTTCACCCTTAGCATAGATGAGTTGCAGCAATACACTATGTCGTCTTTGACCGGTAGCAAAAACCTTATTGAACTCTGTGGTTGTCAGACGCTCTTTTTTCTTCAACATCGCTTTAGTTTACGGGTAAATAGGGAATATGAAAAGGCCGGCAGCTTCGCCGCCGGCCTTTTCATATTCAATCGTTTCACCAGAGTTTATTTGCCCTTGTTAACGGTCTTAACAGCAAGACTGGCGCGACCCTTACGACGACGAGCCTGAACCACTTTTGAACCGTCATTTTTACGAGCCAAAAAACCGTGAGTGGTGGCGCGCTTCTTTTTGCTTGGTTGGTAAGTTCTCTTAGACATAAAATATATTTTAGTTCCGCAACTATACACTATTCAGTATATTTTTCAAGGTTTTATACCTTCCCAAGCCCTTTGATAATCATTAACCAAAACATAGCTATTAACCCCTAATTTTAAATTATTAATTTTCAATTTTAATTCAATAACCAATAATTCAATTGTTTTAAACACTGAAAATTAATAATTTTAAAATTTACAAAAAGAGGAGACGGGAGAATGGGGTAGTTAAACAATGACGAAAACCTTCGGTTTTCGTCATTGTTCCTTATTATTAATTACTTGTTCTCGACTCTGTTCCTATCCCCACCCTTATCAACAAGTTATAAACACTTGACGTCAAACAGTTCAACAAATCAATAACTTCTGGTCTAATTTTGAAAAAAGTTTACAGTAGTCTTGATAGAGGTATAATTCATTCACACTCTGGAAACCAATCTTATGAACTCACTATCTCAAACTGAACCAAAAAGCATCATTCATTCTGAAAACATTGATGTTAAACAGTTGTGGGACGACGCCTTGGTAAACATTGAACTCTCTATTACTCCAGCCAACTTCAAAACTTGGTTCCGTGACACCCATATAGTTTCTCTAGACGACGGTACTGTCACCATCGGTGTACCAAGTATCTTTGTTCGTGATTGGCTTTTTGACAAATTCCAGCCAATGATTCTTAAAGTTCTACGCGAACTAACTCCACACGTACGCAGTGTTGAATATGCTGTAGTACAAAGAAACGAGAAAAAAATTGAAAGTTCTCGCTCTCAAACAGTTAATGCCTCATTGCCCCTTGAAGAGTACTACATCAACAAGAGCGACAATCTAAATCCTAAGTATGCTTTTGAAACTTTCGTTATTGGTCCATTTAATGCTCTGGCTCATGCCGCCGCCAAAACAGTAAGCGAAAAACCCGGCATTGCCTACAACCCGCTCTTTATCTACGGTAAGACTGGTCACGGTAAAACTCACCTTATTCAAGCCGTGGGGAACCAACTAAAAAAAGCCGGCAAAAAGGTGTTCTATGTTACCAGCGAACGTTTTGTGGTTGATTTTATTAACTCCCTTCAAAACGGAACTGCCAATAACTTTAAGGACAAATACCGTCAATACGACGTTTTGATCATGGACGACATTCAGTTTTTGGCTAGCAAAGACAAAACTCAAGAAGAACTATTCCACCTCTTCAACGCTATGCACGATAACAATAAACAGATTGTTTTCTCGAGCGATATTCACCCAGCACTACTCTCTGGTATGGAAGAGAGACTTCAGTCACGATTCTCTCAAGGAATGATTATCGACATACCGGCTCCAGACATAGAATCTCGTGCTGCTATCTTGGAAGC
Organism: Minisyncoccia bacterium; assembly: GCA_050299955.1. GTDB lineage: Bacteria > Patescibacteriota > Minisyncoccia > Phycocordibacterales > UBA918 > OLB19. The sequence continues at coordinate 17,046 of JBNKWW010000061.1, read as the reverse complement.
TAAAGCAGCTCAAAACAGCATCACACTCTCTGAAGACGTCGTACAACACCTCGCCTACACCATAGAAGGGAACATTCGTGAACTCGAAGGTGCTTTAAACAGCATAATGTGTCAATCACAGCTTTTGGGACGCACTCTGTCACTCGACGAAGTAAAGTTAATCATCAAAAATAGTACCCGCCCAAGAAAAACTCTAGCTATATCTGATGTGGTAGAGAAGGTGGCTAAATACTTTGAAATAGAGCCAGCAACCATTTACGAAAAAACTAGGCGCAAAGAGGTGGTGAAGCCGAGACAGTTGATTATGTATATCTTACGCGAAGATTACGCCATTTCTTATCCTTCAATTGGACAGAAACTAGGTGGTCGCGACCACACTACCGTGATCCACTCCTGTGAAAAAATCAAAACCGAATTAAAAGGCAACAGCAACCTAGAGGAAGAACTGACTCAGATAAGAATGATGCTTAAATAAGGCGAGGAAAACCGGTGGCTTTAGCCACCGGTTTTCCTCGCCTTATTTAAGCCACTCCAACCCAGCTGTGTAAAACTCTGTGGATATACTGGTAAACACTTTGGTATAAAACACTTAATAATTTTACTTTTTTCTTGGGGATTACTTGTTGAAAAACAACAAAATCTGTTACCGAAGATAAAACAATCTGTTTGTTCCCCTTATTATCCACCTTATCTCCAGCTCTATCAACAACCTCGCGCAACAACCCCTCTTTGTATCATCATTATATCAGGCCACGATTTTGACATATACACACTTCCACACCCCTAATAATAAAGAGTATAATGTTTAAAAGATTAAAAAATAATCAACCACTATGAACATCACTCTAAACACTAAAGACCTATATGAGAAGTTGGAGTTGGTTAGTCGTGTCAGTACCAAACATGTAACCTTGCCAGTACTCCAGTGTGTTCTTTTGGAGGTTGAAGGTGACAACCTTATTCTAAAAGCCACCAATCTAGAAATTGGTATTGAAGCTAAAGTTAAAGCAAAAGTAGAAGAGGCAGGTACAGCTGCTGTACCAGCTAATGTTCTGATTCAAACTATAAATCTAAACAACGATAAAGAGGTAACCTTACGTTTTGAAGATTCCAGTTTGGTAGTTGAAAGTAAAGGGTCAGAAACACAAATTAAGTGTATTCCTTTTGATGAGTTTCCTTCTATTCCAAAAATCGAAGCTACTGGTCAAAAACTTAACAACTCACTTTTTTCTCTTGGAATCAAGACAGCCGCTTTTGCAGCATCTCTTTCTTCTATTAAACCAGAACTTGGCAGTGTTTATATTTTCCAAAAAAAAGAACACTCTCTTACATTTGTGGCAACAGACTCTTTTCGTTTGATTGAAAAAACTGTACCGCAAAAAGGGGTGGTTTTTGAGTCTTCGGTTTTGATTCCACAAAAAAATGCGATTGAAGTGGCAAGGGTTTGTGATTTGGTTTCCGGAGATCCAATCTGTCGCTTTAATGAAAATCAGTTTTCTCTCGAGTTTGAAGATGTTTATGTAACTTCTCGTTTGGTTAGTGGTTCTTTCCCTGACTATGAACAAATTATTCCAAAAGAATATGCTGCCAAAACAACTCTTCTTAAAGAAGATCTGATTCACTCCTTTAAAAAGACTAATATCTTTTTAAACAAATTCTTCCAAGTTGGTTTGCATATAACTAAAAACTCCATCACTGTTTCTGCAGGAAGCGGGGAAGTTGGTACCACTACTGAGTCGGTAAATGCACACACAGAAGGCGAAGAGCTTAACCTAAACTTTAATCAACGTTATATTGCCGAAGCGTTGTCTCATTTTACTGATGATAGCATCGTACTTAATATGGCCGGAATTGGTAGACCTATGGTTATAAAAGGGGCTAATGATATATCTGTTAGATATTTGGTGATGCCGATGAACAAGTAATCTTTCCTCCAAAAGTGGTACATTTGCACGGGCTTCACCTTTTTAAAGAAATATAATAAAAACATTATGCGTGGTGGTGAAGTAAAAAAACTCAGTGACTTATTTGAGAAATATAAAAAGACACTAATTGCGCCTGAGGCGACAGTTGTTAACGCTTTTATTGAGGTGGTTGATGATTTGCTTGGGTTTAAGATTCCTAAAGAAAAAATTAAATATCAACCAGGAAGTAAAACTTTATCCATTTTATCTGGCGGAGCGTTGCGTAGCGAAATAAAAATGCGAGAAAAAGAGATTTTGACACACCTTAAAGGACGTCTGGGAGAGAAAGGGGCACCGAAGGTTATTTTGTAAGATGTGTGACGGTGGATAAGAAAAGGCCGGCGCGAAGCGCCGGCCTTTTCTTGTTACTGCCTACTCCCTACATCTATTCCATCGGAAGCTTCTGTCGTTTCCGTATCAGTCCCGGTTTCATTGTTGCCACTCTCGTCAGAGAATTGCCCACCTTTCCAAGCTGTTACCCCGTACTCCCAAAGAGGGAACTGAGCATCTGAACTCGGGTTGCTTGGCACTGGTCCAAGGGGGTTGTCTTTGTTTACGTAATAAAGTATTGAATGGATGTTTTGATAAAAAGCTTCCATAACATCTTTATTTGATGAACCGTCACCCAAATCTTCCGCAAAGGCTGTAGGGTCTACTATAAGGCCATTAGAGCGCAATACTGGCTTTAAGTCTTCAGCTATCGGTTCTGGGTCATTAAATGATTCTGAACTTAATTTTTCGAGTGCTACATCCATAAATTCACGCCAAAGTGGAGTAATGATGAGACCTGATATTTCATTCATTGATTCGTTGTTGTTGTTGCCGGCCCAAGCACCAACTACAATACTAGGTGTGTAACCCAAAATCCAAGCGTCACGTTTGTCGTTGGTGGTACCGGTTTTGGCAGCAACGTCACGACCACCAAAGTACATTAGTGAGTTAGAACCGTAGAGCGGTGTTCTGGCTACGTTGTCTGAAAGAACGTCAGATATCTCTCTAGCCACATTGGTATCGAGGACTCTTTGACCAGAAGGCGAGTCTTCGTTGTCGTATATAACATTGCCAGCAGAGTCCTCTATTCGTAGTATTGATTTAATTGGTACCTTAACTCCTTCGTTGGCAAATACGCTGTAGGCACCAACCATATCAATCAACTTTACTTCACCACCACCAAGTACCAAGGTAAGTCCATATCGGTCAGGGTCGTTCAAGGTTGTGATGCCAGCGTCGTGAGCCAGTTTTAGGGAATCTTTGATTCCTGCTAGATACAAAGTTTTTACCGCCGGAATGTTTAGAGATTGCGCTAAGGCGTTACGCATTGAGATGGGGCCACGGAATCTGTGGTCGTAGTTTTGTGGTGAGTAACAACCATCTTCTGAAGTGAAGTTATCTGGTGAGCAGGCAGTTGAGAATTGGGTCGGCACATCAAAGAGGGTGGTGGCCGGGGTGTAACCTTTAGTGAAAGCGGTGGCGTAAACAAACGGTTTGAATGAAGATCCTGGCTGACGCTCTGCTAGGGCGATGTTAAAGTTTCCATCTATATCTTCATCGAAGTAATCACGAGAACCAACCATAGTGAGAATACTACCGTCTTTAGGATCTAACGCTACCAGAGAAGCGTTTGAAGCATTGAAGGTCTTTTCGTTTTTAAGAGCGTTCTCTTTTACAATTTCTTCGGCAGCTGCTTCTAGGTCGTAGTCTAGAGTGGTAATTACTTTAAAGCCGCGCTCAGCCAAAGCGTCTTCGCCGTACTGGTTGGCTAGTTGGTCACGAATGTACATTACAAAGTGAGGTGCGCGAATGCCGGTAGCAGCTTGAGGTAAAAATTCCACTGTTTCATCTTTAGCTCCTTGATATTCTTCTTTGCTGATGAAACCGAGTTCTAACATTCGGTCAAGAACAGTATTTTTGCGGTTATCCAGAGAGTCTTTGTGGTTACCGTACGGGGAGTAGTAAGTTGGAGCCTGTGGCATAGCGGCCAAGTAGGCAGCTTCGGCCAGGTCTATATCTTTAGCGTGTTTGCCAAAAAAGGCTTGGCTAGCTTCTTCGACACCGTAAATGGTTCCGCCGTAAGGTGATTCGTTTAGGTAGTGATTGAGAATTTCTTCTTTGGTCAAAACTTGTTCCAGGCGAATTGCTAGGATGGCTTCTTTGATTTTGCGGGTGAGGGTTTTTTCTTGCACCAAAATAGAGTTTTTGATCACCTGTTGAGTGATGGTGGAACCACCACCACCGCTAAACGGGCTGCCGTTTCTTAAGGTGTTGGTTATCATTGAACGGATGATGGCAAAAGGTCGAACTCCAATATGATCAAAGAAAGAATCGTCTTCTATAGCGACGGTCGCATTTTTTATGTTGATGGAGATATCTTCGTAAGGAATCAAAGTACGACGCACATCTTGATGAAGGTCGTAGAGGAGTATCTCACCGGTGCGGTCGTAGATTTTGGTTGATTGAAGTACGCGACGCTGCTCAAACGAAGAAAGATCTGGAATATCCATAGTGGACACCCAAACCAAAATCGCTCCAAAAGCAACAAGACCAAGAACCAATAAACCAATGATTGCGTCTATTAATAGTTCTTTGTGTTTCTTTAAAAATGGGACTTTTTTGTTTTTCATAATTCAGTTTATTGGCAATATTGCCATAATAACACGTGCTGTCCAGTGGCCTTGGGTTTTAGACAGCTATTGACCCTTGTGGTAGATTTATATCAATATGAAATTATCTGAAGAATTGACAGCGCGCGGTTTTGTTAATCAATTTTCCGCAGAGAGTCTGGGTACTATTTTGGATGAGGAAAAAAGAACAGTTTATCTCGGCATCGACCCAACTGCTGATTCAGCACATCTTGGCAATCTTGTAACTTGGATGCTCCTAAGTCATTTACATAAGGGTGGTCACAAGGTGATTTTTTTAGTGGGTGGTGGGACAGGAATGATTGGTGATCCAAAACCAGACGCTGAGCGAGTTCTGGTTGAGTCAGAAGAGTTAAAGAGACGAGTTAGTTGTTTAGCTGAACAGGCCAAGAATTTGCTTGGCAGCAATGAGATAACTTTTGTTGACAATTTAGAGTGGCTCGGAGAGCTTGGTCTCATTGCTTTTTTGCGCGATATTGGTAAGCACTTCACAGTAAACGAACTGGTTAAAAAAGATGCTATCGCTAAAAGAATGGAAGGGGAAGTAGGTATCTCTTATACTGAGTTTGCTTACCCACTTCTCCAGGCTTACGACTATCTAGAGCTTAATCGTCGCTACAGTTGTGACTTGCAAATTGGGGGTAGCGACCAGTGGGGTAACATTATTGCTGGAGTTGATTTGATTCGCCGCAAAGAACAAAAGACTGCTTATGCTTTAACGGTGCCGCTTATTGTTGATAAAGCGACCGGAAAGAAGTTTGGCAAAAGTGAAGGTAATGCTGTGTGGCTCGACGCTGAGAAAACTTCACCATACGCTTTCTATCAATTTTGGCTAAATAGTTCTGATGAAAGTGTAGTTGATTATTTAAAACTTTTTACCTTTTTATCTCTCGAAGAAATTGCATCCATTGAGCAAGATTTTGCTAATGATAAAAGTTCGCGTTTGGCACAAAAGCGCTTAGCTTTTGCAGTGACTGCTTTAGTTCATGGTGAAGAGGTGGCTGTGGCTGCAGAGAGGGTTTCTGGTATTTTGTTTGGAGGAGCGACTCTTTCTGGGTTGAATGATAAAGAAAAAGAAATGCTTAAACAAAACGCTCCTACCTTCGGTGAATATAAAGGAAAGAATGTGATTGATGTTTTGGTTGAGTCCGGACTCGCAAGTAGCAAAAGAGAAGCGCGTGAGTTTGTGGAAGGCGGCGCGGTTTCGTTAAATGGTGAGAAGGTGATTGATGTTGAAAAAGTATTTAGCCAAATGGATATTTCTATCTTGAAAAGAGGGAAGAAGAGTTTGGTGGTGTTGGTTTAGAATTTAAAACCCCGAGCCTTTGGCTCGGGGTTTTAAATTCTGTGCGGTCGGTGGTTAGTTGTAAGTTGTCTGTTTGCACTGGTAACAAATAACTGATAACTTACAATTAACCACTGATTACTAAATCAAAACTACATCTCATCAATATCATCAAAAGTATCAAAGTCGACATCTTCTGCGTCTTCCTCTAGATCCTCTTCGTCAGATTCATCATCGTCATCATCTTTTTCATCACTGTCATCTTTGGCGACACTGTTTTCGTCAATATGACCAAATCCTTCAGTGTCATCATCGTGACTATCGTCGTCACTGATTTCATCAAGCATCGAATCATCAAGTCCGGCGTCGCCGTCCTCTTCCTCCACTTCTTCTTCCTTGTCATTGCGAATCATTCCAAAAAAGATCATAGTTTTATCTTGGTTTTGTTTTTAATGCTATTGGTTTTATCAAAAAAACTTTTTCTCTGCAACTAGCGTGCGCACCAGTTTAATTGTTAATTTTTGCCGGTGCAAATCGAGCTATGTGGAAAACCTTTTTGGATAAACTACAGGGGTTAAACCCCTGTAGTTTTAGTTTTGAGTTATCTCTATCGGTGATGGGCGAGGGCAGTTACAGCAACAGCGATGGCGTCATATTCGTCGTCCAGAGCCTTATCTGGGGCGTTCTTAACCAGTCGTTTAACCATATCAATAACAGCGGTTTTGTCACTCTTGCCGTAGCCGGTTATGGCAATTTTTATTTCTTGTGGACTAAATTCAAGAACTTTTGCACCAGCGGATCGCGCAAGGAACATCACTATCCCTCTCGCCTCAGCTACCCCGATAGCAGTTTTTACATTTTTATTAAAAAAGAGATTTTCGATACCAACCATATCAGGCTCGTGTTCTTCGAGTAGTTTTTTAAAAGCAATCCCTAGCTCGAACAGTCGGTCGTCCAATTCTGATTTTTTATCGGTTTCTATACAAGTAGAGAAGAGAAGTGTCTCTTGTCCGTTTTGTTTTTCCAAAATCGCCACTCCCATTCGGTCATACCCAGGGTCAATACCTAAAACTTTCATAAATTTAGTATATAGTATTTGGTATACAGGTAAAAGGCTGGCGCGTAGCGCCAGCCTTTTTGTGAACCTACTCGTCATCTTCAGGTGAATCTGCGGTAGTGTAAATATCCTGTACGTCATCTTGTTCCTCCAGAGCCTCAATCAAGTTAGCGAGTTTTTCACCATCACTGTCGGAAAGTTCTAAGGGGTTTTGTGGCGCGTAGCCAGCAGCTGTTTTGGTAAAGGCCCAAGCAGCCGAGCCTGGAGTGCCAAGCTCAAAACCAGCTTTTGAGAAAATGTGACGTATTTCTGGGGCGGTGCGGTTGTTGTTGTCGGTTACGGCAGTAACTATCATAGCGGTACCGCCTGGACCAAAGGCCTCAAACATCACTTCTTCATAAGCCTCGCCGCCTACGCCCGCGCCTTTTGCAACCGCGCGCTCGATGTTTTCCTTCGGCATCGAATCTTTCTTAGCGCGCTCAATGGCGGCGGCGAGGCTTGGCGAATTCGTATCACCCTTGGCTAGCCTTGATTCCATTGCAATCAAAGCGGCGTGTTTACTAAATACCTTACTCTTCACGGCATCAGTTGCCGCTTTCTTATGTTTAATTTTGCTCCATTTATTATGTCCTGACATAGTTTTTTATTTAGATACTTTGAATATGTTCGTAGGCGCTTGCTGTGGCGGTGCGGCCGCGGGGAGTGCGTTCGAGGAGACCGAGGCGGATAAGATATGGCTCGATGACGTCCTCTATGGTTGAAGTTTCCTCACCGGTTGCGGCGGCGACAGTATTGAGGCCAACTGGTCCGCCACCAAATTTGCCAATGATGGCTTCGAGAACAGCGCGGTCTGGAGCGTTGAGGCCAAGGTTGTCTATTTCAAGAAGAGAGAAAGTTCTTTCAACAATTTGGTCTGAAAGTTCTGAGCCTTCTAGTTGAGCGAGGTCGCGACAACGTTTCAGAAGATAGTTGGCCGCGCGTGGAGTGGCACGGCAACGTTTGGCGATGTTGTTTAGGATTTCTTGGTTGGTTTCAACTCCAAGAAGGGAAGTGGAGCGTTTTAAAATGCTGGCAATTTCGTCTTCGGTATAGAACTCGAGACGGAAAGTTCCTCCGGAGAAACGTGAACGAAGTGGTGAAGATAGCATTGAAATACGAGTAGTGGCAGCCACGAGAGTGAATGGTGGGAGTTCGAGTTGAACCGTACGGGCTGACGGACCTTTACCGATGATGATGTCGAGTACACCTGATTCCATTGCGGGATATAACACTTCCTCGATACTTTTTGAGAGGCGGTGGATTTCGTCGATGAAAAGCACGTCGCCCGGAGAAAGGTTGGTGAGAATAGCGGCTAAGTCACCAACACGCTCAATAGCTGGACCGGAAGTAGTGCGCATATTGGTACCTAGAGTTTTGGAAATAAGATGGGCAAGAGTAGTTTTGCCGAGTCCTGGTGGGCCGTAAAGAAGAATATGTTCAGCGGCGTGACCGCGTTCGCGAGCAGCGGTAAGGAGAATGCGTAGGTTTTCTTTTATCTTGCTTTGGCCAACGTATTCTTCCCAAGTTTGGGGGCGAAGTGTTTGGTCGAGGTTGCCTGCGCCGTCTTTGGTGAAGCTTGGTCTCTGTTCTTTCGAGTTGGTCATTAATGTATTATATCGGTTTTAGGGAGGGGACACAAAAGGGTGGCAAAAATCGGGGCTTTTGGCCCCGATTTTTGCCACCCTTTTGTGTCCTTACGCCCATTATTAATAAGCTTGACAAATTTCTCTAGTATGCTAGTATATGCGTACTGGAAGTTTGGCGAGTCATTCGTCGCCCAGATGCTCTATTTATTGCGGATAACAAAAACAGCTTGTCATCAAGCAGTTTTTTATTGTCAGTACTATATTTAGTTTCAAGAAGATAACTCTCTAAGCAACCTGAGTGTTGTTGCGAGCGTGTTCTGGTCTTGACCTTGAGTCAAGGTGCTGGACCATCTCTTAGCGCAGCATTCACTTTCTATGCGAAAGCTTGCTTAGAGAGTTATACTCTGGAAACTCACTTAGTTAGACTGGCCAAGAACGAATTTACCCGACTATATCATAGTCGGGTTTTTTCGTCTCTTGTTCTTGTGGAATTTCTGTGTCACACATCAGACAATATGCGACATAAAATCATCATCCGGTGTTTCATTATTATTTTCTTCTGGTTTGGCACCGCGTATGTCTGAGAGGTCAACTACGCGGCGCAATTCTTTGAGTGAAGTGATTCCCGCAAGTACTTTTTCCATACCATCTTCGGCCATAGTTGGGATACCTTGTTCGCGAGCGGCTTCAAGAATGATGTGTTCACGCGGATCGCGCAGCACCGCCTCTTCGACTGCGTTGTCCATAAGTACAGCTTCAAAAACTCCTTGACGACCTTTAAAGCCAGTTTGCCCACATTGGTCACATCCGGTGGCTTCATACAACAGAGTCTCTGTGGTGGCAGTTATGCCTTTTGGATGTCCGGAAAGAACTTTATTTATCATTTCTAGTTCAGGGGTTGTGATGGTATGTGAGGTCTTGCATTTATCACAAAGACGACGCACCAAACGTTGACCAATAATGATGTTGATCGAAGTTCCCATAATACGTGAATCAACTCCGAGGTCCATTAGGCGAGGGAAGGCACCGACAGCGCTGTTGGTGTGAAGAGTGGAGAATACGAGGTGTCCGGTTTCAGCGGCGTGAAAGGCGGTTTCAGCTACTTCTCGGTCACGTATCTCACCAACCATAATGATGTCGGGGTCTTGGCGAAGAATAGAGCGAAGTCCAGAGGCGAAAGTATAATCCTCACCAACTTGAGTTTGTACCAAGCCTTCGATTTTATACTCCACTGGATCTTCAATGGTTATTACTTTTACTTCCGGTGTATGGGCAGCACGCAAAAAAGCGTAAAGCGCAGTCGTTTTACCAGAACCTGTCGGACCAGTGGTGATAATGAGTCCGTTAGGGCGGGAGATCTCACGTTTCATTATTTGGTACAGAGTATCGTTAAGTCCGAGTTGTTCCATATTGAAGCCGGCTACACTTGGGTCGAGAAGACGCATTACAGCCGATTCTCCAGCTGCTCCAGGAATAATTGAGGTACGAATTTCAATCACTTTATCAGCCATCTCAAAGGTGAAACGACCGTCTTGGGCTTCATCATGAATATTGAGTTTGAGGCCGGCGAGGAGTTTGATGCGAGAAATAATCCGTTCGTAGACTTTTCGCTCAAGATTAACAATGTCGTGCAATACACCGTCGAGGCGGTAACGTACGCGAACTTCGGTTTCTTCCGGCTCAATGTGAATGTCGGAAGCTTTAAAAGACATCGCTCCGGCAAACAAAACTTCCATAGTGGCAGATACTCTGCGCGCATTATTAAGTGAACGAATCTCGAGTATCTTAGCTTCGACATCCTCGACCCGTTTTAGAGAGAGTTGCAGTTTTGCGATTTCTTCCGGATCGATATCTAGCACGCCTTTTTTAACCGCTTCGGTTTCGGTGATGTCTTTATATCTTTCAAAGCCGTGTTCGAGGCTGGCTACAGAACACATAAAAACATTTAATTGCCAGTCATTTGCTAAGCGGTCAATCAGTTTTTTAACTTCTGGGTTGTTGGGATTTCGTACTGCTATCGATAGTTTTTTGTTTTGTTTTTCAAAGGCAACTAAACCAACTCGACGAGCCTCTTCTTCTGGTACCGTCGCTAGAGCGTCCGGATTGATGGAAACTCCTTGCAAATTGATATAAGAATAGCCGTATTGTTTGGCTAGGGAAGCAACCAAACTCTCTTCGCCGCCTTGGCGAAATTCTTGAAATTTGTCGTTATTTAAAAGATGTTCGTCAAATTTTGGCATAGTAAATAGCTTGGAGTAATGCTATCTAACATTTTAAGTGATAGAATGGCCAAATGGAAGAGACAGTTTTGGACATCACAAAAATAAGTGAGTTAGAAAGCGTGGCAAAAATGGTTTTGGAGCAGGGGGCCGGCGCCAAAGGCGCCGGCCCATACATCCTCTCCCTTCATGGCGATTTAGGTAGTGGCAAAACTACTTTTACTCAAACTCTAGGAAAGTTACTTGGAGTTAAGGAGGTGATCACTAGTCCAACTTTCGTCATAATGAAAATCTACGACTGCGATCAGTATTTTAAAACGCTGGTGCATATTGATGCCTACCGTCTCGAGTCACCGAAAGAACTCAGTGTACTTGGTTTTTCAGAGGTTTTAAAAATGCCTGACACTATAATTTGTATTGAATGGGCAGAAAGAGTCGCGGAGTTATTGCCTCAAGATGTCACCAATATGTATTTTGAACTGGAAGGAGAGAAGCGAGTCGTTAAAATTAAAAAGTAAAAATGAAAAAGGAAAAACCGGAAACTAAAAAGAGTAAAAAGGAAACACTGGTTTTGCTTGATACACACGCCATTTTGCATCGTGCTTTCCATGCGTTGCCGGAGTTTACTTCACCAAGCGGCGAACCAACCGGTGCGCTCTACGGCGTTGTGGCTATTTTGATTAAAATCATTGAAGACCTAAAACCAGACTACATCGTTGCTTGTTACGACCTTCCAGAGCCAACTCATCGCCATGAAGCTTTTGATGGCTATAAAGCTAAGCGTGCCAAAACAGACAACACGCTCGTCGAACAAATAATTCGCTCCCGCGATATTTTTGCCGCTTTTGGTATTCCTATATATGAGAAGGCTGGTTTTGAAGCAGATGATATGCTCGGCACTATAGTTGAAGAAACCAAAGATTTAGAAGACTTGAATGTAATCATTGCCTCAGGCGATATGGATACACTTCAGCTCGTCGATAAAAAACGCGTGCGCGTATATACCCAGCGCAAGGGTTCAGAGGTGGCGATGTTTGATGAGGCGGCAGTGAAGGAAAAGTTTGGTTTTGGACCACTTCTCACCATCGACTACAAAGGTATTCGTGGTGATGTCTCAGACAACATCCCTGGTGTTCCGGGGGTGGGGGAGACGAGTGCCTTAAAGCTCATCCAAACTTTTGGTGGTCTCGAAAAAATATTTAAAGCGATAGAAAAAGATGGGGTGGAAGAGGTGGCTAAAAAATGCGGAGTGCAAAAGCGCTTTGTGCAGCTGGTTGCGGACCATCAGGAAGAGGCCGAGTTTTCTAAAGAGTTGGCCACTATTCGTCGCGACGCTCCAATTGATTTCAAATTCCCTGAGAAAAATTGGCGTGACAGTATGAATGCGGAGGCGGCGCTGGTGCTTTTTACTGAGCTCGGTTTTCGCACTTTGGGCGGCCGACTTAAAAACCTGCTCTCTCTTCCAGATGAGAGCGGCACCAGCGCCGCCTACGCCCCACTCGAAGAGATCAAAGAGGCTTCGGTAATGCTTTGGCTTCTCGACTCCGACCGTACCAACGTCACTCTAACCGATATCATTGATTATGGTCGTTCTTTCTTCCAAACCACCGATTTTTCGGAAATCAAAAAAGCTTTGGAAGCAAAACTAAAAGAACAAGATTTGTGGCGTTTGTATGAAGAAATTGAAAAGCCACTTATTCCGATTTTGGAAAAAATTAACCATACCGGTATTTTGCTTGATACCAAATATCTCGCCAAGTTGTCCAAAAAATTCCACATCGAACTCGACAGTCTAAAAGACGAGATATATAAGTACGCGGGAATGGAGTTCAATATCAATTCACCAAAGCAACTCGGCGAAGTGTTGTTTGATACTTTAGGACTTAAGCCAGACAAACAAAAAAAGACCGCTACCGGTCAGCGTTCTACCAAAGAAAGCGAGCTAGAAAAAATGAAGGAGGATCACCCAATCATTCCAGCTATTTTACGTTACCGCGAACTTTCAAAACTCACTTCAACCTACGTCGACAACCTACCTAAACTAGCCGGAGAAGACGGGCGTGTGCGTACTACTTTTGTACAAACCGGCACCACAACCGGACGCCTCGCTAGTCGTGATCCAAACCTTCAGAACATTCCCGCGAGAAGTGGTGATGGCCGTGCGGTGCGTCAGGCTTTTGTAGCGAAGGAAGGCAGCAAGTTGGTATCTATCGACTACTCACAGGTTGAGCTTCGCCTCGCGGCTATTATGTCGGGTGACAAATACTTAATAGACATTTTTCAACACGGTGAAGACGTTCACCAAGGTGTGGCTTCTAGGGTGTTTGGAGTCGCGCCAAATGAAGTGACCCCTGATATGCGGCGACAAGCTAAGGTGATTAACTTTGGTATTCTCTACGGAATGGGAGTCAACGCACTCCGCACTAATCTCGGTGGCGAGACAACACGCGAAGAGGCGCAAGAATTTTTAAACGCCTACTTCAACACCTTTACTCGACTGGCTGAATATCTAGAAGAAACCAAAACTTTTGCTCGCGAGCATGGCTACACAGTCACTATGTATGGTCGTCGGCGCTATTTCCCTGGCATAACCTCGGGAGCACCATTTATTCGCGCTGCTGCCGAACGTATGGCTATTAACGCGCCAATTCAAGGAACCGAAGGTGACGTGCTTCGCTTAGCGATGATAAATGTAGAAAATGAAATCCAAAAAAATGGTTGGGCGGAAGATGCTAAAATTTTGCTTCAGGTACATGACGAATTGGTTTTTGAAATCAAAGACGAGCTAATTGAGTTAGCCGTACCGGTAATAAAGGAAGTGATGCAGTCGGTTTTGCCAAAGCAATATACTAATATCGTGCCGATTTTAGTTGACGTGAAGGTGGGAGATAATTGGGCAGAAATGAATAAGTACGAAGCTTAAAGAATTCTGAGTATGATAAAAGTTTTTTTTGGTAATGATACTGTGAAAGTGCGTGCAGCAGCGCTTAGTTTTTTAAGCGGCTACCAAGAAGAAATCGGAGCGGAGCTTGTTAGTGTTGATGTTGATTCATACGCGCCGGGAATAGTGGGGGATTGTCTTGGTAGTGTTTCACTTTTTGGTGACCGTAAAGTTTATTGGTTTGATACACCTTCCGGTGACGACGAGTTTAATGAAGCAGTACAAAACGCTCTATCGGAAATGGCATCTAGTGAAGATGTTTTTGTGATAACGGAAGGTACGCTTTTGGCTCCCGAAAAAAAGCCATTCACCAAATATGCCGACCAAATGCAGGAGTTTAAAAAAGGCGAGACGGAACGATTTAATACTTTTGCTTTGGCGGACGCTCTTTCAGGGAAAGATAAAAAAAGTTTGTGGCTGTTGTTTAACGAGGCCCGTCTCCGAGGCATTGCTCCGGAGGAGATAATTGGTGTTTTATGGTGGCAACTCAAAACTTTGCGTCTTTCTTCCTTAACTGCAAATGCCTCGGAGGCGGGCCTCAAAGACTACCCATACAATAAAGCCAAACGCGCACTCTCAAAATTTAAAGAAGATGAACTCGAGCAGCTTTCGCTCTCATTGCATAAACTCCAACACGAAAGTCGTCTCGGACTTTGCGACTTGGAAGTTGCTTTGGAGCGTTGGATTTTGAGTTTGTAGTTTTAGTTTACACTGGATCCCCGCCTCCGCGGGGATGACGGCGCCGGACAGCAGCTTCGCTGCTGTCCTAATAAAAGTGACAGCGAAGCTGTCATCCCCGTGAAGACGGGGATCCAGATTAAACAGCAGCTGTCATCCCCGTGAAGACGGGTGAGGAAGCCTGGGAGGCTTCCGCAAGAGGTTGTCGATCCAGCCCTCGCTTGCGAGAGCTGGATCATACAACCTAAACAGTCGCTGTAAGGGATCCAGAAAAATACTTAGTCAGCGCTACGCTAGTAGTTAAATATTGAAAAAACATCATAAAATGTTATAGTGCTGGCTACTTTCCAAACAACTTTGGAGAGATATTAGTACCTTTGTATGATACAATATTAAGGCACCCGCCTATAGCTCAATTGGTAGAGCAGCGGCCTTTTAAGCCGAAGGTTCCAGGATCGTTCCCTGGTGGGCGGACATTATGTCTTTCAAACAACAGTGTATTGAGCTGCGTAAGAAAGACCTTACTCTAAACGAAATAGTGAAAATAACCGGACGAAGCAAAACGTCGGTGTATTTTCATATTAAAGATATTTCACTTAGTAATAAAAAGAAAAAAGAAGTCAGCCAAAACGCAAAAGTACGCGCCTTGAAAAATTCCGCTGCACGAAAAGGTAAAGCTTTGCGTTCATTTAAACCGTTTTCGGAGTGGACTCCCGATCTAATATTGCTTGTGGCTCATTTGATGTTTGATGGAGAAATACAGAAAAAACGATGTTGTTATAACAATAGGAGTGAAAGCTTGATACAGAGAGTAGAAAAATTGATGAGAATAGTGTATTCATATGATGGAAATAAACACTATGATAAAAGAAGTGGCGTCATTAAAATTTCTTTTAACAATGTTGAGTTGGGTGAGTTTCTAAAACAAAAATCAAGTGAATTAATTGATGAGGTTGATAAAATGTTGCCTGTGTATCAAAGAGAATTCTTGCGAGCCTTTTTTGACGATGAGGGGTGTATGGATTATAGGATAAAAACCAATAAGAGAAGAGTTCGCGGGTACCAAAAAGATAAAACTGTTTTAGTGCTTGTACAAAAACTACTCAAGGGTTTCGCTATTGATGCAACCCTTCAGGGTAAGAATGAAGTTGTTATTTCTGGTAAAGAAAATTTGGTACTATTTCAAAAAGAGATTAATTTTTCCAAAGGTGTGCGACTAAATCCAAACCGAACAAACAGTATTTGGAAAAAAGATATAGAGAAAAGAGAATTGTTGGATATGGCTATTAAATCATTCAAGTTATAACTTATGCAAAAAGTGGTTTTTCTGGACAACATACGGAGTCAGCATAACGTTGGTTCAATATTTAGAACCAGTGATGGTGCTGGAGTTTCAAAAATATATTTGGGTGGTTACACGCCGGCGCCAATAGACCGCTTTGGTAGGGAAGTAGAAGAAATAAAGAAGACTTCGCTTGGCGCGAGTAGGATGGTTCCTTGGGAAAAGGTTGATGAAGATGGCGCGCTGGCGTATCTGGCGCACCTCAAGCAAGAAGCCTTCCATATCGTCGCAGTAGAGCAAGATTCTCGCTCCGTCTCACTCTATGATTTCAAGCCAGAAACTTACGAAAAGGTTTGCTACATCTTAGGCAATGAAGTCGACGGCGTTCGCCCCGAACTCCTCGACCTTGCCGATACTATTCTGGAAATTCCAATGGCTGGGCAAAAGGAGTCACTTAATGTCTCAGTAACAACGGGAATTGTTTTGTTTTATAGGTAGGGAATAGAGTTTATTTATGTACGGCCAAAAGCTTCGCTTTTGGCCACCCTTGCACAAACGCCAACAAAAATAAGAAAACCCTCGGCCAGCGCAGTGCGCCAGTCGAGGGTTTGTGTCTGTAGTACAGAGGCTATCCGTTTGTTAACGGAACTTCCGCACCCATTATGTAGATTATTCCCGCTATTGCGATAGCGGCGATAATAATCCATACAAAAATGATAAATTTGTTCACGTACTTTTCCTCCATTATAAAACCCGGTAGATGAACCACCGGGTTTTTTTGGAACATTTCTTCGGCAACAAGTCAGATGTTACCGAAGGGGCCGTCCCAGGTGATGATGAAACCCCCATTCCAGGAGGCTACGCCGAACGCACCCTTTTTGGTAATGGTCACGGCATCGGACGAGTCAACTGAAACCTTTTTGCAAACACCGGTGTCGAGCTGATCGTTGACATAGGCCTGCGTGAGGCTGTCGGCGCCAGCGTCGATTTTGCCGAGAATTTTTTCGGCAGTGGAACGGTCACATTTGACCGTGTCCAGATTGTTGTCGCCGGCAAAAACAGGTGTCGTTGTCGTAAAGGTCAGTGCCGCTGCTGCGGCGAGAAGCAATTTGTGCATCGATTTTCCTCCTATGGAAACAAGACTGCTCATCAGTCTGGCCATAAAATAGCATACCTCACCAACATTGTCAAGCATTTTTGATGGGGTGGGGATAATGGTGTTGATTAAGTTGTTTCAATAAATTCATAGAAAGGTATTTATCAACATTATCTCCACTTTAAAAAAATAAAGAAGGTATCATATAAATAATGAACAAAAATAGAAAATCAAAATCTGTTATACAAAATGCAGGAGTG
>JBNKWW010000060.1:0-2743 GCA_050299955.1 Minisyncoccia bacterium | reverse complement strand
AGAGAGAGGTAGGCTGTAGTCGTCACTTGAAAGGAGGTGATATTTAATGAGACCAATCGTTAAAGACAAAACCGAAGCTCCAAAAACCAACCGCTATCCTATCGGATGGTGATGGCTGACAATCGCGTGCGGTCACAATCTTGTGTCCGCCGCTTTTTTATTAGAGTATGAAGGGCGCCTACGGCGCCCTTCATCTCCTACATACGACATATCATATTCTATATACTATCTTTTAGTTTTCTGCTACGATGCTCTTGCAGTTAATTTGAATTTGAAATATGGAAAACATTGATAAAACTATAAAAAGCCAGCTGGTACCGATGGTGATTGAAAAAACCGTTGGTGGCGAGCGTGCTTTCGACATCTACTCTCGCTTGCTTAAGGAGCGTATTATTTTTGTAACAGGAGGCATCGAAGACCATATGGCCAACTTGGTGGTAGCACAACTTCTCTTCTTGGAAGCTGAAGACCCAAAGAAGGACATTTACCTATACGTCAATTCTCCGGGAGGTAGTGTTACCGCCGGTCTTTCTATCGTCGACACAATGAACCATATCAAGCCAGACGTGGTAACCGTATGTACCGGCATGGCCGCTTCTATGGGTTCAATCATCCTCTCACAAGGAGCTAAAGGAAAGAGAGCAATTCTTCCAAACGCTGAGGTAATGATTCACCAGCCGTGGGGTGGCGTGCAAGGTCAGGCTAGTGACATTGAAATCACCGCACGTCACATTCTAAAGACTCGCGAAACCTTGAACAAAATGCTTGCCAAAGCTTCTGGTCAAAAGCTTGCACAAATCGAGAAAGACACCGACCGTGACTTCTTTATGAGTGCAGAGGAAGCGAAGGCTTATGGTTTGGTAGATGTGATTTATAAATAGTAGAGGCGGAGAATTAAAAAGTGTGGTTTGGCAATGCCAAACCGCACTTTTTAATTCTCCGCCTCATTTACTCTTCCCTTCAAATCTGCTACTGTTTCAATATCAGTACTGCAGTCAAGGATGAAACTGGGTTTATAAAAATTAAGAAAGAATTATGCCGCCACTTGGAATACTGCCTGTTGTAGCGGTGGCACTCATTGCTGGAGCAGCAATCGGATATTATCTCCGTGTCTTGCATGCTCTATCTCAAAAATCATCTATCGAGCTAGATCTTAAAGAAAAGTCTCTCGAAGCTGAAGAAAAGGCCTTAAAAATTGTTGAAAAAGCTGAAAACAAGGCCGAGGAGCTGGAAAAAATAACCAAAGCAGAGTGTCACGCCCTTAACGAAAAGCTGGAAGCTCGCGAAAATCGTCTCAACAAGCGCGAAGAGCTTTTAGATAATCGTCAAATCGAAATTGATTCTCAAATTGAGAATGTCCGCACCAAAATTGAAGAAGTAAAAAACATCAAAGCCAAGCTCGATGAAAGAAAAGACGAACTCGATCACAAACTTGAGGAAGTTGCTTCACTTACCAAAAAAGAAGCTTTTGAACAAGTGGTAGCTAAGATGGAAAAAGAAAGAGAAACAGACCTCATCGCTCGCATCCAAAAAATAGAGATGTTTGGTGAAGAGCAGTTTGAAGATAAAGCTCGCAACCTTCTTCTTGCCGCAATTCATCGTGTTGGCAACACCATGCCAGCCAACGTAATGACAGCGAGTGTAGAAATACCGAGCGACGATATGAAGGGTAAGGTGATTGGTAAAGAGGGGCGCAATGTACGCGCTTTTGAACGAGCTACCGGCGTTGATGTTCTCATCGATGACACTCCGGGATACATCATCCTTTCATCTTTCGATCCAATTCGTCGCGAAATTGCCCGCGTCGCACTTGAAATGTTACTAAAAGACGGACGCATCCAACCGGCCAAGATTGAAGAAATGGTTGAAACTGCCCGCAAGCAAGTAGCGACCACCGTGAAGCAGATGGGTGAAAAAGCTGCTTACGAAGCTGGCGTACCAAACCTTCATCCAGACCTCATCACCATTCTTGGCCGCCTACACTTCCGCACCAGTTACGGTCAAAACGTACTTTGGCACTCAGTAGAAATGGCGCATATGGCGGGCATTATAGCTGAAGAAGTGGGGGCAAATGTGGCTGTCGCTCGTGCTGGCGCTCTTCTCCACGACATCGGCAAAACTGTGAGTCACGAAGTGGCTGGAACCCACGTCGAAATTGGTATTCGTATTTTGGAAAAATACGGGGTGAGCCAAGAAGTGATTCTCGCTATGCGCTCGCACCACGAGGAATACCCATACGAAACTCCGGAGTCCATCATCGTTCAAGTGGCCGACTCACTTTCCGGTAGTCGCCCTGGAGCTCGTCGCGACTCTATTGAGAACTACATCAAACGCCTGTCTGAACTCGAGGCCATTGCTACTAAACTTTCAGGTGTTGAAAAAGCTTTCGCCATCTCAGCCGGACGCGAGATACGAGTGTTGGTAAATCCAGAAAAACTCGGCGACTTAGAAACTCACGAACTCGCACGCACTATAGCGACCAGTATCGAAGCCGAACTTCGTTACCCTGGCGAAATCAAGGTTCACGTTATCCGTGAGACCAGAGTTATCGGTTACGCGAGATAGAGTTAAATAAAATTGTAAAAAGGCCGGCCCCCAAGGGGCCGGCCTTTTTATAATTTTATTTAACCGCCACCACAAAAACAGTGTAGTTGAATTTCAAATCTTGAATTGATTCTTCCAAAATATCGAGGTCATAAAGTTCAGCGGCGCGCTTTGGTGCAATCACGGCCGTAGTTTCCGG
>JBNKWW010000059.1:0-12477 GCA_050299955.1 Minisyncoccia bacterium | reverse complement strand
CCGCCCCGACAACATCACCTTCACCGGTAGCGGAACGGAAAGTAATAACATCGCGCTGCTCGGCTCAATAGAAGCGATGAATTTGGCTGGGGTTAATTACAATGAGATTGAAATTATTTCGACCAAAGTCGAACATCCTTCTATTAAAAAGGTTTTAGAAAAGCTGGCTCGCAAGGGTGTGGTGGTACGCTACGCACCAATTGATGAAGATGGTCGCGTGGTTTTTTTGGAGTTTGTTAAATTACTTTCACCAAAGACTAGATTGGTAACTATTGCGTATGCCAACAGCGAGACTGGAGTAGTACAAGACATCAATCGTTTGGCTAGGGAAGTGAAGCGATATGAAAAGGACAATAATATTGTTATTAATTTTCATACAGATGCTAGTCAGGCCCCACTTTGGTTACCGGTTCAGCTAGATGCACTCGCGGTTGATATGATGACGCTCGACGCTGGTAAGTGCTACGGCCCTAAAGGAGTTGGTATTTTGGCACATTTAAGTAGAGTGAAATTGTCTCCATTAATGTTTGGAGGCGGGCAAGAAGACTCTCTCCGCCCAGCAACTGAAAATACACCATCCATAGTTGGTGCAGCTGAAGCTCTATTTATTGCACAGGATAAATATAGAGAGAGAAGCGAGCGAGTTAAAAAACTCCGTGACAAATTTATAGCCAGATTGGAAAAAATTTCCGGTGTGGTTTTGAATGGTTCTAGAGTGGAACGCTTGGTCAATAATGTAAATATTTCTGTACTGGGTATTGATAGTGAGTATGCTGTGGTAACGTTAGATGCAAATGGAATCGCCGCTTCAACCAAGAGTGCTTGCGCTGGCGTTAGCGGAGGCGGGTCATATGTGGTTGACGCTATGTATAAAGATGACGCTAGAGCTGCTTCGACCATTCGCTTTACGCTCGGCGAAGAGACTACTTGGTCAGAGCTAAGAAAGACCACCTCAATCTTAGAAGAACATATAAAAAAGATGAAACAGTTTAAGAAGATTGTTTAGATGGTTTTGTTGAGATAACGGCCGGCGCCTTCGGCGCCGGCCGACGGAAACTAAAGGCTTTCGTCTTCGCGAGCGCAGCGTGGCGATCCAGGATAGGAGTCAATTAACTTTTAATATGTTTAAGTCTGGATTGCTTCGTTTCACTCAGAAAGACATCTTGCGGATACGGCCGGTGCATTCGGCGCCGGCCGACGTGTCTTCCACTGTTAGTCTCCAGATTCTGCCTTTACTTAAAAAGGCTTTTATTGCAATATAGAAGGGAAGTTTGCTGCGATACTGTTATGATTGTTTTTCTGACTTCATTTTCAGATTTTTGACTATATTTATGCCTAATTTTCACAATTTTACCTCTAGAGCCAAAGAAGCTATTCGCAAAGCTCATGAACTAGCAATAGAACGCGGACAAAATCACGTTAGCCCAGTACACCTTCTGGCGGCTCTTGCTATGCAAGATGAAAGCACTGTTATTTCAGTACTCGATAGACTCGATATCGACATCATAATGTTTACCGACCTTTTAATAGAAGCTCTTGAAGGTTCGGAAATAAATAGTAATGTCTCACAATCTTTCCAACTCTACCTAACACCTGAATTAGCCAAGGCTTTAGAGCATGCTGCTCGCGTAGCGGAACAACTTGGTGATTCTTACGTTAGCGTAGAACACCTCTTTTTGGCTGCGCTTGAATATCCGGGTGCTGCTGCAGAGGTTTTGCAACGCTCTGGTGTAAACAAAAGCCAAGTAGCTGCCACGCTGCAAGAAGTGCGCGAAAACGTTACCGATGTTGAAGGTCCAAAGAAATTTCGTTCTCTTTCAAAATATACTCGCAACCTGACCAAGATGGCGCAAGAGAACAAACTCGACCCGGTCATTGGTCGCGATGTTGAAGTGCAGCGCGTAATTCAAATTCTCTCTCGCCGTACCAAAAACAATCCGGTACTTATAGGTGAAGCTGGAGTAGGAAAGACAGCTATTGCTGAAGGGTTGGCGCAACAAATTGTGCAGGGTAGCGTACCGGAATCTATCAAAGAAAAAGAGATTCTTTCACTCGACCTCGGTCTGCTCATAGCTGGTACAAAATTCCGCGGTGAGTTTGAAGACCGTCTCAAGTCTGTAATGAAAGAAGTGGAACAGTCGGAAGGTAACATTATTCTTTTCATTGACGAACTCCACACTATCGTTGGTGCTGGCGCGGCTGAAGGTTCTATGGATGCTAGCAATATGCTGAAGCCGGCCTTAGCACGCGGTGAAATTCGTATCATTGGCGCTACAACTCTCAAGGAATATCAAAAGCACATTGAGCGTGATCCAGCTCTCACTCGCCGCTTCCAACCGGTATTTGTTAATGAACCAAATCAAGAAGACGCCATTGCTATTTTGCGTGGTATCGCTGAAAAGTACGAACTTTTTCACGGGGTTCGTATTACCGATGACGCTATCGTTTCAGCAGTGAATCTTTCTTCACGCTACATCACTGACCGCTTTTTGCCCGACAAGGCGGTGGACCTTATTGATGAGGCCGCTTCGGCACTTCGTATTTCTCTCGAAAATAAACCAGAAGAACTCGTGATAGCTGACCGACAAGTACGTCGTTTAGAGATTGAGCGTGAAGCTCTTCGTAAAGAAGAAGAACTTTCTGAAAACAAAGACAAAATTAAAAATCGTTTGGGAGAAATTGAATCTGAAATTGCTGAATTGAGAGAAAAAACCAAGGCTCTAGAAACTAAGTGGAATAACGAAAAAGAAGCTTTAGCTGACATTGCGGTTTTGAAAAAAGAATTAGAGTCACTTCGTTTGGACGCGGAAAGTGCTGAAGCAGAAGCCGACCTAACCCGCGCGGCAGAGATTCGCTACGACCTTATTCCAAGCAGTGAAAAGAAGTTGGAAGATAAAGTAAATCGTTTGCGCAAATTGCAGCGCAGTCGTCGTCTCTTGAAGGAAGAAATTACCGAAGAAGACATTGCTGGCGTGGTTTCTCGCTGGACGGGCATTCCGGTTGCTAGAATGCTGGAAGCCGAAGCGGAGAAACTTTCTCGAATGGAAGAAGAGTTGGAGCAGAAAGTAGTTGGTCAAAACAATGCGGTCAAACTTATTGCTGATGCAGTTAAGCGTTCCAGAGCCGGTATTGCTGATCCAAACAGACCGATTGGTTCTTTCCTCTTTCTTGGACCAACCGGAGTTGGTAAAACCGAACTCTCTAAAGCTTTGGCTGAGTTTATGTTTGACGATGGGGAAGCTCTACTTCGAGTTGATATGAGTGAGTTTATGGAGAAGCATTCAGTTTCTAAAATTCTCGGTTCGCCTCCTGGTTATGTTGGACACGAAGAAGGAGGTTCGATTACCGAAAAGGTGCGTCACCGACCTTATTCTGTGATTTTGCTTGATGAGGTTGAGAAGGCTCACCCTGAGGTGTTCAATGTGTTGTTGCAGGTTTTGGACTCCGGTCACTTGACTGACGCCAAAGGGCGGAAGGTAAACTTCAAGAACACTATCATCATTATGACTTCAAACATTGGTGCGGATCATATTGATAGAATGTCTAACTTTGGTTTTAGTGAAAGTCACGATGATAAATCTCAATATGCGATTGCTAAAGATAAAGTAATGGACAGTTTGAAAAACTTCTTCCGTCCGGAATTTTTAAACCGTCTCGATGAAATCATCGTCTTCGATATTCTCTCACCTGAAACTATTGCCGACATTGTGAAAATACAGGTTGGGGAAGTAGAGAAGCGACTAGCCACCAAAGAAATTTCATTGGTTGTTTCTGACGAAGTGATGGAGTATCTGGCTCGCGAAGGTTACGACCCTAAATTTGGCGCTCGTCCGCTGAAGCGTGTAATTCAGTCTAAGATTTTGACTCCGGTTGCCAATATGATGGTTGGAGAAGGGATGCTTCAGGGTGGTAATGTAAAAGTTGCTATGAAAAATGGCGAACTCACCTTTGATATCAAAAAGAATAAAAAGGGTAGTGTGAACAGAGTGGTTAAGAAAAATCAGAAAGAGGCAGTGGCCGTTTAGATTGGTTGTGAAGATAAATGAGGGTGATGTAAAAAGGCCGGCGCTTCGCGCCGGCCTTTTTACATCACGACCAGTCACATTACAGTCCACCGTAGGGTTTTTAACTCCTACAACTCAGGTAAAAATAGAAAAACAAAAAGACCGCCGGCCGAAGGCCGGCGGTCCTTTTTTTATTCACCTTAATTAACCGTTACTTCCACACTCTTCATATCTACTCCACCTTCGTTATTACGTTGCCCGCTACATTCGATTCTATAAGAACCACTTTTCTCTGGCACGTTGTAACCTTCGGTTTCGGTATTTCCAGATAGCATAGTAGGTGATTGAATACGGCTGAGAGCGTATGATCCAGCATCACCAAGGTATGCTAGACATTGAGTATAGTCTGTTGCATCCCAGCGGAAATATAGGTTGTCGCCACTACTGATAGCAATGCTAGCCTGACTACTCCAGTCACTAACTATACCATCAGAACTGTTGGTCGCTTTAACTTCAAGTGAAATGGCATTGGTGGTGTTTGGTAACTTTTCCTCTTCAGTGTCGGTAGGTAGTGAAGAGAAGTCAGTCACATCCTCTATAGCGGATTCGGATAGGTCTATGTTTCTAATACCAACCTCAGGGACAAAAACATCAGTTTTAAGGTATGAAATATTTATTATGTCTTCATAATTTATACCAACACCATAAACTTCACGCAGTCTGGTAGCTGTGTTGGTTGTTTCTGATAATATGTCTCCGGCTCCACAAGCAGCCTCTGTAATAGTTATAATTTTTTGAGAATCATCGTTTTTGGTTAGGACAGCCATATAAGCATAACCAGTATTGTTTGAATTTGCTGGCGTACAACTCACAAGAGCATTTTGGTAAATAAATACTTTGTTTAGTTCATAATCTGGGAAAGCTGCTTTAGACACGGAACTTCCAGACAAATCGGTAAAGTCAGTTACTGACTCTGAATCTGAACTTCCAAGTAAACTATTTACTTTGTCAGTTCCGTAGCTAAGTAGTGCGCTAGCATAACTGCTTCCGCGGAATTCTGAGCTGTCTGAAGGAGTTGCTAGAGAAACTATTGCTGCTACCGATCCGTCAAATCCCACATCGCCAAAAACTTCTTCCATGTAACTTACGTTGGTATATCTAGGTAATGTAACTGCTCGTATGCTTCCATCTTTTAATACTATTATGTAGTCATAGTAGTCTCCACTGGCTGCACCGTTGTTGCTACGATTAACAACATAGACGTCTTCGATATCATCAAGGGTGAAGCTTCGGGTGTCTTTTATAATACTGTTTACAAAGCCAGAGAAGAGTCCTGAAGGAATGATGTCAGAATTGCTGCTAGCACTTATAGGATTACCGTTTTCATCAACATAAACCTCAGTGTAGACGTATTTTACATTTGAGTTTTCGTCAATCAATTGGCCGTTTTCTATGCGCGGAGCATACAAGCCATTAGAATAGAATATCTCACCATTGTCACTAAATATAATGTCTGAATCATCGGATAACATTGCTTTGTATGCGGTGGTCTGCTTAAATTCTTCAGTTAGGTTGGCAGGGTCGCTCATCTTGGCAATAAGGTCTTCGCGAGCAAGTAATACACTACGGTTTGTGACATCTATATAGACGGTTACTGGTACATATACTGTTTCTGTTACAAGCTTAGTGAAGCTTGATTCGACAACGTTTGTATCGGATGTCCCAAACAACGAGTGTAGATAATTTACTACACTGTTTATCATTGTCTGGGCTACTACAGCGGTAATAACACTAGCAGATTGCATAGGAATTGCATTTTCTAGGGTTGATGTGGCTGTGTCACCATCACCAGAAGTAGTGTCTGGAGGTGTTCCACCTGTGAAGTTGAGATTTAACACATTATTAACAAAGCTCTTAACTTGGTCGAAGACACCCTTTGCTGTATCTACTGCGGTACCAAAAGCTGATTTGGTTCCATTAGTTACTACTCCATCAACAACTGTCTTAGTTTTGCTTTGGTCAACTGAGGTTACTTCTGTAGTGTTAACTTCATTAGTATTTTCGTTAGTGGTGACACTAACTACTTCGGTTGGTTTAGACTCATCAACTGGTGTGACAGTAACTGTGCTTACGCTATATGTATCAGTGTTGTTTTTGTTTGGATTGAATTCTGAAGCAATATTTCCCGCTATGTGTAGACCAATAGTCACTGTATTTTCTAGAGCCGACTTCCAACTGGGGTGAGAGTAAGTAGCGGTATAGTGGTTGGCTGTTGCTGCTGGCACAGCCGTACTCAACCCGTCTTCGTTGGCCATGGTGCCGTTGGTGGCCTTGTCTACCACTTCAGCCAATTCATTCTCTAAGCCTTGGATATTGCTATATGCTCGTTTATCGACAGTAACACTTGAGATGTATGCTTGTTTATTTACCTGCTGTGCAATAGTTTTGTTATTTTTAGCAGCTTCGTTAATGATTACGTTAATTACTTGTGTAAATTCTTTTTTTTGTTCATTGGTCAGACCATTGTAACCTTTGCTTTTCAAATCAGCCAAAGTTTTTGAGTGTATTTCACCTGCTAATGCCAAAGCCAAAGCTTGTTTATCTTCAGTCGACAAATTTGACATTCCAAGAGCTGCTGCCACAGCCGCAGTGCCAAGTAACGATAGTGTAGACACAGCGGTCGTTTCTGTACTTCCAATTGCTTCTGGCAATGCACTTTCTGGTAGGCTATCAGCCCATTCATTAACCATATCACTAATGGCTTTGCCGTCGACTGCAGAAGAACTTATATTTCTTGAGTCATTAAAGCTGTCAATATAGTCATTCCATTCTTGTGGGTCATCAACTTCGTCACCAGTTTTGCTATCTACAGTGTAAGATTTGTTGGTGTCGTTATCAACAACTGTAGTTTGGTTTAATTGAGTATTAACAACAATAGTTGTATTTTTACCAACTTCGGCAGCTTGCTTGGCCACCGTTTCTGCAATATCACTGTTTTTTACGTCTGAAGCATTAAAAGTATCGCCTAGACCATTTGTATAAGTTCCGTCATCGTTGCGTTGATATAGATTGGCACCTTTTGTAATGTAGTTACCCCCAGTTTCGACTATTTTATTAGAAACAGTACCTCCTGGTACTGCCCAGCTGTCTGAAAGAGCGTTATTGATTATGTCAGCTGATGATAATTCAACACCATCTGAATCGTAAGTAACGACAGAACCGCTATTTAAATCAACTGATGTAATTGTTTCGTTACTGTTATTTATAGATATTACTTCTGAACCACCTTCTTGTGAGAGTTGATTTGCTAGATTGTTTGCAACCGTTGACCCAGGTACATCAACAGCTTCAACGGTACGAACTTGACCGTCTACAAAAGTAGTATAGGTATTGTCATCCACACGAGTGTATTTGTTTTCGTCACTGGCTTGTTGTCTCGTTTTCCCATACTCAGCATATGCAGCCGCTATATCTGTTGTTTCAGTCTCTTTTGTTGGGTTTATACTACCTGTTTCTGTTTTATCTACTCCCATTCTATCAAAAACGTTCGCAGCAGTGATTTCTGGACTACCGGAGATTGAAGGTAGTACATCTGAAGTTTGAGTATTTTTGCTTATAGCATCAACAATAGATTGGGCGTCAAAAGCGTAACTGCTATTGTTTGAAGTGTTTCCTAAATCAACACCGCGGGGGTCGTTGTTTGAATCATAAGCGTAGCTGGGTGTGTATGGGGATATGTCAGTATATGAGGACTTTTCGTATGAGTATGAAGGACCGCTCCAAGAACCCCAACCATCACCAGCACCAAAGTCATAGCCAGGAGAACTGACTCCATAGCTACTGCCGTCAGAACCACTGCTGCTTCCTTCGCCACCAGTGCCAGAACCAGTATCATTAGAACCCTTACCACCAGGACCGCTATCGCTGTAGCTCTCACTAGTTGGACTATAGTCTGAATAATTTGAATTAGCGGAAGGCCCGTCATCACTATAGCCAGATGTTTCGCTGGCATTAGATCCTGGCACAGCGAAAGCTAGGGAAGGAGAGAGAAGTGAAGTAAGTAACACGAAAGCAACGCATTGCTTTGAGTACTGATAAAAAGCGGTTTGGGTTTTGAAAAAGGTGCGGTTCATAAATACTAATTAGTTTATATACTGTAAGTATAGCGTGAGTTAGTATTGGCGTTTTGTTTTTTAAAAAGTTTCTGTGAATAAAAAGAGATGTGTGAGAGGGTGTGGTGGCGCACAAAATTAAACAGCGCGGTCCCATAGAGGCCGCGCTGTTTAATTTTGGTGCGCCGGGCTGGATTCGAACCAGCGAAGGCAATGCCGCGTGATTTACAGTCACGTGTGTTAGACCACTCCACCACCGACGCATTTATATATTTTTGTAAACCACTTTACATTCAAAATATTTAGACTTTAAAAGCGACCGTGGTCAATTACATTGTCCGCCATCACTCGTGTTATTTGCACGAGCAGTGCGGTATAAATTAACACATATTTATCTATGAGAAAAGGGGTGGGGTATGTTAAAATCGGGATATGAAATACATCTCTTTGTTTATTGCGTTTTTGACCACATCTTTACCACTTGTCGCGGCAGCGGCAGGGTTGGTACCGTGCGGTGGAGAAGGTGAGGCTATGTGTGGTACAGCCGATTTTGTCGCTCTAGCCAACAACATAATGTCTTGGCTTGTTACCATACTATCAATAATTGCAGTAATGGTTATGATGGTTTCTGGCTTTGAAATGGTAACTTCAGGCGGGGATGTAGCGGTGATGTCTCGAGGAAAAGAGAGACTCAAGAATGTGATCATTGGTATCTTCTTGGTTTTGGGAGCTTGGCTCATTATTGATCAGATCCTCAAAGTCTTGACAGGCATCGGACTTAGCTACTGGGGTTCAGTTCAGTACTAATATTTCGATTTGATTTTATTCCCGGTTTACTCTAGTATTACCGGCGTTAGGGTCTATAGTTCAGTGGTAGAATAGCGGTCTCCAAAACCGTTGACCGAGGTTCGAATCCTCGTGGACCCGCAAAATAAGAAAACCGAAAGCGAATACTTGCAGCTTTCGGTTTTCTTATATTTTGGGTGTGTCCACGAGGATTCGAAAAGCGGTTTGAGATATTTTATGAGACGAATGTCGAAATAAAATATCCAAACGCTGCACAGCTCCTGTAAGGAGAGAATCCTCGTGGACTACTTTAAGATATTCAGACTATGAAAATAACCGACTAGTGACCGAATCCTCGTGGCTGCTTTATGGCTTTTGTAAAATAGCCGCTGTTCTGGACTTCCTCGTTGACCTTATTTTCCCCTCAAAAACCCCTTAACCTCCTCAACAATCCTTTCATCATCCTTCTTAAACCAATGAATCTCTTTGTCTCTTTTTAGCCAAGTCATTTGACGCTTAGCAAAATGGCGGATTTCGGTTTCCAGTTTTTCGAGCATTTCTTCTAGTTCCATTTTGCCTTGTAGGTAAAGCGATACATAGCGGCATTCTAAACCCAAATTTTCGAGACGTTGCCATGAGGCGCCAGTTTCATGAAGTTTGGCTATCTCTTCAATCATTCCTTCTTTTACACGTTCTTCAAGACGTGCTTTGGTGTTGTGGTGTAGTTTTTCCTTTTCGGTTTCGATACCAATAATGAAAGCATTATATTTCTCATTTGTTTTAGTTGGAGGGACGTAGCCGATGGCTTCAATGATTTCAAGAGCGCGAACTAGTCGTCGTTTGTTGAAAGGGTCGATGGTGGAGGCTCGGCGCGGGTCTTTTTGTTCTAGCTCGGCGAAGAGTTCGGCGACACTTTTTTCTTCGAGCTTTGAGCGGAGAGCTTTATTCTCTGGAACTTTTGGAGTGCTGGTGCGGCCAAGGAGTGCGTCGACGTAGAAAAAAGTGCCGCCAGCGATAATCGGCAATTTGCCTCGCTTTAGTATTTCTTTCACAGCTTTGGTAGCGTCTTTTTCAAAATCAACGACGGTGTAAGTATTTTGAATATCCTCAACGTCGAGAAGGTGATGGGGAACATCTCCCATTTCTTCTTTTGTGACTTTGCCGCTTGCTAGATCGAGACCTCTATATACTTGGCGTGAATCAGCGGAAATCACTTCGCCGTTAAATTCTTTGGCGAGTTTTATGGAGAGGGAAGTTTTGCCGGAAGAAGTTGGTCCGACTATGACGAGTATTTTTGGTTTTGTCATTGAAGGGAGTTTAGCATAAAGGGGCAGAAATGTAATAAGAGGCCGGCGCCTACGGCGCCAGCCTCTTATTACATTTCTGCCCCACCACCTAGCTCGCTCTTGAGCTTCTGGTTCTGGTCTGCTTTTGGGTTTGCATCTGTGCTTGCATTGCAGCTTGTGCTGCAGCTATAGCCTCAGCTTCTGCAGCAGCCTGTTCGGCAGCTAATTTTTCTGCTGCGGCCTTAGCGGCGGCAGCGTCTGCAGCAGCTTTATCAGCTGCGGCCTGTTCTGCAGCTAGGGCTTCGGCCTCTTCCTCAGCTTTTCTAGCTGCTTCCGCGGCAGCAAAAGCCTCCGCTTCAGCTTTCTTAGCAGCTTCGGTGTTGAGGAGTTGTTGTTCAAGAAGAGCCTCTTCAGCCTCTTGTTTGGCTGAAGCAACTTGGCTTTGGTATATGGTAGCGCTCCCAGTAGCAATAGCTGCTACTAGGGCAAAAGTTAATACTACGTTACGAATTTCTTTTGTCATAAATTAGTCTAGTTTTTGCCACATTTCAGTGTCGCTCTTCTTTACATCACAGTCGTGACATTTGAAATCATCTGGCAAAGATTCCCAAGTAGTGCCGGCAGGAATACCGCGGTCAGGATCACCGACAGCTTCATCATAAATCCAGCCACATTCTAAACATACATATTGAGCCATAGTTGAAAATTAAGTTTTAAATCTGGTTCATCTTATCATACGCAACTTACAAGATTTTATTTCACTGTGCTATCCTTTCAGAATATGAAGGAATTTGATTTTGAGGAGAAGTATATGGGAACGGATGTTTCAGTGGCTCTGGTTATGGTCGACGCCGCCAAAGCTGAAGCTTTGGCGGCAAAGATCTTCGCCAGAATCGCAAAATATGAAGCTATTTTTTCACGCTTCAAAGAGGAAAGTGAGCTTAGTCAGTTGAATCGTTCAGGAAAGATGGTGGTCTCAGAGATTTTTCTTGGGGTGTTACTCAGGTCTTTGGAGGTATCTGCCTTGACTAATGGGGCATTTAATCCGCTTTTGCAAATTTCTAAACTCGGCTATCAAAAAGACTTTTCTGAGATGAAATCCGACATCGTTCAGATTGATAAAAAGGATTCTGAATACAACACCGACTTGTCTTTAATAAAAATCAGTAAATCAACTCGTGAGGTAGAGTTGGCTTCTGGTCAACAGCTCGACTTTGGCGGATTTTTGAAAGGCTATCTGGCTAGCTTGTTGGTGAATGAATTCACACAAAAAGTGAAAGAAATCGCTGGCATTATCGTAAATATAGGTGGTGACTTGGCCACAAAGGGGAGAGATGAGTTTGGGAATCCGTTTGTTTTTGGAATCTACAATCCGATAAAAGATGAAGATATTTCTGTGCCGGTACTCGAGGCTGCGTTAGCTACCAGTGGTACGTACAAAAGAAATTGGGAGACCAACCTCGGACAGAAGCATCACATCATTGATGCAAGAACCGGAGACAATCCAAAAACAGAAATAATTTCGGCCAGTGTTATTTCTAGCGATTGTGGTGAGGCGGAGGCGTTGACTAAGATGTTGGTGGGCGGCGGCTTCGCCGCCGCCCAAACCCTCCCACCAGAAACTCATTATTTACTAATAGATCAACAAGGCAACATCAGTACTAATTTAAAATTATGAAAACCTATTTCGCATTTATAAAATACACGCAACATTTTATGATGACACTCTCAGTCATCATTTTGGCCGTGTTTCCTTCAGCTTTAGTTTTTTATCCGGAGTTTTTTACGACTTCAATGATGTCTAACTTATACGCACTGGTCCATCTCTCACTCTTTTTTGTGATGTTGGTTCGCCCAGCCGCCGATATATTTAGCAGCCAAAAATGGATTCGCCCTTTGGTAATTTTACGTAAAGGATTTGGTGTTTTTTCGGCTTCTATTGCCGTGTCGTTTATCTTGGAAAAAATGATTATGGATGCCGGTGGCTATTTGGCTTCTTTTGTTACTCTAGAATACTGGTCTTTGGCTAACTTTGCTTTGTTTGCACATATGGCTGACGTTTCGGCTATTTTGCTTCTTGTTACTTCAAACAATCTTTCCAAGCGCCTTCTTGGCAAAAATTGGAAGCGAATACAGCGACTATCCTACGTATATTTCTATGGCAGTGCCGCTTATGTGGTCTTTATGTTGCAGGATATGACTGTTTTACTCTATGTCTTTGTGGTGACTTTGTTTACCGTGATGGCTTTTGTAAAAAAGCGTCTACCTAAAGAGGTGGGGGGGGGGGGG
>JBNKWW010000058.1:0-3943 GCA_050299955.1 Minisyncoccia bacterium | reverse complement strand
ATCCACATTGGAAAAAACCTAACCCGCGGTCTTGGAGCTGGCGGCAACCCAGATATGGGCCGTCGTGCGGCTGAAGAAACTCGCGAAGAGATAGCCAACGCTCTTAAGGGTTCCGATATGATATTTATTACCGGTGGTATGGGAGGCGGAACTGGTACTGGTGCTGCTCCGGTAGTAGCGCGTATTGCTCGCGAGAGTGGCGCCCTCACCGTTGGTGTAGTGACCAAACCTTTCCTCTTCGAAGGACAAGAGCGTATGCGTTTGGCTCTTCAAGGAATCGACGAACTACAGAAAGAAGTAGACGCTCTCATTACTATTCCAAACGACCGTCTTCTCGCCATCGTCGACCGAGAGACAACAGTGCGAAGCGCTTTCTCAATGTGTGACGATATTTTGAAGCATGCGGTTGAAGGAATCTCCGACCTCATCACTATGCCAGGTATCATCAACGTCGACTTCGCCGATATCCGTAGCGTTATGGAAAATGCCGGTAGCGCCCTTATGGGTATTGGTACATCCTCTGGCGAAAAGCGCGCCGAAGAAGCGGCTCAAGCTGCTATCAACTCTCCACTCTTGGAAGTATCTATAACCGGCGCTCGTGGAGTACTCTTCGCTATCGCTGGAGGTGACGACCTTGGGATGCTCGAGATTCAAGATGCTGCGCGCGTCATTACCGAATCTATCGACCCTCACGCTAAAGTTATCTTCGGCGCCATCAGGGACGACAAGGTGAAAAAGAATGAAGTAAAGGTAACTGTTATTGCTACCGGATTCCCAGACGAAAACATCACTCGTCGCGAAGAAGCAACCATTGTTCGCGCTGAAAGAATTCACGAGGAACCGGAACCAGTTTCTGAGGAAAAAGAATCACGTGGACATATTTTTAATTCACTATCTATTCCACGCCGTGAAGAAAAAACAGAACCAGCGGTCGAAGAACCAGTTGCAGAAAAAGAAATTCCAACTCCAATCTCAACCCCTAGTCCAGCACGTGAATTTAAACGCCCTGAACCAAAACCAATCGACCCAGCAGACGAAGAGGACGATGATGACTGGGGCGCCGTACCTGCCTTTCTCCGTCGTTCAAAGTTGAAGTAAAGACAACATAACACAATGACCAATACCTATACCGAAAATACCCCCGGCAGGTACGGCGAGGCGAGCGATGTGAGGAGTCCTTAAGTGGCGACGAAGCAGCTCGCCCGGGGTCGCGACTCGTTAGTAGAATTGGAACGAAGTGAACAATTATACTTACGAGTGGTGACCCGTACCTGCCTTTCTCCATCGTTCAAAGTTGAAGTAGGTTGAAGTAGGTTATAGAGATTTAATATAAATAAACCGCGGCCGAAGGCCGCGGTTTATTGTTTCTATGTTACAATATCCGTCTATTTATAACGTAACCAAAAACCGATGACAGAATACGATCTTATCATTATTGGAGGCGGCCCAGGTGGTGTAGCTGCCGGAGTCTACGCTGCCAGAAAAAAACTAAAAACTTTATTTGTCACCAAAGAATGGGGTGGGCAGAGTGTTGTTTCAACAGACATTCAGAACTGGATTGGTACCCCTTCAATCTCTGGTGCAGATTTAGCTAAGAGTCTGGAGGGTCACCTCCGCGCCTACGCCGAAGGTGTTTTGACCATCAAAGACAACGTTCTTGCCACCTCAGTCAAAAAAGACAGTGATGAATTTTCCGTTACACTAGACGACGGAACAACAGCTACAGCCAAAACCGTTTTGGTGACCTCAGGCTCAAAACGCCGTCGTCTTGAGGTGTCTGGTGCCGATAAATTTGAACACAAAGGTCTTACCTACTGTGCTAGTTGCGATGGGCCACTTTTCTCAGGAATGGATGTAGCGGTAATTGGTGGCGGTAACGCTGGTTTTGAAACAGCGGCTCAACTTTTGGCATACGCGAAAAGCGTAACTCTCCTAAACCGCACCGACTCATACAAAGCAGATCCTATAACTGTAGACCATGTTTTGGCTGATGAAAAAATGACTGGTCTTCTAAACGCTGAGATTGAATCAGTTGCAGGAGATGCATTTGTTTCAGGTATAACCTATAAAGATAAAGTCTCTGGCGAAACTCACTCACTCCCTGTCTCTGGTGTCTTTATTGAAATCGGAATGATACCAAACACAGAGTTTGTTTCTAACTTGGTAGAATTGGATGAATACAATCGCATCAAGATTGACCCTTGGACCGGTAAAACAAACGTACCTGGTGTGTGGGCGGCTGGTGACTGCACCAATATCAAATACCATCAAAATAACATTTCTGTCGGTGACGCAGTAAAAGCAATTGAAGACATCTACGTACATTTAAAAACTAAGTAGTTGCGACTTGTGGAAGCAATAAAAGAACGGCGCCGTAGGCGCCGGTCTTTTATTGTTCCCCTACCCCTTAAAAAATACAGTGGTTTAACCCCTGTATTTTTATTTTCCACGAAAGCAAAAGCTCCCCTTTGGGGAGCTTTTGCTTTCGTACAACGTAGAGCTTCGGCCTGCATATGAATGAAAAATGTAGCCGCACTTTTCAATCATTAGGGGAATCCTCCAGATTCTCACCACCATGCAAACCTCTATTATGGTCGCACTTTAAGAAAGAGAGGTCAACCTTGAAAGACACAACTAAAAATTGCCCAAAATCGCCTTATTTTTAGCCAAACTGTGCATAACCCTGTGTAAAACTCGGTGGATATAATCGGGACAATCGAGGTCATTTGTTAGTGTGTATGCCCGTGCGTATGAGAATGGCCATTATGATGATGTTTTGGTTCGTATTTTTGAAGAGCAAAAACAGCCACCAAAGTAACAATTGGTACGGTCAGCACGAGTCCGATGCTACCGACTATCGTACGAACAATTTCAGTGGCAAACATTTCGGTATTTATCGCCATTGTCACGTTACTCGAAGCAGTATAAAAGAAGAGAAGTAACGGCAAAGCCGCACCTGTATAAGCTAGTACCAAAGTGTTAACCAAAGCCCCAACATGTTCACGCCCGATACGCATTGCTCTTTGATATACCTCTCTCCGACCAAGCGCTTTGTTACTAGAAAATAGTTCTGTCACCACGGCAGCTTGCGTGATAGCAATATCGTCCAATACTCCAAGCACACCGATTATGATAGCGCCGAGAAGCAACGCCGTGAAGTCTAATGAACCACGAGTGTTGAAATTGAGGTATGTTGCTTCCTCTGAAGCAAAGCCAGTGAGTTCTGTGGCGTGTACAGCATAGATAGCCAAGAGACTAGTTAGAAGGACGGCAAACATAGTTCCGCCATACGCCACCAAAGACTCACGATTAAAACCATGAGTGAAGAAAATAGCAACAAACAAAACTCCAGAAGCTACCAAAACACTGGCGAGAAGCGGGTTCCAACCACCAATGATTCCCGGCATCAAAATATAAAAAATGGCGAGAAAACTTCCAGCCAAGGAAAGCAGAGAGCGAAATCCTTGCCAACCACCAAAGACAACTATGGTGAGAACAAAAAGACCGACAAGAAGAAAGAGAGATTCTCGCCTATCGATGTTTAAAACACCATAAACTTCTGTGCCATCGATATAAATAATATGATTGAAGAAAAATTTGTCGCCCACACTCAACTCAAGATAATCATTAGGAATGGTTATTATTTCTCCTTCTTGGGGACCGTCCAAAACTTTAGCTTTGATGGTTTGATAAAGGTGTTCAGTGTCGGTACCTGGAATGATCTTGGTTTCTTCACTAACAACATCAACTACCTTGCCGGAGTAAATTCCCTGCTCTTCATTAAAAACTTCTTGCTGAGCCTCTGCTGTCAACGGGCCAATAAAAAAGAAAGTAATTATGAGTAACGCTGAGTTTAGTATCAGTGATTTTAGAGTCATTGATACATTATAACAGGGTGTAGTGAGAGGCGACATAAAGGGGCGGCGCTTCGCGCCGCCCCTTT
>JBNKWW010000057.1:0-3945 GCA_050299955.1 Minisyncoccia bacterium | reverse complement strand
ATAGAGTTAAAGCCAGCCTGCAAAGCAGCCACCTTCGTCTTTGAAGGTTTGTCCTTACGAGCTCTTCGTGCTAATTGATTTATTGTTGCCATAATTTAGCCCGCATACAATACTATATTTACACATTTCTGCAAGCCCTACTCATATCCGAAATAGCAAAAATCACCCATTTGGGTGATTTTTGTTTGTTTGCTTCTGGATTATTCTGCCAATTTGGCAGATAGCTTGGCCAAGACTTCATTTAATTCGGTAAATTTTTCTTTAAGCTGAGCATCTCTATCAAGCGTGATGCTCACACCCTTAACTCGCGAACCCTTAACTTGCGAAAAAGGACTTACTACAAAACTATTAATTAATGATTCTGTAGTGTTAGAGACACTCGCTCTTGTCGGATCGCTTTTTACCTTTTGTTTTAAATTAGAAAAGTATCTAGCGGGTGTTTTTATCGGATCGCTTTTTACCTCTTGTTTTAAATTAGAAAAGTAACTAGGTTCTATTTGCTGCATAGCACTACCATCCTTAATTGAACCAGTAACATCTTTAAATAAATTATCTGCAGCGCTTTCGACCTGTTCTTTTTCAACGACTGAATGACTATCTAAAGCGTCATCAATCGTTGAACCGTCTTTAAAAACATTCTCTCTCACCAACGCATTGAATGAACTCAGAGTACCAGAAAAACCAGTCTTAGCAATCAATGAAAGAAACTCTCTACTATTTGGATTTAACCTAACTCCTCGTTTTACTGTTATAACAGTTCCGTCTTTGAGAGTTATCGTATAAAGGTAATATCCGGCATCGATTTCTGTATTACCAACCGGTTCCATAGTTATAGAAGCAATATTATCTACTGTGTACTTCAGTAGTATATTTCCAGTCTCAACATCTTTAATGGATGGTGTAACCAAAGAATCGCCTGAGGACTTCTTCAGTTGCTCTAGCTGAGCTTGAAGCTGACTAATCATTTCTAATAAACTATTTATTTGAATTTGATTTGACTCTTTGTTATCCCGCAACGCGCTAGTTATTTGTGCATTTGCTGAAGTAGGCATAAGTACCAAAACTCCAAAACACAGTACAGCTCCCAACAGCAAAGTTGTAATATGCTTTTGAATCGTTAATGTTTTATACATTTAATTTATCTTTAATAACTATTAATTAATTTATGACACGGAAATGACCGACCCCTTTCGGGGTCGGCCTCCATAGCTACTTTATAACTTATCGAGTTAGAATTAACAAACCCTAATTGTGGACAAACTGATTACACACCAGTCAGCAATGAGACGATTTTTTGAACCAGCGTAAAAAACGGGGTTGATAACAATGTGATAAACAGAAACACAAAGGCAAACATACCGAGTGAACCAAAGCGTTGCATGCTAGAGATGAAATTGCGATAACCCTGCTGGGCTGATAGCGGTAATAATACTGGCAATATCTTAGAACCATCAAGTGGCGGAATCGGTACTAAGTTAAACAGAGCCAAAACAACATTGATAAAAACAATGTAATAGAAGAGACCGATTGTTGCATCTGGTAAAGCGAGCACCGGGGCCAAACGCAAGAAAACAGAAAAAATAACTGCCAAGAGAATATTAACGGCCGGACCGGCTGCTGCCACCAATGCCTCGCCCCACTTTTGGTTGCGAAGATTGTATGGATTGTACGGTACTGGCTTAGCCCAACCAAAGAGAAAGTCAGCGTGACCAAAATACAATAAAGCCGGCACAATCACTGAACCAAGTGGATCAATATGCTTTAGCGGATTAGCAGTAAGCCGGCCTTGCAGGCGAGCAGTTGGGTCGCCGAGCCAGTTGGCAGCATGTCCGTGAGCCACTTCGTGAATGATAATAGATAGTATAAGTGCGATAAGAATTACAATTTGTTCCATAGATCTTGAGTATAACATTTCCTTCTTAGAGTAGGCCAATGGTTGGAAAGTTAGAGACCAGGTCTCTTACTTCTCTGTTTAATTTGATTTGGTTTGATTTGGTTTGATTTGGTTTGGTTAGTCTGTCAAACAAGTTAGAGACCTGGTCTCTAACTTTCCTACTTGATTGCCGACACGAAACCTACTGCAATATAATTTGTTTGCATTTTTTGTTCCCTGTGCTACTATTGCCGCACTTAAATCTTTTTATTTATGGCAAAGCAATGTGATATCACTGGGAAAAAGACCCAGATTGGAGGACGCTACAGCAACCGCACTCGTGCGACGCAGTTTAACCCATGTGGTAAAACTAAGCGCCAGCCAAACATCCAGAGTAAAAAAATCTACGTACCTGAGCTTGATAAAGCAATCAAGGTAAACGTTTCAACCAAGGGTCTACGCACCATCGCAAAAAATGGAGCATTCAAGACCTTGCGCGCAGCAGGATTGATTTAATCTCTGAGGGAGGAAAGAAAAGGCCGGAAGCAAAGCTTCCGGCCTTTTCTGTATCTACTTAAACCAAACTTTTCCGCCATCACTAAAGAAAGTTACCGTTCCCTCTTCGGCTGTGCTATGTGTTTCTATTCTTTTATTAAAAAGCATGTCGGTCACTTCGACGTGAGGATGTCCATAACTATTGTTGCGACCAGCTGATATCACTGCATATTCTGGCATCACTTCGTCTAAAAACATTTCCGAAGTTGATGTCCGTGAGCCATGATGTCCAAGTTTGAGTACAGTGCTTTCAAGGTGCTCGCCGTAGGCGAGCACCAGATATTCCTCCACCTGCTTTGGTGCGTCCCCCGTAAGGACAAAAGACGTATCGCCATACGCTACCCGCACCACGATAGACGAAGTGTTACTCTCCAGATTACTAGGGTCGGTTTCTGGCCACAACACTTCCATGGTTGTAGAAGCACCCAGAGAAAATATCTGTCCTCGCCTTGCATGAACAACCTCCGCTCCTTCTTTCTCTACCAATGACTGATACTCTTTAGCAGTCTTACTATCACCTTTATTTTCTGTCACTAAGATTGTGTCGACTTTGTAATTCTGCAAAACTCCAACCAAACCACCAATATGGTCACTATCAGGATGAGTACCGACCACCATGTCTAGGTGTTTGGTGTTTGAAGTCAGCTCTTCTGACAGTCGACTGAGCACCTTCGAATCACGGCCGCCATCTATTAAGGCTCTCACCCCATCCGGAGTTTGTATCAAAATAGAATCACCTTGCCCTACGTCCAAGAAGCTAACTTTGAGATAGGGACTGCTGTCGGTCGCCGCCGTAGGCGGCGACCACCAAACAAACACCACCGTCAAAAAGAGAGCAGCCAAACTATACAACCTACGTTTTACCGACAAATCAATCATTACACTATGATACAATCGATTCATATCAATTAACTAATTTATCCATGTACGAAGCAAAGACATTCAATATCCCTGACCTTGACGGTATCTCCAGTCAAACTATCGAGGAACACTTGGGTCTATATAGAGGTTACGTAAAAAACGTTAATCATATACACCAGACTTTGGGTACCATAAACGACAGCTACGCCAAAGCCGAAATGCAACGACGCTTGGGCTTTGAATTTGGTGGTATGAAAAACCACGAATATTACTTCGCACAATTTGAAGGTGGAGCCAAGGACTGTCCAGAAGGAGAATTTAAAAAGATGGTGGAAATGAGCTTTGGCAACATGGATGACTTTGTGGAACACATGAAAGAACTGGCTGCCACTCGCGGTGTGGGTTGGGTTATGTGCTACATCGACCGGCAAGCCGACCAACTCGTGACTACTTGGGTAGACGAGCAGCATCTAGGACAGTTGGCTGACCTAGACATAGTACTAGGACTCGACATGTGGGAGCATTCATACATGCTGGATTACCCACCAAGTGAGAAGAAGCAGTACATCGATGCCTTCTTCCGCAATCTCAACTGGGAGGTTGTATCAGACAGAGTGTAGTGGGGGGGGGGGGGGAGGGGGGGGGGGGGGGGGGGG
>JBNKWW010000056.1:0-27981 GCA_050299955.1 Minisyncoccia bacterium | reverse complement strand
CCGAAGGTTTCGCCGCCATGACCGCATTTGTATTTAATGCCTGTCTAACTTATTATTGTTGTTTACATGACACACCATACTTTCGCTTTCAGATTGATAATGTGGTACCGCATTCTGTACGGATTTTTTCGAGTGGTTTTGGGTTTGGTTTTGCTCAAATATATCGGACAATCATTCTCAGCTTTCTTCCTAAAATTGATGGAACACGAAATAGTTAGAGACAAAGATGATTTACTTTATTATATCTTTTCACCGTTGGCTCAACATCTTCACTACAACGTTAGTTACTTCGTGGCCGTCTATGTCATTTTTTGGGGTGTTGTCGATATCTTTCTTTCTTGGCAACTATTACGCTACAGACTCTGGGCTTACCCGGTCACGATGGTACTTCTTTCCGGTTTCACCACCTACGAAATTTTCCGCATCACGCACACACATTCTTTGATTTTGGGGATGGTTATCGTTTATGACATCTTTGCCATTTGGCTTATCTGGAGAGAATATAACAAGCTTGAGAAGCATACCTTGCCGAAGGATTAAAAAAGCGGCGGGCCTTCGGCCCGCTGCTTTTTTAATCATAAGGATCTTTTTCTGCGTAAATAGAAATAGTACGACGCTTGCGGGCTTTGCCGTGAGCGCGGTGTTTGTGGGAACGATATATTTTGTGTACTTTAAATTTTTCACCAAGGAAGTTTAACAATTCTTCTTCACTGTATACGTGTTCTGGTACACCAATAACTGGGTGGATGTACGTGTTTGGTTCTTTCCCCGGTCTTTCTTTGAGTAGGCGAGCGGTGTGAAGGTCGTCGTCAAGCAGAAAAGTCTTCATAAAGAGCCAACCTCCAGGGCGAAGTACGCGGAAAATTTCTTCACGCAAAAACTCACGTTCTTTTTCATTCAAGAAGTGAGACGACATCATATCGAGAACCAAATCTTGAGAGTTGTCTGGCAGGTCGATAGCGCCAGCGATGGAACGAGTGGTATAACTAAGGTGTAGACCTTCTGATTGTCTTTTGGCTTCGGCTATGGCAGAACTTGAGATATCGTAGCCAGTACCACGTGCGCCAAATTCTCGCGCCAAGAAAATAAGGTTGCGACCGTTACCGCAGCCGAGGTCTAGTACCTCGGTTTCTTTTGCTACCGGAAAAGTTTCTTTTTGACGTTCTAGCCAACGAGTGAATTTGGCCAAGTCTTCACTTTCGCTACTTGAAAGCTTAAGATGCTCGGCATCGGTGCCGGCGTTTTTGTATTCATTATCCCAAAAGGTAGCACCGTGGCGCTTGCGCTTTTGTTTTCTGATGAAGGGTCGTTTGGCCATAATTATAATTTTGGCTCCTATGCTAATGCTAATTAATTTTCTGGATTCCCGCATCTGCGGGAATGACAGCAGTTTTGCTGCTGTCTGACATCGAAGGTGTCATCCTCGCGGATGCGGGGATCCGGTTTTTTTTTGCAATAAAGCACACCTTTTCAGGGTGTCTTAATTAGCACTGGTGCCATTTTATGACTGGAATGATAGCAGTTTTTGTGTTGTAATACTAGGGTTGCGGTGTGTGGTGGCCGACGCCAGGGGCGCCGGCCACCTTACACCAAATAAACTTTATGAAAAAAACTCAACCCAAACACCGAGAATCCAAAAAGCATGGTTCACTTGAATCAGTTTTTATCTATGGTCGTCATGCTGTTCTTGAAGCAGTTTTAAAACGTCCCGATGTTGTAAAAACAATCTTTGTAGAAAATGAAAAAATAAATGAATTGCCAAAAGATTGCGGAGTTAAAATAAAAGAGCTTGGCACCAAGCTTCCTGGCGGAATTGCTCGTGACGCAGTTCATCAAGGTTTTGTGGCAGAGATTGACCCAAACAAACTCCTTGTTTCTTTTAAGGATTTTAAAAACGATTTGGAAGTCACCAGCGACACTGCAGTTTTGGTGCTGGG
Source organism: Minisyncoccia bacterium (assembly GCA_050299955.1). Classification (GTDB taxonomy): domain Bacteria; phylum Patescibacteriota; class Minisyncoccia; order Phycocordibacterales; family UBA918; genus OLB19. The sequence goes on along the minus strand of JBNKWW010000056.1, from coordinate 26,044 downwards.
CGAGATTGAGGATACCCACAATGTGGGTGCGATTATTCGCTCGGCTGCAGCGTTTGGTATAAAAGCCGTTTTGCTTCCAGAATATCGTCAGGCGCCAATAAACGCGACTGCGATTAAGGTTTCAACTGGCACAGCTTTTAGTTTGCCTTTAGTCTTGGTTAAGAATGTAAATAATGCTCTTCGTGATTTGAAGGAAATGGGATTTTGGGTTTATGGACTTGATATGGATGGTGGAGTAGAGCTTGGAGTTGAAGATTTTAAAAAACCGTCCGCTTTTGTGGTAGGAAATGAAGGTAGGGGAATGAGAGAAAAAACCGCCGAAAATTGTGACACTATTTTGAATATTAAAATGAGTGATAAAGCCGAATCACTTAATGCATCAGTTTCAGCAGCGGTGGTGATGTATGCTTGGAGCGCGAAGCATAAAGGAGCTTTGGAGTAGAAGTTAGCAAAACCGCCCGGCGCCTACGGCGCCGGGCGGTTTTGCCCCGCATCCCACATTGTCGTATAATTCATCCATTAAATTAACTAGGAAATTTTATGATCAAAAATCACCTTTGGAAGATAGTTGCACTACTGGTTGTTTTGGCTCTCGGAGCTTCTGTTTTGTATTCACAAAAGGTTAACGAAAAAGCCAATGAGGGTGTCGTGATTAATTCACATGTAAGAGGCAATCAAGACTCTAGTGTTAAACTTGTAGAGTATAGTGACTTCCAATGTCCAGCTTGTAGTCAAGCCTATCCTTTTGTTGAAGAGGCCGTGGCAGAATTTGGTGATCAAATAAGTTTTGAATACAAACACTTTCCACTAATAACAATTCACAAATTTGCGGTACCAGCAGCTCGCGCAGCCGAAGCTGCTGACCAACAAGGAAAGTTCTGGGAGATGTACAGCAAGCTCTTTGAAGACCAATCTGTTTGGAGTAACAGTCAAAATCCAGAAACTTACTTTATTCAGTACGCCAGTGACCTTGGTCTTGATGTTGATCAGTTCAAGTCACAAATGAATTCTTCAGTTATTACCGATGCGGTCACTGCCAGCTTCAGCGAAGCTCGCGACCTCGGCCTTACTGGAACCCCAACCTTCTTCCTTAATGGTGAAAAAATGACCCTCAACACCTTCGATGATTTCAGAACCCAAATCGAATCCGCGATAGAGGCGAGTAAACAATAATTAAGATTGTGTAAATAAAAAAGCGACAGGCCTTCGGCCTGTCGCTTTTTTATATCAAACCAATGTTATAATTCTTCAAAATTGAATAAGTCAATCTAAAGTGTTAGTATTTCTTTGTTTTTAAACCTAACTGCAGTGTTGATTATCATTGCTAACTAACATAATTATGAAATTTGGTTTTATAGCGCGTAATGCGCAGAAGAGTTTTGCTTGTCTAGCTGAAAAAGCCGCTACTCGTGGTCATACAGTTGAGCATATATTGCTTGATGAAATGCATCTATCTAAAGAAGGAATTACAAACTTTGTTAAGCGTTGTGCGGAAGAATATGATGCTCTTCACTACTATGCCGGTTTGGCAGATCCTATAGGAATTGAGTTTGGATTGATATGTGATGAACTCGGTATACCTTTACTAAACAACAGAGCGCGCGTGCCTCATTTGGTACACAACAAAATGTTTCAGACATTGAGTTTTTCGCGAGCGGGCTTGCCAATACCAAAAACTGAATTTGCGCCTAAGCCAGCCAATTGGGATAGATTGGAAAAAGAACTAGGTGCGCCAATTGTAGCTAAACGTGTTAGAGGTACTCAAGGAAAACACGTTCGCATTGTGTCCAATCAACAAGAGTTGGATGAAATTGAAGATCCGGCGGAACACATCTTCCAAGAATACATACCACACAGCAATGACATAAGAATTTTAGTTCTTGATGGTAAAGCTATTTGTGCTTATCGTCGCGTTCCGGCTGAAGGAGATTTTCGGGCTAACTTGGCTCTTGGTGGTTATGCAGAAGCCTTAAGTGGAGAAGAGGAAAAACAGATTGTTTTTGATATGGCGGAAAAAGCGGTCGTTGCTGTTCCTCATGACTTAGCTGGTGTTGATGTTATTAAGTCTGATAAAGATGGACAATATCGATTGATTGAAATAAATACCAATCCAAGTTGGTATGGAATCGTTGAATCTACAAATGTTCATTTTGAAGACGTATTGCTTGATAAATACGAATCGTTAGCCGAACAAAAAAGATATAGGTCATAAAATGTGAAATGTTCAAAAAAGGGCTGAAAAAGCAAAGCTTTTTCAGCCCTTTTTGAAACAATAAGCCCTTATTAAAACTATTGTGTTTTTGGGTGTTTGTTGTCTTGTCTGGATTTTTGGGTCCAATTGTGCTAATATTGACCTAATCAAAGAAAGGAACCCAAAGATTGTACTGATACAAAACTGGTATGGTGCATTTTTTTATTGTCTAAGCAACATATAAATGGAAAAGCAGCCCAAAAACATCCTCGCTTTTGTGATGAATCTCTCCGGTCAAATGGTTGAGGATGTTCGTGCGGATGAGAAAAAGAATGGAAAGAAATATCGGATAATGCTCATTTGGGATTCTAAGGTTGCTCGTCCCTTAAATAAAGCTGGTTACGACCTTCTGGTTGAATGTGATTTTTCAAAGCCTTGGAAAATTGCCGAAGCTCTGCTTCCGTATCAAAATGAGCTTCTCGCCATTACTTGCCGCAGTGAAGCGAATATTTCTCGCTTTGCGCAAGTGTTGCCGCACGTGCCGTATCTTCGCTCCACTTCAACTGAGTCGCTTGTATGGTCTACCGATAAATATGAAATGCGCAAACGTTTCAATCTTTACGATAGTAAAATTACTCCAAAGTTCACTTGGGTTAAAGAAAACAGCAAAGAAGAAAGAGAGCGTGTAATAGGAAAAATAAAATTTCCAATGATTGTAAAGCCGGCCAGCTTAGCCGCCAGTCTCTTTGTGAGCATTTGCTATCACGAAGATGAACTGGAAAAAACTTTGCGTACTACATTTCGAAAATTAAAAACCGCCTACGAAAAAGACAAACGCAAAGAGGTGCCAAAAGTGATCGCGGAAGAATATATGGAAGGCGACCTTTATTCTATAGATGTGTACGTAAACGCACGTGGTGAAACGTATTTCTGTCCATTGGTGCGTCAAAAGACCGCTAAAGAAATCGGTCATGATGACTTCTATAATTATTTGCAAATTACACCAACTGCTCTCAAGACTACTACCGTAGAAAAGGCACAAAAGGTAGCTGAAACGGCAGTGCATGCGCTCGCGCTCCGCAGTACTACGGCGCACGTGGAGTTAATGAAGATAGATGATGATTGGAAGGTGGTGGAGGTTGGTGCGCGCTGTGGCGGAGCGCGAGATGTGCTTCATAATTTAAGTTGCGATATTAATCATACAATGAACGATATCGCGGTGCGTATCCCAAGAAAGCCGGTGATTCCAAAAAAATGTAAAGGGTTTGCCGCATACCTAAAATATTTCGCTACCAAAGAAGGAATCATCACTGAAATGAAAGGTGTGAAAAAAATTGAATCTCTCGATTCTTTTCACAGTATGACCGTGAATAAAAAAATCGGTGACCGGGCTATTTTTGCTAGAAACGGTGGTCGTGCAGTGTTTGTGCTTTATCTCTACAACACCGACCGTTCCAAACTCTTGGCTGACATTCGCAGAATGGAAAAAATGGTAGGAGTGAAGGTGGCTAAAAATGGTACTGCCACAACTACCAAAACCGGGACTAAGAAAGTTGTGAAAAAGACCGCTAAGAAAAAGGTGGTGAAGAAGAAGTAGTTATCCCAAAACGGGGCGGCGCGAAGCGCCGCCCCGTTTTGTATTTTCTGGTAGAATATCACTTATTATGATTCGTACCCGTGATTTTTTGCTGTTTGTCGTTAGCTTTATTTTTATTGTTGTCGGTATTGGCACAACTTTGTTTTGGCAACAAAATCAAGAGGGGGTTGGAGAAATAAAACCGGTTGAGTTTTCTAATGCCGAAGTTATTACTGAAGGCGTTTTAAATAAAAGTAACGAAGAGAAACAAAGTATCATTGCTTACTTCAAACAAAAAATCTTAGCTGGTGAAGGTGACGTTCCTGCTGGCGAACCAACTTTCACGTCGGTCGACGATATTTCCGAAGAGTTACCGCCACCTGACGTTGATACCTCTTTAGAAGAAGAGGAATCAAATTGCGTTTCAAGTATTAATTACGATGCTGTTTTTCGTAGTTGGCCACAAGTTGTTACTATGGTGGCGACTGATAAGCGTTCTGTGGTTGTACCAGAAACCAGCACCAGTTCAGATGTTACTTTCCGTCACATTCTTGATATGCCTATATCGCCAAACAAACTTGCAAATAGTGTTTGTGCTACCGGTGCTGTCATCGGGGTCACACCAGAGGGAAGACCTTTATATAATTACCAAGCTTCAGAATTTCAAAATGCTCCAGCCGGTACCCTTGTAGGTTACGCTCTCGACGGCTTTCCTATATATGGCCCAAACGATTATTTAGAGTACGATACCTGTGGTGGCACCAGTGTCGGTTCATACTATCAATACCGCGTGCGTTCTGGTGATAGTAACATTCTGCATTGTTATTACGGCACTCCAGTAAAACCGGTTAAAAATTAATTATTCTGGATTCCCGCATCTAGCTGGAATGACAAAACTTGCAGTTTTGTAGGACGGCTGGCACAGCCAGCCGTCCTTTCTAACATCAGTGCCTCTCCCAGTAACATCAATGTCATTCCCGCGGATGCGGGAATCCAGACTTTGGTCAAAAAATCACAATACTGGTGTTATAATTCCTTTATGAAAAACGAAATGATATTTCCCGAAGGGTTTTATTGGGGTAGTGCCACCGCAGCTTATCAAGTAGAAGGAGGGATTGAAAATGTCGACTGGGCGAAAGCGGCGAGAAGCTCGCTTGTGCCACCTGCCGGCCTCGCAGTCGACCATTACCACCGCTTCGAAGAAGATTTCGACATCGCTAAGAGCCTCGGTCACAACTGTCATCGCATTTCTATTGAATGGGCGAGAATAGAACCGGAAGAAGGAAAGTTTAACGAAGAGGCGATAGAACATTATCGGGAAGTCTTAAAAGCGCTTCGTGAACGTCGCTTGAAACCATTTATTACTCTACTCCACTTCACTTTGCCGGAATGGTTTGCAGAAAAAGGTGGCTTTGAACGCAAAGATGCACCGGAGATTTTTGCTCGTTACTGCGGCTACGTAGTGCAAAAACTTGGTAATGATTGTCGACATTGGGCGACAATGAATGAGCCAACGGTAGTGACTTCAAACGGTTATCGTCGTGGTACTTGGCCACCTTTCAAAAAGTGGCCTGGTATTGAAACTTTTACCAAGGTAGTGCCAGGTCATAGGGAAGTAGCGGGGCAGAATATTAGTGTTTCAAATATCTTTCGTTATTTCAAAGTACTGCGTCAACTCGCCAAAGCTCATAACTTAGCTTACGTAGAAATGAAGAAACGAGCCTTTGGCCTCGAGATTGGTATTGTTAAACACATTATTTATTTCCATGCCAACAACAACCCGTTCAACCAACTTCTGGCCTCAGTTGCCAATCGTCATTGGACGCACAGCTTCTTGAAACGGGTTAATAAGAGGTGCGATTCTATAGGAGTTAATTACTATTTGCACAAAAAGTTTGGCGACAAAGCTACCTACGCCAAGACCGATATGGGTTGGGACGTTTATCCGGAAGGTCTTTGCGGTGCGCTCGAAATGGTGAAGCGTTATAAAAAGCCGGTTTGGGTGAGTGAGGTCGGTGTTGCAGACGCAGACGACGATATGCGCGGAGAATATATTAAAGGATTGGTGGAAGCGATGTATTGTGGTCTAGAGAAAGGAGTTGATGTGCGTGGCTTTATGTATTGGTCACTGCTTGATAACTACGAATGGGATAAAGGCTTTGAAAAACGATTTGGTCTCGTCGAAGTCAATTATGATGGCGACTTAAAACGCACCATCCGCTCATCAGCCTATGTTTACAAAGAGATCATCGAGAATAATGGTTTTCCATTGTAATGGATGAAAATATGGACGTCCGACGTCCATATTTTTGTTTTTCTGGGTTGCTTTGCTTGCGCGCCCTAAAGGATAAATTCACCACAAGGGAACCCCCCCCATTTTTATAGTCGCTATCACTTCTTAAAAATTGGTCGCAAATAGTCGGCTGACGCCACCTTTCTTCATTGAATGCAAAGACGGACGCTACGCGACCGTCGACAACCAAAAACCGAAGGTTTTTGGTTGTCTTTGCGAGTCTGCGAAGCAATCCAGAGTCGTTCCGTCTGACCAAAGACGGCCGGCAGCTTCGCTGCCGGCCCTTTAATTTAAAGGGTTCAACCTTGTAAAAAAGTTATCCACACACTTTCTTCACCCCCAAATTTCCATCCGTTGCTATAATAAACACAATATGTTGAACGCCAGAAAACTCCAAAGAGTCTTGTTATTGATACTAATTTTCTTTTCTCTCTCCACTCCTAATCCAGTTCAGGCTTCTTCCGGACTCATGGCCTCTGTTTGGTGTTCAATCACTGCTATCTTCGGTAACGAATGTATAGAAATAACAGATACTTCATCGACTGAAGTTAATGTTGAAACAAACATTGCTACCACTACCACCACATACATAGACCAAAGCACCGCTACCACCACCGTTATTCGCGAAACTCCCACCTACGTCACCAACGAATACGTAACCAACCCGGTTATCAAAGAAATCCAAACCGTCATTAGAAATGGTGGTGGTTCTTCTATAGACACATCAAACTTAGTCACTCAAGATGCTCTAGACAGACAAGTCAACACCATCTACGACGGTGTATATACTTCACTTTCTTCACTGCAAGACAGTATTGGTGATTCTGTCTCAACCGACCTCCTTACCGTCTCCGGCAATGGTTCATTAACCGGCACCCTCACCGTTACCGGAGACACTACGCTTTCTTCCGCTCTCTACCTAGCTGGAGCCTTTTACGACACCACCAACTCCGCCGGTCTTTCTGGTTACATTCTTTCTTCTACTGGTACGAGTACACAGTGGATTAGTACTTCAACGTTGGCTGCTTCTTCCAACTACTTTACAAAGAGTGGTTCAGATATTTATTACAATTCTGGCAATCTTGGTATTGGGACTACTACACCTGGTAGTCTCTTAACTGTGGCCGGTGACGGAAACATCACCGGAGCACTCACTCTCGGCACTGCGCTCACCGTGGCTAATGGTGGTACGGGGTTATCTTCTTTAACGGCTAACCGTTTGCTTTTGTCTAATTCTTTAGGTACAGGATTCTCTCAGATAGCAACTTCGTCTCTGGGTTTATTGACCACTAACGTGACTGAAGGGTCTAATCTATATTACACAACTTCTCGTGTTCAAGGCGCTACAAACATAGTTACACCCGAGCAATATGGTGCGGTTGGTGATGGTGTTACTGATGATAGTACTGCATTACAGAGTTGTTGGGATGCATCAGAAAGTAACGGATACGAATGTGTTGCTGGAGCTAAAACGTATTTAATAACTTCTGCTTTAGTGTTGAGAAATGGTACAAAGTTCAGAGGTATTTCCACTTCATTAACAAAAATCCAGTGTGATGCTAGTATCGATCAGTGTGTAACGTTAGATACGGGTAGGGTTATTGATGTTAAAATGAGTGATTTTACCTTACTGGGTGAAACAACTAATACTAATCAACGTGGTTTTTATTTTGTTGCGCAAACCGATGGTGGTTCGGATGGAGGTTTATGGCGATCAACATTTGACTCAGTCTCGTTTTCTAACTTCACAAGTGAAAGCGTATGGTTGGAAGGTGGTTCTACAAATTACTTATACCCGATGCAATTTTTGTCTTTTGATAACATTATAATAAATAACACATCGGGTATATCATCGAGTACTTCGTATAGGATAAAACTTGTCGGACAAGTTAACCAGACAAGGTTTCAGAATGGTTACCTTACAGGTCTGAGTTCTGACGGCACGGATGGTGCCAACATATATATAGGTCACGATGGTATTGCTACACATAACACACCGACAGACATTATATTTGACGTCTTCACTTGTCAAAATGCACTGAACTGTATTGTTAGTAACCGCGCTAATAATATTGTATATCAAAATGGTTGGGTGGAAAATGTAGGCAAACCTTTTTATAGTTATTATGCAAATCAAATTAGTATTTTGAATAATCATATTGCCAATTCCTGTCATGTTTTAGCAGGTAATGGATACTGTCTTTACATAGAAGGATCCACGTCTAGTGGAGTGTTTCAGAATAATCATATTGTCGGTGTTACGCCAGATAACATAGTAGAAACATCCAATAACCCGGATGTTTCAGTTATAGGAAATTATATCGCTAACGGAGGTTTTACATCAAGTGGTATTACAAAGCAGATCACTGCATCTACAACAATATCGACAGGACTATCAAAAAGTATACTGATAAATACTGACAGTGTGACCGAAATAGATACTATCACTTCTGATTTGGGGGTTGGACAGTCGCTTACTATTTACGCGAATGGGAGCGGCAATACTCTGTCCTTTGTCGATAGCGGCAATATTGATTTCGGTTCAATTCCGTCTCCACTGGTGCTGAAAGGTGGAGAATCTGTTACTTTGGAACGGTTTGATCTCGGTCCCACGTGGCAGATTATTGCAACATCACGTTCTTTAGTGAATGGTGGTAACAGCTTCGGCTCAAGTGTCACCCTTGGTACTAAGGATGCCTATGGACTAAATCTAATCACAGGCAGCTCTTCGAGACTAACAATTGATCTTTCCGGCAATGTAGGTATCGCAACTACTTCTCCTGCGTACAAGCTTGATGTATACGGTAATACTGGAATTACCGGACAGCTTTCACTGGTTGGTTCTGCTGCAAATATTGCCCTTGGATCTAACTGGCTCTCAGGCGATGGGGGAGACGAAGGTATTTTTGTCAGTTCAGCTGGTAAGGTCGGAATTGGTACATCTAGTCCGAGTTTTGCACTTGATGTATACAATAGTACGCAACAAGTAGTCGCTCAATTTAGAGGATCTTCCCATTCTTTCGTTGATATCTACGCAAGTAGTGGAAACACAGCTGCAATACGTTTCAATGAAGCGGGTACCACCAAATGGTTACTGGGTAATTATGGTTCTGACGATTCTTTTCGTATTGCAAAAACAGGTATCGGGTCAAATGATAAGTTTGTCATTGATTCTTCCGGTAATGTTGGTATAGCTACCAACACCCCGGCATACAAACTCGATGTTTACGGTACTGTTGGATTCACTAATTTGACCGCTTCAACCGGTGCCGGCTCCCTCTGTCTCACCGCGTCCGGAGAAGTGGTATACAACGGAGCTTCAGACAACTGTCTTACTTCAACCCGCAACACAAAGCACGATATTCTCGATCTTTCTTTCGGCACTTCCACCGAACTCACTGCAGAAGATATGATTAAAGCACTTCAACCAGTATCCTTCATCTATAACATCGACGATACCGACAGGGTACGCTACGGTTTCATTGCAGACGACGCTTCTGTTATAGATGAACACCTTGGTACCTATAACTACAGCGGTGAACTCACCGGTCTTGATACCAATGGTTTCTTAGCTCTTATTGTGAGTGCGATTAAGGATGTTTATCAGAAGCTGGAAGATTGGACTAATAAATTTACAACCAAAGAGCTATGTATTAGTGACGACAATGGCGAAAAAACCTGTGTCACTAAAGATAAACTCGATGAGTTAATTGACAAAGAAAATAACAGTGCTGGCGACACGCTATGTTTGGATAATGTGTGTATTGATGCCGATGGGTTGCGTGAACTGATGCGTACCGGCAATGTGAACGTAATTCGACCGGACAGTACAGATAATCAAGAAGAAGAAACAGAAGACGATACTGCTTCCAGCACACCAGAATCCATTGATGACGATATCGCTACCTCTACTGAAGAAACTTTAGAAGAAGAAACAAAAAACGCGACTTCAACCGAGGAGACTCTAGAAGAAGAAACGACGACAGAAGAGGAGAATACTACGGAGGAAGAAAACACTCCCGAAGATACTGAAACGACAGTTGATGAAACAGACAATACTGAAGAAACAGTTGAACCAGAGCCGGTAGTGGAGGAGACGAGTTAGGTAAGAGTTAAAACGGCCGGAAGCGCAGCTTCCGGCCGTTTTTGTTCTTTAGCTGGATTGTCATGTTTTGCTCGCAAAGACGGTCGTTACGCGACCGTCGACGACAAAAAACCGGAGGTTTTTTGTCGTCATTCCCGCGGAGGCGGGAATCTAGGATGAAGCTTAGTTGTTTGTTGAATCAAATTTCATTAATGGATGTTAATGGATGAAAGAGGAGTTGCTAACTTCGAAAATATGGACGTCCGACGTCCATATTTCTAAAGAGGAGTTGCTAACTTCTGTCTGGATCTCCGCCTTCGCGGAGATGACAGCTCTCTCGTGTGCATATTGTATATGGGGAAATGTTACAAATTAGTCAGACTACATACTATATACTAACTACTATATACTAATTATGAACTGGATATTTCTTGCAACTGGAGCGCAGTTAATCAACGCCGTTGTGGCGATTCTCGATAAATATTTAGTAACTGATGAAAAAGCTTTGCCGAGGCCTTTTGTGTATGCCTTTTATTCTTGCTTGGTTACCGGCTTCTGGGTAGTGATTTACTTTATCGGTCTCATACCTGGTTTAGCCAGCATCGGAGTACCACAATTTACTCACATCGAAGCACCTACTATTCAGGTGGTGGGAATGTCATTTTTGGCTGCCTACACTTTTTTTATGGCGCTCGTTTCTCTCTATGATGCACTCCGTTATGGTGATGCTTCCGATATCATGCCGGTTATTGGTGCCGTCTCGGCGGTTTCTACTTTCGGCCTCTCATATGCACTTTTAAATGTTGATATTTCTCCAAACTTCGTTTTCGGTATCTCTCTTCTTATAGTCGGAACCCTTCTGGTGTCACAAATGCGCTTCACGCCTTCGGTGGCACTTCGCACTTTTCACAGTGGTCTTTTCTTTGGACTCCATTATATTGTGATGAAAGGCCTCTTTCTTGAAACCAGTTTTGATGATGGTTTTTTCTGGTCTCGTATTTGTTTTGTTCTCTTTGCCTTGTCACTCCTGTTGGTGCCGTCATACTTTGAAAAAATTCACTCACAAACCAGAAACACCAGTAAGCAAACTGGCGCTCTCGTCTTTGTAAACAAAATCGCTGCCGGTGTCGCTTCATTTATGTTGCTTAAAGCGACAGACTGGGGAGATGTGGCGGTGGTGCAAGCACTCGACGGTCTTAAATTTGTCTTCATTCTTATCATTGCCGTTTTCTTGGGGCGATATATCCCGCAGTCTGCAGGAGAAAATGAATATGGCGCTAGGATAGTGGTGCGCAAACTTCTCTACATCATCATTATTACCGTTGGTTTTGTGTTACTATTTAATTAACAATGTTTTTCTACTGGTTCAAAAAAATAATTATTATCGTTCTGGTTTTGGTAGTGATACTGGGCGCTTTGCTTTTTTTATTGGCACAAAAAGAAACTCCCAAGGAGGTTCATTATGGTGCTTCTTTTAACATCGTCTACGCGAATGAGTTGGGACTCGATTGGAAACAAACATACAATGCAATTTTGGACGACTTAAAGGTGCGTCATCTTCGTTTGGCAGCACATTGGAACATAGTTGAACCGAGAGAAGACGAATTTAACTTTACCGAACTCGACTATCAATTGTCCCGAGCAAAAGAGGTTAAAGCCGATGTGGTCCTAGCGGTAGGGCGACGCTTGCCACGCTGGCCGGAATGTCATATTCCAGATTGGGCTAAAGAGCAAGATTGGGCCACTCAAAAAAACGAGATTAAAGATTATCTAACCAAAGTTGTAACTCGCTACAAAAACAATCCAGCTATTGTTTATTGGCAGGTAGAAAACGAACCCTATCTGAATGTTTTTGCCAATGAACATTGTGGCGATTTAGATGAAGAATTTTTGCAAGAAGAAATTGCCTTGGTTAAAGAGCTTGACCCAACGAGACCGATTTTGGTGACTGACAGTGGTAACTTAGGCACTTGGTACAAGCCATACAGTAACGGAGACGCTTTTGGTACTAGCGTGTATGTATATTTTTGGAACCCAACAGTTGGTCCTTTTAAAACGGTAATGCCAGCCTGGCTTTATCGAGTTAAAGAAAATCTAGTTCAACTTTTCTACAGTGATAAGCCGACATTTTTGATTGAACTTTCCGCCGAACCGTGGCTTTTGCATCCGGTAAAAGAAGTACCATTAGAAACTCAGCTTGAAAGAATGAACTTGGATAAAGTAAAAGAAATTGTTGCTTATGCCAAAGACACTCGTTATGAAGAACAATATCTTTGGGGCTTAGAGTGGTGGTATTGGCTCAAACTTCAGGGTGAAACTGATGTTTGGGATTACGGAAAAACACTTTTTGATCAGACTGAAGCTGCGACTGATGTGCCGGTAGGAGGAGGTCAAAATATTGCCTCTGAACCAATTCCGCTTAAAGACGTACCGCTTAGTGACACTCAAAAGAGTTTACTCGATAAAGCTGGTATTGATACCAATACTTTTGTAATTACACCGGAGATGGTGCAATGTGCTGAAAAAGCAGTAGGTAAAGATAGACTGGATGCGATTGTTGCCGGTGATAAGCCAGGGGTGTTGGAAGCTGTTAAATTGGCAGCTTGCGCGAGATAGGGGGAGAAAGGGTGCAAAAGGGGCGAGCTGAAGCTCGCCCCTTTTGCACCCTTTCTTTCCCCTCATAACAATATGGTATAATCAGACCATTATTGTAACGAACAAAATCACATTATGTCCGTATTTGCGCGTCTCCGTTCTATCGATGAAAATCACAAAACCTCAGTAGTTAGAAGATTGATGGAGTACAGTACTCCTGATTTTGACTATTTTTTCTTAGTTGGAATGTCAGTTTTGATGGCTACCTTTGGTCTTCTTCTCAATAATGCGTCAATCATCATTGGTAGTATGCTTATTGCACCGTTAATGTATCCAATTCTTGGTGTTTCTTTGGGTCTTACTATGTCCAACTACGGCGTTTTGACTCGTTCCATCAATACTCTGGTTAAGTCTCTTGGTAGCGCTCTCGCGCTTTCAGCTGCCGGCGCTTTCTTGCTTGGAAACGAGACAATGTATCATACGGCAGAAGTATTAACCCGCACCGAACCAACCATTATTCACTTTCTTGTAGCTATTGTGGCGGGTGCGGCGGTAGCATACGTAATGGCTCGTCCTGAGTGGAGTGAAGCAATTCCGGGAGTGGCTATTTCGGTAGCCCTCATTCCACCGCTCGCTACCGTTGGTATTGGTTTGGCGGCTTTTGATGCGGTAATAATTAAAGGCGCTTCACTTATTTTGTTACTCAACATCATTGGTATTATTGGTACCGCAATGGTGATATTCTTATTAATGAATCTCTCAGATAGTGCTAAACAAAAGGTGGCTGAATCAACCATCAAGAAAGAAGAAGAGAAAAACGCTATAGAAGAAGAGCAAATTAAAAAACTCGATGAAGATTTAAAATCATCGACGGCAGTGTAAATTAATTTTTATGAAAAAAATCATCATTAGCCTACTTGGAGTAATTACGCTTTTGCCATCTTTGGCACTAGCGGAAACAGTAGTACGTACTGGAACTTCAGTTTCTGTAAACGTAGACCAGGTGGTTGATGGTGATATGTATGCTGTTGGTAATACAGTCTCTCTTTCCGGTAGTGTGGATGGCGACCTCTACGCCGCTGGTGGTCTTATTACTGTTAATGGTCCGATTGAGTCAGACCTCACACTTCTTAGTGCTAGCGCACAGGTACATAGTGATGTGTCCGACGACGTGCGTGTGGTAGCGGGTGATACTGTCATTGCCAACAAAGTAAAAGGAGATGTGTTTGTGATGGGTGGCTCACTCAAAATTCTTTCTTCCGCTTCTATTGGTGGCAATGTTTATTTCTACGGAGAGAAAGCAGAAATAGACGGTCCGGTTTTGGGGGGTGTTATGGGAGTGATGCAGAGTTTGGAAATTGACGGTTCTGTTGGTAAGTCGGTCGACGTAACAGTCGGTAGCCTTACTTTGGGTGATAGTGCCAAAGTCGGTGGCGATATGGTTTATGTGAGTGGTAACGAATTGTCTCGTTCACAAAACGCAGTGATAACAGGAAGAACGGTGCGTAACGCAGAAGCGACAACTGAATCATCAAAATCATTCTCTTGGGTTCCGGTTTTGGCTCTTGGTTTTGCCGTATTCAGTCTCTACTTATTCTTCAAAGACGAAATGGCGGCTCTGGTTGGTCGCCTGGAAAACCGTCCGATTCGTTTTATGATTTTTGGTTTGGTGATGGTATTTGCCGCGCCGGTGGCTGGAGTACTTTTGTTTTCCACTATGCTCGGCAGTGTGGTTGGAATTGCAATTATTTTAGCTACTTTATTGCTCTGGCTCGTTGCGGCAGCTATTGTGCCTGCGGTTATCGGAGTTTACTTGCTTAAATTTATAAAGTCTAAGAAGGAACTAGACGTTATGGCTATTGTGGTCGGTCTCTTGGCTATGATCTTATTGTTGATGATTCCAACTCTAGGAATATTCTTGCTTTTTGTACTATTTACTTATTTGGTCGGTGCTATTGCAGAATCAATTTACGGCTATCTTTTCACTTAAACTATGAACAAAAAACCGGTGGCATTCTTCGATATAGACGGAACTTTATTTCGTTCTAGCTTGCTTATTCAGATTGTTGACCAGTTTATTAAAGACGGAGTTTTTCCTGTTGACGCGGAAGACGTCTATCAAGAGCAACTTTTAGCTTGGCAAGATCGAGCTGGCTCCTACGAAGACTACATTGGCGCAGTGGTACAAAGTTTTCTTGGTAACATTAAAGGAGTTTTTTATGGTGACTTGGCCGACGTTGGAAGGCAAGTGGTGGCCAGGCAGAGCAAACACGTCTACCGCTACACTCGCGACTTAATTAAAGAACTTAAAGACGAAGGCTACTTTTTGGTGGCTATTTCTCAATCTCCCAAAACTATTCTCGATGATTTTTGTAAACAATACGGTTTTGATAAAGTCTATGGTCGAATGTATGAAATCGGTCCGCAAGACCGCTTTACTGGCGAAGTTATAGACGAACACTTGATTGCCAACAAAGCCAACATTATAGCCAGAGTTTTTGAAAGAGAAGATGTGACTCGTAAAGATTCTATTGGTGTTGGTGATACTGAAGGCGACATTACTTTACTTGAAGCGGTTGAAATACCTATTTGTTTCAACCCCAATCAAACTCTCCTTGAACATGCCAAAAGAAGAGACTGGAAGGTTATGGTGGAGAGAAAGGATGTGGTATATGAGTTGTAGTAAGTAAAAGGCCGGCCCCTCTGGGGCCGGCCTTTTAGTTGTAATTCTATTTCGTATCCTCAATATTGGCGGCGGCGATAGTTGCAGGGAGAATCATTAAGCCAAGAAAAACGAAAATATAATTGAATGGCACGTAGAGCAAAATGAAGCTGCCTATCAAAGAACCAAAGATGTACGAAAGCGGGCGAGTAATACGGAAGAAGCTGATGATTTGCGCGTCGGAGCTATCTGTATGTTTGAAGAAATAACTCTCGGTGGTGGTTTCAGCAAGGCTGGCACCGGTGCGAGTGGCAAACATTGCCAAAACCCAAACCCAGACATCCGTTGAGGTAATAAAAGCAAGTATGACCGAAGTTATGGCTAGGATAAAGTATCCTGCAATCATCATTTCTTTTTCTCCGATGTATAAATCACCAATTTTGCCAATTGGGAACTCAAAGAAAACATAGGCTAATTGAGCGCCAAACAAAATAATACCAATTTGACTCCAGGTAAGGCCTATTTCTGTAGATAGATATAGCGGTGTGTAGACCACCATAAAGAAGAAGAAGGTTTGCAAAACAAAGTGAGCCAAGAACACGTTGCGGATGTCTGGTCTAACCCAAAAAGAGCGTAGAGCGGAAAAGACTTTAATTTCGTCATACTGAGGGTCTTTGAAGT
Source organism: Minisyncoccia bacterium (assembly GCA_050299955.1). GTDB lineage: Bacteria > Patescibacteriota > Minisyncoccia > Phycocordibacterales > UBA918 > OLB19. Next base: position 9,962 of record JBNKWW010000056.1, on the reverse strand, counting down.
TGCGGAAAAAGATTAAGACAAGAGCAATCATTGGAATCACACAGAGCGCACTGACGTAGTAGACGGTGGAAAAGTTGTAGGTATCGCCGATTAAACTACCGGTTACAAGCGGTGTAACCGCACCGATAAAGCTAGATAATGAAAGCAAAAGACCTCTTTTTGAGCCGGTTGAACTCTCTTTGTTGCCGATGTTTTCTTCAAGGAATACGTCAAAGTTAAAGACAATGAGAGGAATTACTGTAAGGTGCAAAATAGCTAAGGGAATGGCGGTTTTGAAAGAGTCGGCAAATGACATTCCGACTACAGAAATAAAGTCTAAAAATAGTAAAAAGAGGGTGGTTTGATAGTTGCCAACGCGATGGAGAACTCTTGATATGAAGAGGAAGATGATAACTGTAAGAGAAGAGGCGATAGTAAAGATGGCACCAGTAGAACGACTGCTAACAAACTGCTCTATGTATGAAGAGTTAACAAAAGAGACTAGATAAGATTGAAAGATGAGCATCAAGACGGCCGCGTAGATAATAAGAGCGTTTCGTCTACCAGATGCGTGGTGGACTCGGCGAACAATATGTTTTGTCATATGAATTGATTTTAACAAGGCTATGGGATGCAAGCAAAGGAAAAGTGGTGGTTTTTGATTTTTACTGGATTGCTCGCAAAGACGCCGCCGAAGGCGGCGTCTTTGCGAGCGAAGCGTGGCAATCCAGGATATACTCAATGAATGAACAAACAACCTTGCGTATATATTTTAACCAACAAACGCAATGGAACTTTATATACTGGTGTCACCAGTAACATTCATAAAAGACTCGAGGAACACAAAAACGAAGCTATTGAAAGTTTCACTCAAAAATACCACTTGCACACATTGGTTTATGTAGAAGTTTGTGAAAATATGACACAGGCAATTGAACGAGAAAAACAAATTAAAGCCGGTTCAAGAAAGAAGAAGTTGGAACTGATTGAGAAGAATAATCCGCTTTGGAAGGATTTGAGTGGTTCTCTTTAATTCTGGATTGCTTCGGCTAAAGCCTCGCAAAGACGCTTCGCGTATTGTTGTGAACAGAAAAGCGGCGGGCCTTCGGCCCGCCGCTTTTTCTTTCTTAACTAAGTTCGAATCTAAATACCAATCAACACTGGAATCACCATTGGAGTCTTTTGAGTCTTCTGCATTAGGAAACCGCTGACAACATCGGTAATTTCATCTTTGACTCTATCTAGGTCAATCGGATTCATTCTGGCGGTTTCTTTTTCTACAGTTTTCTTTATAAGAACACGAGCTTCAGAAAGAAGTTGCTGATTCTCACGAAGATAAACGAAACCGCGTGAGATAATGTCTGGAGATTTGCGTAGTTTGCCAGTCTTGGTGTTGACGGTAGCAATAATGACAAACATACCATCTTGCGCTAGTGAGAGACGGTCGCGCAAAACCACTTCTTGACGAGCGCCAACAGTGAAGCCGTCTACCATCACTTGATCGGTAGGAGCTTTTTCTTTAAGAACGGTTATTTGTTCACCATTTTTAATTTCGATTATTGAACCATTGTCTGGCACAACAATATTTTCACGTTTAAAGCCGTTTTCAATCGCTGCATACATATGACTCTTTAGATGGTAGTGGTGGCCGTGAACTGGGACTAGGAACTTTGGCTTTACTGCCTGATGAACCCAAACAAGTTCGCCGGAGTTTCCGTGTCCTGAAGAGTGAACCGAAGCACTGCGGTAGTTGATAACACGTACGTTTTTGCGGTAAATGTTGTCTTTAAGTTTTTGGACCGCAATTTCATTGCCTGGAATAACAGAAGAGGAGAGTACGATGGTGTCACGTTCGTTCAAAGTAATGAACTTGTGCTTGTCAGTTGCGATGCGCATCAAAGCGGCAAATTCTTCACCTTGAGCTCCGGTTGAGAGAATAACAATACGGTCGCTTGGGTAGTCGCCCATATCGCCAGCGTTGATAAAGATTTTGTCATCTACTTCTAGTAGTTTAGCTAGCTTCGCAATTTCGATGTTGGTCTTGATACTGCGGCCTTCAAGTACCACTTTTTTGCCGTACTTTTCGCAGGACTTAATGATGGCAGTGAGTCGCTCAAACTGTGAAGCAAAAGTACCGACAATCATTCGACCATTAGCATTTTTGATAATGCTGTCGAGGTTTTCGAGAACGGTACTCTCCGGAGCTGAGAAACCTTCACGGTCGGCGTTGGTTGAGTCACAAAGCAAGAGAAGATTTTTGTTTTTACCAACTCCAAGCCAAGCGTCTTTTTCTTCTTGGATTACGTCGCCGTCTTCGTGAGTGAGACGAATGTCACCTGTGATAACCACGTCACCGTGTTTGGTTTCGATAGAAACTCCCATAGCGTCAGGAATAGAGTGGGTTACTGGGAAAGTCTTGATTTTGGTTTTACCAACGGTGAAGTGGTCACCCTCTTTTACAATATGCATATCGACTGGGTCGAGGTGAGGGAATTCTTCTTGACGTTTTTGGATCATCAAAGAAGTAAGATACTGAGTGTAGATTGGCGGGTTGCCAATTCTCTCCATTACAAATGGGATACCACCGATGTGGTCAAGGTGACCGTGAGTTACTACGAGAGCGCGTAGCTTATGCTTGCGTTCTTCAACATACTGGGTGTTTGGCAAGATGTAGTTGACGCCAGGAGCATGAGCTTCCTCAGAGACAAACTGAAAACCGATATCGAAGATAATCATATCGTCTTTCGTTTCCACCACAATCATATTGCGGCCGATTTCTTCTACACCGGAAATAGGAATAACCCGCACAGTGTCTTCGTCGGTGATTTCTGGAATTTTAGTAGCTCGATCGTCAGTGACTGTCATTCGATGTTGAAGAGCTGGACTCTTGTTGCTACGTCGGCGTTGTGGGTGGCCACTGCTGCGCTGCCCGCGAGCGCCACTCTTAGAACGACTCCCGCCAGACTTTTGACTGCCTCCACCTACTGCGGAGCGCTCGCGGGCAGCGCCGCTATTACGCTCGCTGCTAGCAGGGCGTGCGTGCCTACGGAAACCACCCCGTCTGTTATTGCGGTTTTTGTTTTCGTTAGTTTTTTGATTGTTTGTTTCGTTCATAATGTTTTGTTAATTATTTTAATTATTGGAAAATAGGCCAAACCTTATCTTCTTCAATATACCAATTGCTAATGTTGCTAAATCTTTCACTTGGCTTCGCGAGTTTATTCATCACCTCTGGATGAATGTTTGTGGCGGAGAGATAAGTAAAGGCTGGATCAAAGAGGAATATTGCCGGGTGGTCATTCTGAATTTCAGAAATGAAATCGTTCAGTTCTCCCGCTTTAATGGTCTCGTCTTGTTCTGTGCGGATTTTTTCGAGGAGTCTGTCGGTGGTAATGTTGGCGTAGAGCGCTACGTTGAGACCAGGATCTTCACGTTGTGATGAATGCCAAAATGGATAAAGGTCGAGAGGTCTTCCGACATCAATTCCAAAAAGAAGAGCTTGGTAGTCGCGTGGTCTGATAACAGATTGTACTAGGTCTGTTTGGTCGTATAATTCAACATTAACGTCAACTCCGAGTGCGTGCCATACCTCAACCAAGTAACTGGCGGTATCTTCAAATACCGGAGTGTTAGCGGTGCGAATGGTGATAGAGAGTCTAGTGTTGCTTCCGTCGATTTCTTTTTCCCAATGACCGTCCGCAGATTGAGTCCAGCCACCGTCTACAAGTATTTGTTTGGCGGCTTCTTGGCCATTTATGTTGTCTTCTGAACTGTCTGTATTTTGATTGCTAAAACCGCTAGGTATTGGACTTGTGGCTATTTCACCGTATCCGGAAAGTACTTTGTTGATAAGTTCGTCTCGGTTTATAGCTGCGTCTAGTGCTTTTCTGGCGGCACTGTCTCGCATTGCAGCTGAGCGATTTTGATTGAAGAATAATGAAAACACACGTGGCAAAATTGTTTCAGAAACTTGCCAGTTTTCGTTATCAAATTTGGTTAAGGTTTTTTCGCTGAGAGCGGTAGTGGCGTTGATTTCTTTTTCTTTCAGAGCGGTTTCTACGCTACTTTCATTTTGGTAGAATCGCAAAGTAATGTCAGTTATGTGACTTTCTTCTTTGGTTGATTTGAGTTGGTACTCATTTATTAGTCCAGAGTCATCACGCTCTACATTTACTACCTTGTATGGTCCAGAACCAATTGGTTCGGTATTATGTTGACTAAAAGGAAACTCGTCTGGAGTTAGGTTGCTCCAAATATGTTTTGGCAAAATTCCTACGGTTAGGTTTTCAATAAAAGGTGTGTAGGCTTTGTCGAGTACAAAGTTAACTTCGTATTCATTCACTACTTCAACACTCACACCACTCCAGTTGCCGCGGAGAGGCGACTTAATGTCGGGGTTTTGAATCATAGCGATGGTGTAGGCGACGTCTTCAGCTTTTACCGGTGTGTTGTCACTGAAAAACTTATCCTGACGCAATATTACATTGTATGTAAGACCATCATCGGAGATGGTAATGCTTTGTGCTAAATCATTATCTAGGTTTCCATTTGGTGAGAGTTTGACCAAGCTGCTGTATGTAAGAGCTACGAGGTCGTTATCAGCGCGAGTAGAGGCTAAGACTGGGTTTACAAAACGTGGTGAACCAATTACACCCTCAATCAAAACACCACCGCTAGTAGGTACGGTTACAATGTATTTTTGATTAAATTCATAAAGACTAATCAGTCCTGATGTTATGACCAGTAAAGATATGGCTTTAATAGTAAGGCCATCTCCCGGACGTAGTGCTTTTAGATAAGCGAACAGCCGGTCAAAAAGTGAGAACCTTCCGTTAGACAAAGGGTTATTCATTCTGAGTAGAGACAGTATTAGCACTGTCAAGAATCGGTTAATAATCAAGCATAGCTAGAAGCTACACATGTGCGTCACTAGAAACAGAAACTTAGAGTACGATGTTCAAAAGCGCAGAGAGTACAAAGAGAACAGCCAAAACAACGGCAATTCGGAATAGAAATAGCTCGCTACCGCGGCGCTTATGAAACGCGCTACTAAAGTTATCACCTCCAAAGGCACCACCAAGGCTTGATCCTCGTTGTTGTAGGAGAATAGCTGCTACAAGCAGAATTGAGAGGATAATTTGGATATAAGGTAGTACCGGAAGTACGACAGATCGTAAAAATTCCATAATGTCCTTAAGATAGTAGCAGAAAGTGGCCAGCGGCGCAATACTGGGGATAATCGGTACAAAATATGGAAGATAGATAAAAATAGGAGAAAGTTTTTGAGTCTTCTTAGGTAGAGTTTCAGAATGGTGCTTTGTGTTTTGGTTGGGGACGGCCGCGAAGCGGCCGTCCAGTCCGACGCCGCTTCGCGGCGTCGGACCATCATCGAACAAAAACCACAGGTCTCCGTCTTTGCTAGCGTAGCGAATCAATATTAATCCTTTAGGGCATTGAAGCGTGGCAATACAGAAAAAGAAAAAGCCGGTTCGCTTTGCGAACCGGCTTTTTATAACTTATGCCTAAGTTTCTTCTATTGTTGGTAAAATACTTACAGTTACCTCCTCGCTACCTCCCATACCGCAATCGATAGTGTAAGTAGATTCGTTGAGTATTGTGACAGTCTCGGTACCAGAAGTTGAACTACCGTCTAGGGTTAAGTTTAGATTAGGGCCAGTCACGTTACAACTTGCTGCACTACCCATATCCCAACATATATTTACACTATCACCAGAACGCACAATTTCTCTTCCTGAACAATTTGTAATTGTTGGTGGCGTTCCAGTTCCTATTGTAGTTATAGTGTCGTAAACGGTATTGGAGTTAGCTCCTAAGCAAGCCAGTGTGTAAATAATAGTTTCTCCAAGCGCCGGTTCGGTAACGTCTGTTGTAGTGCCAGAGGTGGTGTTGCCGGTGATGGTGAAGTTTCCGCCTGAACAACTAACAGAATTTGTTGAGTTCCATCTAAGAGAGAGTTCGTCACCAACTTGAAGACTGATACTGCTACCACTCCAACTACTGTCAGCGGTTAGGTTTTTTGCTTCGAGTGTAGCTGTAGGGGCATCTATTTCAAAAGTGACATCACTCACATCTATCCAACCAAGATCGCTACTCCATGCATAACCAGATAAATAATATGTAGAACCACTGTTTGTAATAGTAATATCACTCAAGTCTATACATCCGTCGTATCCACCAGCGTTGTTAGCAGTCACGGCGTCCTTAATGGCTAGGATTCGCGCACCTCCAGTGAGTGAATTACCACTACGGCTTGCGGCACCGAGCGTTGGGCTACAACCAGATACGTCAGAGGCGTTAAAGGATATCCAACCATAATATTCACTCCATGCATAACCATATAGTGTTCCGTTGGAAACAGGCACTTCAACTCCACTGAAATCTATCCATCCCATCCCGTCGTAACCGGTTGGGTTGCTGCTAACGCCTCCACCCCAGCCATATCCGCTAAGTGTTTGGCTTACGATTGCTTGTGAATATTTGAATCCTAAAATCAGAGTTAATAAAACAAATATTATTAACGCTAAAATCTTGAGTGATTTTTGCAAAGTGACAAATAAAACAGTGTGCATATAAAAATAAAATTGTATGAAAATATTTATCTACAATTTTAACATGCGAATATTTTTTATGTATTAAAGTAATACACTTTACACTCGACAAAACGTGAAATGTATATGCTAAAATTTAATTGTATCGTTTTATCTGGTCTCTAGAAGTTTTTAATCATATGCAAGAATCCAAAATTAAAAATAAAAGTAGCAGTTTGGTCAGAGTATCTGGTATTCTGTTGATGTTCATTGCTACTACTATGGTGTCATTAACTGCTTGGTTGTTTTTTAGCCATACAAAGGCTGTTATTGATGGAAATAACGGCGTTCAAGATGCTGTTTTTAACGCCACCTCGACCTCAGGCGAACAAGGTTTGTCACTAGAGGAAAAAATGAAGATACTGAACTCGTTGTCTACAAGTAGTGATGATGGTATTGGGGTTGAAACAACAACCAGTGACGATGCAGAATCTTCAGAACCAACCTCGGAAGAGATGCTTCAGAAGAAACAAATATTAGATTCATTGGATACTGGTTCTGATGGTATGACACAGGAAGAGAAAGAAGCTATTCTTTCAGGACTGGGAAGTTAAAATATGGTGATAAATCATTAGTTAAAAATATCAGCTTATCGTACTATATAAAATAAAGTACAAAATTGAGTTCCAATAAATAAAATATGAAATATTTAACCACGCAAATAACAAAGGTTGCCTTACTTACTACAATCTTGGCTACGGTCCTCGTTGTTAACTATATCCAGGCTTGGACTTCAGCACCAGCAAATCCACCGAGCGGTAATGTGACTGCTCCGATAACAGTTGGTTCAGCCAGTCAGGTCAAAAACGGTTCACTCGGAGTTAATGCTTTGGCAGTGTATGGCGACACCAGCTTAAGTAACCTAACAGTTACCAGTGGGCGTGTGTATTTTGGTGACAATCAGTATCTACATGGTGACAACTCAAGCGCTCTTAGTTGGTACGGTGCACATGATACAGTTACTCAACTTTTAATGCGTGACGCTCAAGGTACTGTATATGGCAGGCTTTATGGCTCAGGCGACGGCACCACTTTTGGTCTTATGGATGGTGATGCTAACTGGTCATATGTTGCAGTTAAGGATAACTACACTGATTTACGAATCAACAATTCCGTCATCATGCGTTTAAAAAGCAATGGTCAGGTGGGTATTGGTGATACTACGCCAAATGGTTCTTTAAAACTTGATGTGGAAGGATATGTAGGTGCAGACAAATACTGTGACCAAAATGGTTCTAATTGTTTTGAGGCAAGCTATGTTACTGCTGCTCCAAGATGTAAGATTCAATTTGAAACAAAAACTACAGGTGGTAGCTGTTCTTATAGTGGTAGTTATTCTGAGACTTCTGGCTTAACCCCTGCTGGTGGAGGTTGGGGAGGCTGGACTGGTTGGGCAAGAACTGGTGACTACGGATGTACACGAATGAGAATGTATTGTCAGTAGTCTAGCGAAATGTGAAAATCGGCTTAAAGGTAAGCCGATTTTTTGACACCATAGTAGCTTTTTATATAATGTCATTCGTAGACGCGAAAAGCGAAGCTTTTCGCGTCACCATGAAAGTTAATTTTAATTTAAATACATATATATGTCAGAAGTAAAGATTCAACCTTTGGGAGATAAAGTGGTGATTCGCCCTTTGTCTCCTGAAGAAGCGGGGAGTGTTTCAGCTTCTGGGATTATTATTCCCGACACTGCCGCTAAAGAAAAGAACGATCAAGGGATCGTGGTAGCAGTAGGTAAAGGAGCGAGAGACGAAGACGGCGAGAGAATGGAAATGGAAGTAAAACCCGGCGATAAAGTGCTCTTCAAAACCTGGAATGAAAAAGTGAAGTTTGGTAGTGAAGACTATTGGATCATCTCTGAAGGAGATATTTTGGGAATTATTGGTTAATTTGGTGGCCGGCTTTTGGCGGAGCCAAAAGCCGGCCCCACAACACATCTATGGCAAAACAAGTAATTTTTGACGAAGAAGTAAAGAAAAAACTAAAGAAAGGAGTTGATACCGTAGCAAATGCTGTGAAGGTCACCATTGGTCCTCGTGGTCGCAACGTTATTTTAGATAAAGGTTATGGTGGCCCGACTATTACGAACGACGGTGTTTCCATTGCCAAAGACATCACTCTCAAAGACAAGTTTGAGAATATGGGCGCGGAAATCATCAAAGAAGTCGCCAACAAAACCAACGAGCTCGCTGGCGACGGTACCACCACCGCGACCATCCTCACTCAAGCTCTAGTAACCGAAGGTTTCCGTCAGACCTCAATGGGACTCAACTCAATGGCAGTACGCACTGGAATGGAACACGCTTCTAAAGACGTGGTGGAAGCCTTGCGTCAGATGGCAACCGAAATCAGCAAGAGCGAAGAGATCAAGCAGGTGGCGACAATCTCCGCCGAAAGCGAAGAAATCGGTTCAAAGATTGCGGAAACTATCGACAAAGTCGGCAAGGACGGTGTGGTGACAGTGGAAGAAGGACAGTCCTTTGGTATCGAAACCGAATTCACCGAAGGAATGGAGTTCGACAAAGGCTACGTTTCTCCGTATATGGTAACCAACCCAGAGAGAATGGAAGCCGAATACAAAAACGCGCAAATTCTCATCACCGACAAGAAAATTTCTTCAATTCAGGAAATTCTGCCACTTCTTGAGAAAATCGCACAGACTGGCAAGAAAGAATTGGTCATCATTGCCGACGAAATCGAAGGTGAAGCTCTGACTACTTTCATTGTTAATAAACTGAAGGGCGGATTTTCTGTACTAGCAGTGAAAGCTCCAGGCTTTGGTGACAAGAAAAAGGAGGTACTTCAGGATATCGCCACTATGACTGGCGGCCAAGTGATTACTGAAGACTTTGGTCTCAAGTTGGAAAACACCGAGTTAGAACAGCTCGGCAAGGCTGACCGTGTGGTTTCAACCAAAGACAATACAGTGATTGTGGGTGGCGCTGGCGAAAAAGAATTGATTGAAGAGCGCGTTGCGGCACTAAAAGCCGAGCTCGAAAACAGTAGTAGCAAATACGACAAAGAAAAACTCAGTGAACGCATCGCAAAACTCTCTGGTGGAGTGGCGGTGATTAAAGTAGGTGCTGCTACCGAGACCGAGATGAAATACTTGAAGCTCAAGATTGAAGACGCAGTCAACGCCACTCGTGCAGCTATCGAAGAGGGAATTGTGCCGGGAGGCGGAACTTCTCTCGCTCGCGCGGCTGCGATTGTGGAGAAAGAAATTCTTTCTAAGAAAGATTTATCTAAAGAAGAGTTGGTAGGGTACAATATCGTGCTGAAGGCTCTCGAAATGCCACTTCGCCAGATTGCTGACAACACCGGCAAAGACGACGGTGCGGTAGTAGTAAACAAAGTGAAGGAAGCTGGTGG
>JBNKWW010000055.1:0-12400 GCA_050299955.1 Minisyncoccia bacterium | reverse complement strand
CCCCCCCCCCCCCCCCCCCCCCCCCCCCCACCTCCCACCCCAAAACCTTTCTTTACTCTACTCCTTCTTCAGACGCTTTATGCAAAGCTTCAAAAATGTCTCCCATATCGCCCGCCATAACTCCTTCTATGTTGTGCCAGGATTCTTTAATACGATGGTCGGTAATGCGGTTTTGCGGAAAGTTATAAGTACGAATTTTTTCTGAACGGTCACCGGTACCGATTTGGTTTTTTCGCACTTCAGCATGTTTTTTTGCTTCTTCCTCTTCGTGCATCATTTCGAGCTTGGCGGTTAGCATAGTCATCGCCTTTTCACGGTTTTTGAGCTGAGAACGTTCCGACTGACAACGCACGTCAACGCCAGTTGGACGGTGAATGAGTCGTACGGCAGTTTCTACCTTGTTGACGTTCTGACCGCCAGCACCACCCGAGCGAGAAAACTCCATATCAATGTCACTTTCTTTGATTTCAATTTTTGGTTTTTTGCGCATTGGCAAAACCGCTACAGAACAAGTAGATGTATGAATACGTCCAGCCTTTTCTGTTACTGGTACACGCTGCACGCGATGAACTCCAGTTTCGTAGCGAAAAGTGTCGTACACTTTAGGGCCAAGAATTTCAAACGAAGCTTCTTTGTAACCGCCGCTAGCAGAACGAGATTCGTTGCTTCTACTATATGGCCAACTTTGGGTCTCTGCGTATCTTAGATATGCATTGGAAAGTTCTTCAGCAAAAAGAGCTGCTTCGTCACCGCCGGCACCGGCACGAACTTCGAGAACCACTCCGTACGGTTTAGCCTCTTCTTCTTTAGACGCTTCGATAATGCGTTCCATCTCAGCAAATTGGGCTGTTAGACTTTCTTCGAGTTCAGCTATTTCCGAGGCGGCGAGTTCTGCCATTTCTGGATCTTCGGCCATAGCTTTAGCCTCATCTAATTTTTGCAGATACACTTCAAACTGACCCGCCAAGAATTGAGTCTTAGGGTTCTCTTTAAAACTATTTAGTTTGTCTTGGTCGAATTCCATATTTGTTTATTATAGCGTAACAACGCAAAAGACGCGGAGCCTTTGGCTCCGCGTCTTTCACACCTAACGCTTCTTAGCAAAGCGAGCCTTGAATCGTTCTACACGTCCGGCGGTGTCCATAACCTTTTCCTGACCAGTATAGAAAGGATGAGTCGCACTTGATACATCAACGCGAGCTACCGGGTATTCATTACCGTCCTCCCACTTGTCAGTTTCATTAGTATCGATATTGATGGTTGAACCAATCAAAAAGCGGTCTCCACTGCCGTTGTCGTGGAAGATCACCATACGATAATTATCTGGATGAATGTCTTTTTTCATAAATAAGTAGGCGTTACTATAGCAGAGTTTTTAAGAAATGCAATCATATAACTGGAACCTATGCTAATTAATTATCTGGATTGCTTCAGCTTCGCATCGCAAAGACGACCAAAAGCAAAGCTTTTGGTCGTGACGTCGCCTTCGGCGGCGTCTTTGCGAACCTTTAGGTGAAGCAATCCAGGATATATGCCTCCGAAATATCCATATTTTGAAACAATTTTAATTAGCATAGGTGCCGTTCATTTAAAATTGAAAATTAGTGCAATTTAAAATTGCTTCACTCTACCCTGCATCCAAAGTCTTGATATCAGCTTCGATGCGAGCCTTACGAGCCATAACTTGGTCGCCATAGAAATGATTACGTGAGTTACTTACACCGTTCCAACCAGCATAGTAACGAATAGCCGCTGTCCATTCAGCATTATAAGTACCGGCTGCAGCACCATTGTCACGCATCAATAAAGCTGTTGCCAAGAATGCATCTTGGTTGCGGAAAGGATTGGATGGAGTATTGATGCCAAGTAAGGTTCTGATGGCATCTTCACTGGCTTTATAAACGTAAACATCATTTCCGGTATTTACATATCCACCGTACATTGCCCAAGTTGAAGGAATAAATTGAGATGGTCCCATAGCTCCCCCCCAACCATAAGAAAACGGACAAGAAACGAGCTGTGTTTTGATGTCAAAACCAAGTACCTCAGCCATCACTTTAAATACCGGTACACTACCAGGACCCATCGTTGCATGACCGTAAACAATTTGGTCATAGGTACATTGCCCAATATTGGAACCGTACTCTGATTCTTGTTCCAAAATTGAAAGTATGAAAGCGGCAGAAACTCCGGTCTTGCTACTAGCAAACTTAGCTAAAGAAACAGCTTCCGGAAAAGGAATCTTTCCACCACCACCCGCAAGCTGGAAGAGCTGGCTACGAAGTTCGGCTGCTGACTTTTGTGTTTCTGCCAACATTTGTTTGTAAGCCTCTTCCTCGCCTTTTGTTTGTCCGAGAATGGCGGTTTTCTCTTTTTCTTTAGCTTCGATATATGCTTTTTCTTGTTCTTGCAGTTGTTTACTACGCATCTCATCGCTTTGTTTATCTTCGAGCGAAGACTTTTGCGTGTTGGTGTCGAGCTGGATTTCTTCAAGTACTTTCATAGAGTCTTTCAAAGAATTATTGATGGTACGATAATCTTCAAAATCACTAAAAAACTCCGAGAAATTTTGATTGCTCAGAAGTAACTCAATTAGAGAAAATTCATCCACTTCGGCGGTTTTTCGTATCAACTCCGCGATGGATTGATGTTGTTTGGCCAAACGTTCAGCGAGAATTTCCAGCACAACTTCCTTTTCCCCGATTTGGTCACTTAACTGCTCGATAGCCAGAGCGCGCGCCTTAATATCAAGTTGAGCCTTGTTCACTTGTGCGTCTAACAGGTCTACGTCGCGCTCAAGTGATTGGCGTTCTGATTGTTTTTGTTCAACCAATTTCTGTTGAGAGAGAATCTGTTGATCAAGCTGTTGCAATTCTGCTGTAAGACGCGCTTTGCGTTCAGCATCGGTTTCAGCTAAAGAGAAGCTGGGAACTGAAAGTAAAATAATGACTATCAATAATAAAACACCGGTGACTCTTTGCATATAAATATATTATATCGCAGGCATAAGTAAGTACCAAAATTTTGGTGGTAGCGAGCGGTAAAAGGCGCGGGCCTTTTGGGCCCGCGCCTTTTACCTACACCCTACACATTATTCTCCCTCTTCACTCTTTTCTTTTCCTTCAACCTCAATTTGTGACATATCAACTGTGGTTTCTGCTGGCTCTTCTTCTTTTCTTGCCTCCATAACTACTACCACCACATCTTCAGGGTCATTTTCAACCTTGACGCCACTTGGCAGTTTTAGATCTTTAATATGAATCGCTTCTTCAAAATTGGTCAAACTACTTACATCTACTTCAATGTGTTTTGGCAACGCACTAGGCCGACAAGTGACCTCCACTTCATGGAGAGACTTGTTCAAAATACCTCCAATCTTTACTGCTGGAGATTCGCCCACAAATTCGAGTGGTACTTCCGTAGTCAATTCTTTACCACGCTCAATCGCATAAAAGTCGATATGTACTATTTTCCCTTTTTGTGGATCAAGTACCACATCTTGCACCAACACTTCTTTGTTATCATCAAGACCCTCAAGCACCAAGATACTCGACTCACCTGCCTCTTTTAGAGTTTTTTCAAAAACACCGGTATCAACAGAGATTGGTGTACTTTCTTCTTTTCGACCATAAACAATAGCTGGAATTTTCCCTTCCTTACGCAGCGCTGACAATGTCTTACCTTTAATGTCTCGCTTCTCTACATTTAATGTCAATGTCATATATATAACGATAGCACCAAAAATAGACACATCAACCTTGCAGAGTGCAAAACAGCTAAGGTTAATTGCGAATTTTTAATTTCGAATTTCGAAATTAAAACTTTTTAGACTACAAAACATTACTTCTCCCCCAGATTCCATCTCTTTGCCTTCATCTCTTTGCTATACTGTAATTATGTCAAAACCATATGATTTTGTTGCTGTTGGTGATATTACCATCGATGCTTTTATTCAGTTGTCAGAAAAAGACACTAGGGTGTTGTGTGACGTCAAAGGTCGCCCTTGCCAATTACAAATGAACTTTGGTGACAAGTTGCCCTATGAAGATGTGACAGTTGTCAACGCCGTTGGTAATTCGCCAAACGCCGCTGTATCAGCCGGACGTTTAGGTCTAAAGTCAGCTTTGGTAACAAACCTCGGACACGACCGCAACGGAAAAGACTGTTTGGATTCACTCCGCACCGAAGGCATCGCCACCGACTATGTCAAAGTACACGAAAACAAAAAAACCAACTATCACTATGTTCTTCGCTACGGTGCCGAGCGTACTATTCTTATCAAACACGAAGACTACCCATACTTCCTACCGGAGTTTCCGGTGCCACCACGTTATATTTACTTTTCATCAATTGGCGAAAAAGGTATCGACCTTCATTTTGAAATTACCGATTACGTGAAGAGAAATCCAGAAACCAAATTAGTCTTTCAGCCTGGCACTTTTCAGCTACGTTTGGGTTACGAAAAACTAAAACCATTATACGAAGTGACGGAAATATTTTTCTGTAACAAAGAAGAAGCGGAGACTATTGTTGGAGAACGTGAACTTGATATTCCAACTATGATTCGCAAAATTAAAAAGTTAGGTCCAAAACTTCCGGTGATTACCGATGGCCCTAATGGCGCTTACGTAGTAGATGAAAACGACCAAGCTTGGTTTATGCCAATGTATCCAGACCCAGCACCGCCCGTAGACCGTACCGGCGCTGGAGACTCCTTTGCTTCTACCTTCACCTCCGCTATTGCTCTCGGAAAAACTCCTGCCGAAGCTTTGAGTTGGGCGCCAATAAACTCAATGTCAGTAGTGCAATATATCGGTGCGCAAGCAGGACTCCTGACCCGCGAAAAACTAGAAGAGTTTTTACAAAACGCTCCGAGTGATTATAAGGCTAAAAAGATTTAATCAAAAGAGATCTTATTGTAAATCATTACATGCTGTACGAGCGTTGTTCATAAGACCTCCAGACCAACTTGTTGGGTGTCCTGAAGCAGGCATAGTTACTCCACCAAGAGCAATATAACAATGAGTATTATTTGAATCATCCAGTACAGAAGTATTCTCAAGAGGAACGTAAATAAATGCTTGTTTCCAATTTATAGGTGAAGTTTGGGTTTCGTATTTGAAACTAGTACCATCATTTCGTGAAGCATACGAACCGTTTTCATATGCTCCATAATCAAAAACAGGATCAGTTGGTATAGAAGACATATAGTTTCCAAAGAAATCCTCATGACTGTTTGTAAGATTACTTTCTAATTCATCTAAATCTTGTGGTGCTAGAGAGTTACCACTCAATCCCGGATAATGACCATTAGACAAATAGTACAACTCCATAGCTTTCCTTATTTCATCTCCCTGAGCCAATCTGGCTGCATCTCGAGATTTAACTCTGGCAGAACTCAAAGATGCTAGAACCACACTCGCTAAAACACCGATAATGGCTATGACTACCAATAATTCTATAAGGGTAAATCCTTTTGGATATTTAATGTTTTTGAATACAGGCATTGTTGTAAATTGTATCATATTAGTCTGGTCCATTCAGACCATTACATCAAACTTCGTTTTTAATCATATTTATAATTGTTTTCACATCAAGTTTGTAAAACCTAATCAGTTCCTCTGGTGTTCCTGATTGTCCAAACTGATCATCAATGCCCAGACGGATTATTTTGGTTGGTTTTTCTTGACTTAAAAATTCTGTCACCGCTGAACCCATTCCACCAGCTCTTTGATGTTCTTCTACAGTTATCAAAAATTCATGCTCGGTTGCCACTTTTAATATCGCTTCTGTGTCGAGTGGTTTGATGGTTGGTAAATGCAACACCGAAACTCCGATACTAGAATCATTTAGTTCTTTAGCTGCCAAAAGAGCATTATGCACCAACGTACCAGTAACAACTATGCAAGCTTTTTTTGCTACACCGTCACTCGGTTCTGCTAAGAGCATCGCTTTACCAAACTCAAATGGACTCTCTTCTGTCGTAACCACTGGGGTTTTTTCACGAGCCAATCGAATATAAACCGGTCCTTTATGCTCCGCCGCAAACAGCACCGCTTTCTTTGCCTCCACAGCATCGGCTGGCGCAATCACTGTCATATTAGGAACCACTCGCATTAAAGCAATATCTTCAATTGCTTGATGAGTCGCTCCATCTGGCCCTACTGAAACTCCCGCGTGGGCGCCAATTATTTTTACATTAGAGTTGTTGTACGCAATAGTGGTACGTATTTGTTCCCAATTTCTGCCCGGAGAAAACATAGCGTAGGAAGCAATAAAAGGAACCTTTCCCATAGCTGACATACCGCTTGCCACCGAAGCCATATTTTGTTCGGCAATACCGCACTCAATAAAGCGCTCCGGAAATTCTTCGGCAAATTCATTAGTGCGAGTTGATTCGGTAAGGTCAGCTGCTAGAGCAACAACATTACTATTTTTGGTGCCGGCCTCTTTGAGGCCGGCACCAAAACCATCTCGGTTGGCTTTCATTTCCACCGCGTCACTAAAAATATTTTTGGCTAAGTGTTTTGCTATTTTCATAATCTTAATCAATATCTTGTGCGGTTATAGAACCTGAAAGTGTTCGCAGCGCACGCAGAGCCACCTCACCCTGCTTGTCTTTAGACACCCTGTCTTCCGGACCTTTACCAGGGGGATTACCATGCCACCTGAAGTCTCTCTCAAAAACATCAACGCCTTTGCCAGGGATCGAGTGAGCGATAATTATTGAAGGTTGACTGTATACAGCCTGTGCTTTGCCAATAGCATCATAAACCATTCTCACATTATGTGCGTCTACTTCTTGAACATCAAAATTAAAGGCAGCTAATTTCTCAGCAAGTGGCTCAAGTGGCATTACATCCTTGGTGTAACCATCAATTTGAATGCCGTTACGGTCAACAATAACTATTAAGTTATGCAACTCTAACTTTCCAGCCAACATCAAGGCTTCCCAGATTTGTCCTTCATTCATTTCACCGTCGCCAACCATACAATATATGTATTTGGAAGTGTACGGATTACTCATTTTTTCGGCTATAGCCATACCAACAGCCTGCGAAAGACCGGAACCAAGAGGTCCGGAAGAAGTCTCAAGACCAGGAAGAGTTTCGCGATGAGGATGTCCCTGAAGGCGACTTCCAAATTGACGCAACGTCAAAAGTTCCTCCTTCGGAAAATAACCACAATGAGCCATAGCTGCGTAAAGAATTGGACAAATGTGACCATTACTGAGAATAAAACGGTCACGCTCTTCCCAGTTTGGATTTTTAGGGTCGTGTTTTAAAACATTAAAAAACAGCAAAGCCATCACATCGGCCATACCTAAAGGACCGGCAGTATGTCCAGAACCAGCCGCCAAAAGCATTTCAATAACACTTTCTCGCATTTCGGCGGCCTTGGTTTCAATGTGTAAAACTTCTTTGTCTGTTAAATAACTCATCTATTAAGTATAACTTGATGCTTTATAAAATTCAGTATCGTAGGCGTTGATAGCAAGATAAATTTTAAATTTACTAATTTAAAATTTCAATTCAATTTAAAATGATTTAATTTTTTAAACTAGAAATAATCTTGCCAAAAATCAAAGATAGTTCGTGGCATTCTTTCCATAAAACTTGTATCTCGTTCTTTTCCTCAGGAATAGCTGTTGCCATCATTCTAAGCCAGTGTTTAGTCTCCTTAGTTTCTTTCTGGCATATATGTATCTTGTTTTTAAAATCTTTTTTAGAACTTGCTCCGTTCGCTTCACAATAGTTTGCTCCAATACTTGTACCAGAGCGGACAATCTGGTTTAACAAGACTTTTGTAAGATTAGTTTCTGGTATACTCTTACAAAATTTGATGATATTTTCACCAAACTTTGCTGTTCTTTCTTCTAAATCAAAGTTTTTTGGTGAATTAGTCATTATAAATTTGTTATTGAATTAAAATTTTAAATTACTAATTTAAAATTTCACTAATCTTCTTATACGCCTCTTTTGGTTCATCTGCTTTCAGTATGGCCGAACCACTGACCAACCTATTAGCTCCGGCTGCAATCAATTTACCAGCTGTCTCCATAGAAACTGCACCATCAACACTAATAATTAAATGAGGAAAAGATTTGCGTAGAGTTTTGATTCTTTCTAAAACTCGTTCGTCAAAAGGTTGTCCTTGTGAACCAATTTCTTTTATTCCCATTAGTTGCACAAAATCTAATTTATTTATGTATGACACCAGTAAGGAAAGGTCTGTGTCATTATTGATAGCAAAACCAATTTCACAATTGTCGTCTTTGAGTGAGAGGGCGGTTTCTGCCTCGTGCTGAGTCAAGCCTTCAAGGTGGAAAATCAAACGCTTCGCCCCCGCCGCCTGCCATTCCCGCCCGGCAGAAACCGCCCTAATAACCATCAAATCCACCTCCACAAAATATTTTTGTAGCATCTCACTCACCTCACCAACTTGTCCTTCTGGTTCATACGGCCATGACACGAAAGGCACAAACTCGCCATCAACCACATCAATTTGCATCTCATCCGCAAAGGAAAGTCGCTCTAACGTTTCTGTTAGGTTTTCTTTAGAAGTTGGTATTATCGCTGGAATCAAACTTCTTTCCAAAGCGAAGTTATTAGAGATAAATAATTTATGAAAGAAGTTTTTAATTTGTTTACGGAACATAAGTATATACACACAAAGTGTCATTACCGACAGAAGTAGCGATGGTGTTTTCTAAGACACAAGGTTTATGTCCTTCCATAAAATATTTTATAGAATAAGACCGACCACTGAGTTCATCTACATAAACGATACCGGTATAAATTTCTCCACTACCTTGACCAAATTTTATTGTTTCTCCATCGGCCAGTCGTAGCATATATTTTGGAGTGAGGGCAGAAACTAGCTCAGGTTCTGTCTTTACAGACTCACTGCTCTGCCAACACACTCCACCATCATAAACTCCAAGACATGATTCTTTAGCCCCGTTAGAAAAGGTTGGATAGTGACCTTCACTCAAATTGTATATAGCAAGCGCCTTTCTATACTCCTGAATTTGTGAGACCCTTGCGCTATTGCGACCAGCTTCACGACTGGCTTCCATAGATACAAAAGAAAGCATTATCAAAATAGCGATTATTGCTAGAACTATCAAATACTGTAGTCCGGTCATTCCTCTTTTGTAATTTCCAAAAATCATAGTCAATTTATTTATCTATTTTATTGATACGTCTTTGATGTCTTTCTTCTCCAAGAAATTCTGTTTCTAGCCACAACTTAACCACAGCTTTAGCCTCTGTTTCATTAACAAAGCGCGCCCCAACGGAAAGTATATTGGCGTTATTGTGTACTCTAGTACCTTCAATAATACCAAGTTCTTTTCCTGCAACATCTATTTGTCCCCTTGCCGGCTCACCATAATAAACAGCCGCTCTTACACCCAAATAACGATTAGCCACCATTGCTTCTCCTTGACCGGAAGCACCAAAAATAATTGCTTTATCTCTACCAAAAGAAAGGGAGACTTTTTCTGCCGCGACAGAAACAAAGTCTGGGTAATCATCATTTTGGTCTAGTGTCTTTGCGCCACAGTCTTCCACCACAAAACCAAGTTCATCCCGCACAAAAGCCAAAATAATATTTTTGAGTTCAAAACCGGCATGGTCGGAGGCAAAATATATTTTTATATCTTTAATGGGATTCATGAATGACTTTATTTATTTAGGTACTTTGAAATTGCGCTAACCTGCTCACATAGAGTATGCGTGTAGCCGGCTTCGTTGTCGTACCACGCCATCACCTTAACCAAATCTCCATCAACTACTCTAGTCATAGAAAGATCGGCAACAGCTCCATAGCGTGAACCAATAATGTCAGAAGATACAATCGGTTCGTTGGTTACGGCAAAAACTTTTTGCCAACGTGTCTCTCCCGCTGCATTTTGTAGTATCTGATTTACTTCTTCGGTAGTGGTTTTTCTGGAAGCCACAAAAGTAACATCAACAATAGAACCAACAATAGTTGGCACGCGAATAGCTACACCATCAAACTTTCCTTCAAGTTCAGTATGTGCCTTAGTTGTAGCAATGGCAGCACCAGTGGAACTTGGAATAATATTTTGCGCTGCTGCTCTACCGCGACGGAAATCCTTAGCTACCGGACCGTCAACAATGGCTTGGGTGGCGGTATATGAATGCACAGTATTAAGAAGTGCCTTTTCGATACCAATGCCTTCTTTCAAAATACCGATGAGTGGTGAAGCTGCATTGGTAGTACAAGAAGCGTTAGAAGTGATAGAACAAGTAGCTAGTTTGTCGTCATTAACTCCCATCAAGATAGTGGAACCTTCTACACCAGCAGCGACAGGGTCGTCTTTAACCGGCGCGGTTATAACTACACGCTTGGCACCAGCAGCAAGGTGCGGTTTAGATTTTTCATATCCCGCAAAAACACCAGTAGCCTCCACCACTACATCTATGCCCATTTGCCCCCACGGCAAAGCGGCTGGGTCGCGCTCGCTAACAAAAGTCACTTTTTGTGTGCCGTTTATCAAGAGCCCGTCATCAACGACTTCAACCGAAAAACCACTGTGACCATAAGCAGTGTCGTACTTCAAGAGATAGGCTAGGTTATTAATATCACCTAGGTCATTGACCGCCACTATCTCGTAATCTTCCTTGCCAAAAGACTGACGGAAAAACGCCCGCCCTATTCTGCCAAAACCATTGATTGCTACTTTTGTTTTATTCATAAGTATTACAATTATAACTCATAATACTTATGTAACTTCCACGTTAACCACACTACAAGGTTGAACCTTGTAGTGTGGTTAGTAATATGAGTATTGTAATATGTCTCGCAAAGTAACAATAGCTCCATTAGAGTTTTATCACATCTACAACAGAGGAACCGACAAACGCGATGTCTTTCTGAATCAAAAAGACTATGCTCGTTTTCTATCTTTATTACATCTTTGCAATAGCACAAACCCTGCAGACTTAAAGTTACAAGGTTCAACCTTGTATGATTTGTTGAAAATAGATGTCGCGGAACCTATTGTAGACATCGGAGCGTACTGTTTAATGCCAAATCATTTTCACTTACTGATGCAAGAACGAGAATCAGGAGGTATAAGTAAATTTATGCAAAAAGTCATTACTGGCTATACTATGTATTTTAATAAGAAAAACGAACGCACCGGCTCCCTCTTTCAAGGAAGATTTAAAACACAGCACGCAGACACTGACGAATATTTAAAATATTTATTTTCATACATCCATCTAAACCCAATGAAACTTAAAGAGCCTAGCTGGAAAGAGACCGGTATCCATAACAGAACAGACATTGATACTTTTCTTAAGTCTTACCGCTTTTCCAGTTATCCGGATTACGTATCAACCACGAATCGCTTGGAGTCAGTCATAATCAACAAAAACGCCTTTCCTGACTACTTCCCTACACAAAATGATCTAGATGCTCACCTTAATGATTGGCTTGAATTCAACCCAGAACCACCTACAAGGTTCAACCTTGTAGGTGGTAAACAAGGTTGAACCTTGTAGTAATAATAGACTATCTGATTGACTTTTTTTTTGTTTCCTGTACTATATACACACATTCGACATTCGTCGCGCCCCCCGCCTCTTTGAGGCGGGGGAATATTTTTATTTGAGGTACAAATCAGAGAAACCCTCCAGCACTCTTGTGTAGTCGTCTACATCTAGTCTTCCCAACTTATTGGAAAGTCTACGATAATCGATAGCTCTAGCTTGATGCAAACAAGCGTTCATATACTTTCCTTGGTGTTTAAACGAAACAAACCAACTCCCTTCTTTTTCTTTACTGGTAGTGGGTATAACGAAGTAAAAACCGTGAGAAAGTTTTTTGAGCACTATTACAGGTCTTGAAAAACGTTCACTCTTCCCTCCTATTTCTGAACCAATATTTTCACCCACACTAGCCCACCATACATCACGAACAGAAACCAAAGGTGGTTTATGTTCAGATACATCAATTTTCTTCTTTTTATTATTCCACTCGTCAAATTCTTTCATGTTATTAAGCAGTTGGTTCAGTTGAACTTGCTGTAGTTGTTGTTTCCACTACCGGAATAGCCTCTACCGTCACAGTTCTGCTCGCTTCTGCAGTATTGCCAGCGGCGTCAGAAACGATGTATGTAAGGTTGTAAGTTCCGGCAGTTGCGGTATCTACCGAACCAGACACTTCTATATTAGCGGTCACATCGCCATCGGTATCGTCGCTAGCAGTGACGCCAAGAAGAACATCAAAGGAGTCGCCTTCTGTGATGGTTGCGTCACTAACACCACTTATTGTTGGAGCAGTTGTGTCGAGTGTTGTTTCGGTAGTCGTCGCTACCGAAGTTTCAGTGGTGGTAGCTACAGCTTCAGTACTGGTAGCCTGGATC
>JBNKWW010000054.1:0-9050 GCA_050299955.1 Minisyncoccia bacterium | reverse complement strand
TCCCACATATCGAGACCAAGAACAATATCGATATCGGCTAGCTGACCAAAGTGTTGTTCATCAACCCAGGTGGTGACCAGTTGGTTGGTAGAACGGTCAATGTAGAGCATTGCCCAGCCAACGCCACGAGTCATTGCTATTTCTTTAAAATGCTCAATGAAATTTTCCAGAGAACCCCACTGTTCTTCTATTAAGTCGTTTAGTTTGCCGTTCGGCATAGACTTCGCTCCACCTTCAAACTGTGCGAAGTAGTATTCGTGATTTCGCATACCACCAAACTCAAAGCCGGTACGACGTTGCATTTCGCTTTTGGCGTAGAGGTCGTTTACTTTATCCATTTCGGAAAGAATATGGTTTAGATTTTTTACATACCCAGCATAGAGCTTTAGATGTTCGTCGATTGTTAACGATGAAATACCATCAAGTTCTGGAATATCAAAAGTTTTGGTTTCGTAAAACATAGTTTTTCAATTATTAATCTTACATTGATTGTAACACGGTATAATTACGTTTATGAACGACAGAAAATTTCGGAGACGGCTGGCCCTACTTTCCTTGCTTTTGATTACATCATTTCTGACTTGGTATCCGGATTTTTCGGATTTTGTAGGTGGGGAAAGTTTGGTGGCGGAAATCTTGGGAGTTGGCACTTGTCCTGCCGGTGAGCTTTGTGTGGTGTTTTTGAATGTTGGCCAAGGCGACTCTATTTTTATCGAGTCACCAACAGGCAAGCAACTTTTGGTAGATGGAGGCCCGGATGGTGCTGTGCTTGGTGAGCTTGCCGCAGTGATGGGTTTCTTTGATAAAGACTTGGACTATGTTTTGATGACTCATCCGGACTCTGACCATGTTGCTGGCTTCTTAGATGTTTTTGAAACCTATGATGTAGCGAACGTGATTCGCACTGAAAACGAAAGTGACACTAAGGTCTGGAGTGCAGTGGAAACGGCGATGAATGAAGAGGGAGTTGAGATTCATTATGCCCGTCGGGGGCAGCTTTATGATTTGGGTGGCGGCGCAAAATTGGAAATTCTCTTTCCCGATATTGATCCTTCCACTATTGAAAGCAACACATCTTCGATTGTAGCCAAGCTCACTTATGGAGATACTTCATTTATGTTTACCGGTGACTCCCCAAAAGCGATTGAGGAATATTTGGTGCTCGCCGAAGGCGAGCATCTTAAGAGTGATGTCCTCAAAGCGGGACATCATGGCTCGCGTACTTCTACTTCTGAAATGTGGCTGGACGAAGTCCAGCCACAATATGCCGTAATTTCAGCCGGCAAAGATAATAAATACGGCCACCCACACCAAGAAGTTACCGATATGCTGTTTAATTATGGTGTTACTACTTTTAATACTGCTGAAGTGGGTAGGGTGGAGTTTGTGTCGGATGGGGTGAGTGTGGGGGTTAAATAACAAAAGGCCGCGGCGTAGCCGCGGCCTTTTGTTGTGTTGTTGACTCTAGATAAGTCCAGCTGCACTCAAAGTCTGGTATGCACCATTCTTAGCAATAGTGCGGAGAGCTTTGGTTGAAACGTTTACAGTCACAGTCTTGTCGATCTCAGGAACGTAGATACGCTTCTTCTGCAAGTTTGGCTGACGACTAGTTTTGCCACAAGGGTTAAACTGCGTCGCACGGGTGCGGTTACTGTAACGACCTCCGATTTGGGTCTTTTTGCCGGTTATTTGACATTGCTTAGCCATAGTGAGCGCTATATTAGCATAGGAATGGGAAAATGCAACTGGTTAAGTGCGTGGCGTTTAGGGTCGAGTGTTTAGGGTGGCGCGAAGCGCCGCCCGTCAATGCGTATCTCTTATCTGGTCGCTCTTTACGTAGGTCTTGCCTACGTAAACGTTCACCGCTAGCGCTGGTTATTGATTTTGTCATTTTCCACTTATCATTTATTATTTACCTCTATGGATACTACAGCAATTTTCACTATCGTTATTCTTATTTTATCTATCGTGCTTCACGAATTGGCGCATGGTTACGCCGCTTTTTGGCTCGGCGATCCGACAGCTAAGCTTCAGGGGCGTTTGACTTTAAATCCAATGAGGCATATTGATCCTGTTGGTTCTGTTGTTGTTCCAGCTCTTCTATATTTCAGTCAGGCTGGAATGATGTTTGGCTGGGCCAAACCAGTGCCGTATAATCCTTATAATTTACGCGACCAAAAGTATGGTGAGGCGAAAATCGCCGCCGCCGGCCCGCTCGTGAATTTATTCATTGCTTTGGTCTTCGGTACTTTAATCCGCTACAGCGCTGAACTCGCGTTGCCGGCGGCGGCGATTTCTCTCGCCACCTACGTTGTGTACATCAACATAATCCTCGCTTGTTTTAATCTTATTCCTATTCCACCGCTCGATGGCTCTAAGATCTTGGCTGCATTATTGCCATTTAACCTTCGCCTAAAATATGAGAATTTCTTAGCTTGGTTCCAAAGTTTTGGTCTTCTTGGCACTTTTCTCTTTGTTTTCTTGTTTATCAATGTGTTTTCAGCACCGTTTCATCAGCTTATTAGTGTGATGTTTGGTCTGATGACAGGTATTTAGTTTCTGATGGTGCTTGCTCCGCACTAACTTTAGCGTCGTCACAAACCGTAGGTTTGTGACGCACAGAAACTTCGTTTCTGTGCTACGCAAAATTTAGTATGGAGCTTGCAAAAACACCCAAATATAGTATTGTATGCGGGCTTTATGGCAACAATCAATCAATTAACAAAGAAGAGCCGTCGCGATAAGACCAACAAGTCAAATGTTGGTGCTTTGCAAGGCGGTTTCAACAAGATCAAAAACGCACCAAATGAATACAACTCTCCGTTCAAGCGTGGAGTTTGTACTCGCGTTACCACCAAGACTCCACGTAAGCCGAACTCAGCTATTCGTAAGATTGCTCGTGTTCGTCTAACGAACGGTCAGGAGATCACTGCCTACATTCCAGGTATGGGTCACACTCTCCAGGAGCACTCAGTGGTACTCGTGCGTGGTGGTCGTGTGAAGGACATTGGTGTTAACTACACAGTAGTGCGTGGTAAGTACGACGCTACCGGAGTAGATAAGCGACGCCAGGGTCGTTCACGTTACGGCGCCAAAAAACCAAAATCAGAGTAAATCGGCCAATTCCTAGGATTTCAAAAGTTTTGTTAGTCACCGTACGTCGAGTACGACTCGCTCGCAAAACTTTCTCCAGTCCGTCGGAATTGACACAATTCTCTCCTGATTTTGGTGATAGCCTAGAGGCTAAAACTTAGTAACTAAATTTATAAATAGTCTATATTCGCTATAGATAACGAAAGAAAACATTATGCGAAGACCAATTAAAAACCGACCTACGGTTAGTCCAGACGTAAAGTTTGGCGACGTAGAAGTCGAGAGATTGATCAACTACATTATGCTTCGAGGTCAAAAGGAGACCGCCCGCAAGGTGGTTTACGCAGCCTTCGAAGAAATCAAAAACGCTAAGGAAGGTGGTGGAGATCCGGTAGAGATCTTCAAAACCGCTCTCCAGAACGCCGGTCCACTTATGGAAGTACGTTCTCGCCGCGTTGGTGGTGCTAACTATCAGGTACCTCGCGAGGTTCGTCCAGAGCGTCGTACCGCTTTGGCACTCCGTTGGATTATCGCTGCTGCTCGTAAGCAGAAAGGTAAGCCAACTTTCAAGGCTCTTGCAAACGAACTTATGCTTGCAGCTAAGGAAGAAGGAGATGCAGTGAAGAAGAAGGAGGATACTCACAAGATGGCTGAGGCTAACCGTGCCTTCGCTCACTTCGCCTGGTAATCCAAATTCTTGGAACATTACTTTGTCGAAAGCCCCGAAAATTCTGTCACCGTACGTTGAGTACGGCTCCAGAATTTTCGGGGCTTTCTTCGCGTACTGTTCTCAAGAATTGGGATTACCATTACCCAAAAAATGACATCGAGTCATTTTTTGGGTAAGTAAGTTTTCTTGCTTGAGGCTAATCTGATTTTGAAATTTTTCCACGAAAAAACGTTTGCTAAAGCAACTGGTTTTTTGTATGTTATATTCATTGATATGAAGTTAAACACTTTTATAAAAATAGTCTCCTCTTTTTCATTGGCAATAATAGCAGTTGCACTTGTGTATATTGTTTGGTTTTTGCATATGAGAGAAAGTGTTGTGAAAAAACAGTCTGTTGATCAATGTCTAGATAATGTAAGAAGTGCAAATATTATTGCCCTGCATCCACTTATGGAAGAGTTAAAAATTCAAACTGATGAAGAGCTTAAGAAACAAACTATTCAAGGAATAAAAGATCTTAACTCCAAGTTGGTTGAAGATGAGGCTTATTGTAGAAAAAATTACTAACTTTAATAATAAAGAATGTTTCTAGACAGCTTAAAATCTACAATAATTAATTCATCAAAAGGATACTCTGAACCAGTTAAGCTTTCTGATGTTGAAGGTATTGGTTATAGGAAGTTAAGAAAACAAGATGGAAAAGATTTTGTGTCAATTTACAAAATTTACTTTGATAAGAAATTTTCGGATACAGGTCGGCAACCAATAACTATATCTGTAAGCTATGGTGAACTAAAAGAGGACAAATCAATTGTAATAAGCCCTACAAGTATTCCTAGGAAGTTTAGTTGGCCTATTGATTTTTATAGTAAGGATGAATTTTATTTTGATAAAAAGTCAGGCAAAATATTTCAAAATAGTAAAGAATTAAATTTGTCAGAGTTTGTGAACGTGATCGATACTATACATACAAAGCCCACTCTATTTTTCCGTGGTTTTTTACTTAGAATGCGTTTAATCTTTTGGAGAAAAATTGCAACTAATTTTTTTCTGTATCTATATAATGTTTTAGTATTTATACTTTTTATTTTTTCAGGTACAAAAACTATATCGTCGATATGGTCTGCCGAAGTCAGTGTAAACGAAAAAGGAGCTAAGTTAAAGACTAATAAAACTAAATTTTCATCAGAAAAAATTAATTTATTTGGTTACGCTGCGTCAGCTTGGTCTGTTGTTGTTTATGCAATTTTTCACTTCACTGCTTTTACAATATGGTATTTCTACTCTGGTCAAGTATTTCCGTACTTACATTTTGTTTTTAGTAATACATTTCTTACTATTTCTTATGTAGTTCCGACTGTTGTATTTTTTGAACGCATAATACCGTCTGTCTTAGAATCAATGATTATCATTTTGAGAAATAAATATCAGAGAACATCTTTTAAACAGGTTAGTCTCTAGTTTAATAACTATAGATACTTTGTTAGCACGCCTTCGTCAGGCGGGCTTTTTTCTTTTGTGGTATCTTGGTTGAAGAAAGAGATTTCTTTTCTTTTTTGGGAGAAAAATATGTCAGAAGAAAATAAACGAGTAGTGCGAAGAGAGGATGTACCGCAAAATGACCGTGGAGGTTATTTTTATCAACGTTATGTGACGCAAGGTGAAGGTGTCCCATTCAACTTCTTGCGAATTGATGTTAGTGGTCGTCATGGCAAAAGGAAAGTACTTCACGGCATTCGTAACTATTATGTAGTTGCCGGCGAGGGAAAATTTGTGGTTGAAGGGGAAGAAATATCCGTTTCGGCTCGCACTCTTATCACTATCAACTCAGGTGAAAGTTATTCCTACGAAGGAATGATGGAGCTCATAGAATTCAATATTGCCGACAAAGACGGTCAGATAGAGCATGAAGATTTGGAGTGAATTCAATACTGTTCATAAGACAAATTAAAAACGCGGGCCGTTCGGTCCGCGCTTGTTTTTTCTTAATGATCATTTTTAAAAAGGGATTTCTGGACCATCGAGAAAGTTGTCGATGCGAGACGAGAGAACTTTTTTCTCTTTTTCGTTGGTTTTTGTGTTCCTTCCAAGCACATCATTGAGTGTGTGAAGATAACGCACTCGCACTTGGACAACATTCGCGTTTCCTTCGGGGTCGAACTTCTCGAGAAATTCTTCACCGATTTCTTTATCCCATTTTTCTTCCTGCAAGACAGGTTTGGCGAACTTCAAAAGTTCGTGTTCAGGATCCTTTTTGGTGAGTTTCTTAACTCCCTCTTCAATCAGGTCGAAGAGGGCATCAATGTCAGAAGCTGGAACTACCATGATATTGTCTTTCCTTTGTGTAAGATCAAATTCAACCGTAAATATGCAATTTTTCTCTGTGAAATGCAATGATTATAAATTTTCCACTAGGGGTCTAGAGAGTAAGTATTTTTGTGTTAATATGAAAATATATGAGTACGACAAAAGTTAAAAATAATAAAAATGGAGAAAAATCCGGTTTTGACTGGAGTCGTTTTGATGTGGATAAATTTTTTGCTGATACCAACCGTGTAGCAAAATTTTATCATCCTGTAGATAAAGATTAGGGTAAAATGTCCAATTTTGATTTTAGTCACAAGGCCGCCTTGCTTGATAATAACGTCATCAAGGCGTTTTTGGATGGAAGTAAGGATGCGAATCGTTTTAAAGAAGTGGTTAATTTTCTCCGTGATAACGAAGCTCATCTATATATAGTAAAAAGAATTACCGAGTTTGAATTTGTTGGTTTTGCTAACAATAAAGTAGCTTATGACCAATTACAAAAATGGATTAATAATTTTGATGGACTGCCACCGCAAGCAGAAGACTTCGATATAGCGACTAAGCTATCCGCGATGTATAAGTGCAAAAATCCTAATATTAGCCCGAAACAGATCTCATTTGTTGATTGTTTATACGCAGCACACTTATTGAGAGTTAAAGATAGAGCTTTCATTGTTACTACAGATTTAAACGACTATCCATCATTTTTGTTTGATACTTCAAAATATTTTCCTATCGAAGAGTCTGGTGGTAATACCAGTTTTGTAGCTATTAAAACATTTAATGCAGATAAACTGAAAGAATTAGAAGAATCTTTTAACAAATCAGGTAAGTAAGTATATCTCCATACGACTCCAATCGATTGGAGTCGTGGGTGAAATAAAAGGTTGGCGCCTACGGCGCCGACCTTTTACTGTCACTTTCTTTGACTGCTTTTTCTAGTCAATACAAACTTTTTCAGTATCATCGGTGCAGTTGTCCAGAGCCTTTTTTACAATATTCTCAGCTTCTTCGATGTTGCTGTGGTCGGTATTTATGTACACTCCGGTTTCTTTGGCGGTGTCGCGAAGAAAATGAATTTCATCTTCAGCGGCGTTGTTTTCAAGTTTGTCGAATTCGGCGCGGGTGACCGGCTGGTTTCCTTCACTTACGAGACGTTTGTTGTATCTTTCAAAGCGTACATCGGGAGAAGCATCAACAAAGATTAGTTTCATTATTTCTCCTCGGCTGGCGGCAATGCGGCACAGATTTTCTATATCAACTCGGCGACGGTTACCTTCAATTACCAACACGGCTGTCTTTGTCTCGCTGGCACGGGCAGCTATCTCCTCGGCTAGCCAGTTTTCGCCACGAGTTTCTCTTTCTTTTAAATATAATTCTTGGAGGGTTGCTTTGTCATTAGGATCAAGACCTCTCTCCTTGGCTATCTCGGCTAAAACTTCTGAGTAACGCATTCTAACAGCTGCAAAATCTCTTTCCAGCATTTTGGCAATGGTGGTTTTCCCGCCTCCTGTGGGGCCTGCAATTCCTATCAACATATACTCATATCATACTATATATTGTATGAGTTTGGCTAAGTAGGTATGTCCCTACCCAAGATTTTATAAAAATCTTGGGGCAAGGTATAATTACTCTTATTCGCTAAGCAAAAAGTATGAGCGCACAAAAACTTTTGTTGCTCGTAGTAGCTTCAGTTATAGCCATCGGCAGTTCTTGGTATTACTTCGAATCGCCAAAAGACGGACAGGTTAGCCTGCACGAAACTGTTAAAGAAAATACTGTAGAGAACAGTGAGGGGTTGGATACTGCCGGATCAATTAACAGCAACATTTCTGGCAACGGTTCGTTTGCTTATTTGTCTAGTCTCGGACAAAATTTGCAATGTGATATTTCTGTATTTGAAACTGGTGTTGCGGTTTCGGGTGAAGTTTATATTGCAGGTGAGTCTTTACGCGCTGATATGGAAATGGGACAAGGCGGAGCCGTGTATAGTTCGCATTTAATAAAACAACAGAACACTCTTTATAGTTGGTCCATCACACCTTACGGTGATTATGCTTTGCAATCTGAAATTACCAATGGAAATGGCGAATCCAAAAATGATGCTTCTTTTGAAGAACCGGTTGAATACAATTGCTCTCCTTGGGAGGTTGATGAAGAAATGTTTGTTTTGCCGGAGGGTGTAGAATTCAAAACTATGGAAGAAATGGTTCCGGAAGTGCAGTAGGGGATTTGGAGAAAGGTGGGGTGTAAAAGGCCGGCCCCGAAGGGGCCGGCCTTTTACAATCTCTTAGACACTCTTTCCATCAACCTTTTTTCTTGGCATTGTTTCAATATCGATTTCTGCCAAGGCACGTACGTTGATAGCCATCATATCAACTCCTTCCCAAGTGCTCTTACTAAATGACTGTACGCCACAAGTCTTGCAGAAAAGGTGAGCGATTTGCTTTTTGTTGAAACGGTATTCAGAGAGATTGTCTTCTCCGGAAATCAGTTTAAAGTTAACTGCTGGCGCAAAGGTGAGCAAAAGACCTTTACGTTCACAGTGTGAACAGTTACATTCAATTACTTCTTCAATATCCGCCTCAACTTCAAACCCCACCGCTCCACAGTGGCAACTTCCTTTATATGTTTGCATAGGTTTACAGTTTAACAGACAAGCTGAACAAAATAAAAGGCGCGAATATCTATCCGCGCCCGCCCGTCACTCTTTGTTATTGAAAATCCAGTCTCCGAACT
Organism: Minisyncoccia bacterium; assembly: GCA_050299955.1. Classification (GTDB taxonomy): domain Bacteria; phylum Patescibacteriota; class Minisyncoccia; order Phycocordibacterales; family UBA918; genus OLB19. The sequence continues at coordinate 241 of JBNKWW010000054.1, read as the reverse complement.
TAATTACTCCAAAGATGGAGATGGTGGCCCCTATACAGAAAATAGTCAGTGATTTCATAGCGGAGTCCGCTTGGTCCGCCAAGATAGCAAACCCTCCACCAGATGCGAACACCAAAAACATAAGAAATGTCACCGTGAACTTTTGTTCAATATTCATTTTTTCTGTCCCTCGTTGCTATCTACGAGAATTAAACCAGTTTTTTGATTTTTCGCAAGGGAGCGGGGGTGGCCGGGAAGCGGA
>JBNKWW010000053.1:0-18227 GCA_050299955.1 Minisyncoccia bacterium | reverse complement strand
CCCCCCCCCTCTCCGCTTTTATTTACCCCACCCTCTTTTTATCCACTCGTCAAAAGCGCAATTGCGTCTTCCAAAGTGAACTTGTCCATATCAACTTTGTCCGGAAGAGAAATGCGTTTGAAGCCTTTCTTTAAGTATTTGCCAGACTTGGATTCATACACATTCACCAGTTTTTTAGTCTTTGGATTAACTCCCAGTTCCTTAACTAGTGACTCACCTTTGCGGAGTTGTTTTGGTTCTTTAAAGATTTCCATCGCGCGTTCGAAGGTGATGGTGTACGGATTGTCTTCACCCTTGAGGGAGCGATAGTCGCCAGCGTGAGCGATATAAGGACCAAACTTGCCGGTGTTGGCTACGATTGGCTCGCCGGTAGTTGGATGAGTACCGAGTTCGCGTGGTAAAAGAAGATACTGTACCGCGTCTTCAAGAGTTACATCCTCCGGATCTTTTCCAGCCGGAAGGCCAGCTCGGCGCGGCGCGGGTGCGCGTTTAGCCTTAGGAATAGTTTTGCCTTTTTCGTCTTTGGTTGGCGGAGTTTCGCCAAGCTGGACGTATGGTCCAAAGCGCCCATCAAGCACAAATATCGGTTCGCCAGTTTCTGGGTGGTTACCAAGCGGTTCGTCACCGCGCATTTCCGAGCCATCAATCTTACGCGCACCAGAACATTCCGGGAAGGTAGAACAAGAAAGAAACTTTCCACCACGGCCGAGTTTAATAACCATTTCTTTGCCACAGATTGGACAAGGAAATTCCTTTGGCCCGGCGCCTAGATTGGTGAGTTTTTCAATGTCTTCTTTAGTCTCAACATCTTTGCGGAAAGGACCGTAAAAATCGCGCAAAGTTTTTTCGTAACCTCTTTTGCCTTCGGCAATTTCGTCGAGTTCATCTTCCATTTCACTGGTGAAGGTGTCACTAATATAATCAGCAAAATATTTTTCTAGGAAGGTAGAAACCACATCACCAGTATCGGTTGGAATGAGAGTGCGACCTTCTTTTTCTACATAACCACGGTCGATGATGGTTTTCATAATTGAGGCGTAGGTGGAGGGGCGACCGATTCCACGTTTCTCAAGTTCTTTAATAAGTCCGGCTTCAGTGTAACGGTTTGGTGGTTCGGTTTGTTTCGCTTCAATGTCAACTGAAGTTACTTCAACTGCTTCACCGACTTCGAGTTTTGGCACTTCGGTGTCTTCTCCGCGAGCGCGTGGGTCGGCGAGGAGCCATCCGTCAAAAATTACACGTGAGCCATTCACTGCAAAGTCAGGAATTTCTTCTTTACTATTTGAAAGATTTATAGTGACCTTGGTGCGCTTGACGCTCGCGTCACTCATTTGAGAAGCAACAGTGCGAGCCCAGATAAGTTCGTACAAAGCTTTTTGGTCGGCGGTCATTCCGGCCTCCTTGCGACCCACGTCGGTTGGACGAATTGCTTCGTGAGCTTCTTGGGCTGATTTGCTCTTGGTTTTAAATTTGCGTGGTGCAACATAATTCTGACCAAACTCTTTGGCGATAAGTGCTGTCATTTGCTTCACAGCGATGTCGCTTAGGTTTGTGGAGTCGGTACGCATGTAGGTGATATAGCCGGCCTCGTAAAGCTTCTGAGCAGCACCCATGGTGCGACTTGGTGCGAAGCCAAGGCGGGTTGAAGCAACCTGTTGCAAGGTTGAGGTGGTGAAAGGTGGGCGAGGTGCGCGTTTAGCTTCGGTTTCTTTGATATTAGTTACGCTCCAGGCGTGCGTCTCGCCCGCCTTTTTAATTCGTTCAGCCTCTGCTTTGTCTTTTGGTTTTTCACCACAAAGGAAAGGTACTTTTGAATTGTCTTTCAATTTTGTGTTGGCAGAGAGTACAAAGAAATCTTCCGGAATGAAGGCGCGAATTTCTCGCTCGCGCTCCATCAAAATGCGAAGCGCAGGCGATTGAACACGGCCAGCAGAAAGACCGTAGCGAACTTTTTTCCAGATAAGACCGGAGAGGTCGTAACCTACAAGGCGGTCGAGAACACGTCGTGCTTCTTGTGCTTCTTTAAGGTGCATATCAATTGCGCGCGGATGCTTGATAGCTTCATTCACGGCTGGCTCGGTAATTTCGTGGAAGACAATTCGTTTCAGGTTTTTGTTATTGTCTTTAATAAGCTCGGCTACGTGCCAAGCGATTGCTTCTCCTTCACGGTCGGGGTCGGATGCGAGTAGGACTTCATCAGTTTTTTTGGCTGCGGCTTGCAGGTCTTTGATTACTTTCTCTTTTCCAGGGGAGATGATGTAGTGCGGCACAAATCCGCCGTCAATATCGACAGCGTCTTTATTGCTCTTTGGAAGGTCACGCACGTGACCAATAGATGACATCACTTTGTAGCCAGAGCCGAGATATTTCTCGATAGTCTTGGCTTTGGCTGGTGACTCTACGATAACTAAAGTTTGTTTGGACATTGCTACATAAATACTAGCCAGAGAGAATTCTGTCAAATTATAAGTAGATAACAGTAAAATTATTTAGACTGTCTGGCAATTATGTACCATTTAAAATACTTGCTATTTTTAGTACTGTTAACAGTACTAAAAATAGCCACCTTTCATTAATCTGGCGCGGGCCTTGGTGCTGGCTTGAGCACGAATTAAGTCGTCAATAAAGCTCAACCATCCGGGTATGTTTTTGTGTGGAATAGAAGTAATCAAATTGTCAAAATTACCATCTTGAAATTGCTGATAAATTCTGTCGGCAGTAGATGGACTCATATGCAGGGTGTTCCAGACTCTGTATGGCGAATATTCTTTTTGAAACATCAATATCGCAGCAAAGCGCTTGATAAGCATTACTTGCTCGGACTCAGTTAAGAGTTCATTAACAAAACCCTGAGATAATTTTTTGTTATTTGCTAATAATTTTATTAGCTCTTTTTGAGCTGTCTTGTATTCAGGAGAATTAAGTTTCTTCTTTGTAACGTTTGTCATTTTTAGTACTGTTAACAGTACTAAAAAACATCAATGGTTGGGTTGTTGATGTGTTGATAAGTGTATTGGATACTGATCCGGTTGGTTGATTCAACAACCTCAACAACCTCAACAGCTTCAAGAGCCTCAATAATTTCAACAACTTCAAGAGTCTTAGTAATTTCAACAATGCGATTAAACAGTACTTAAAAATAGTACTGTTAACAGTATTAAAATTTTCTAAAGTTTGAATTGATACGGAATCATTTATTTTACTGATAGTGGAGGTTATTTAGCTTTTCTGTAGGTGCCGTGTTGTTCTTTGATGTGGCCGGATATTTCCATTTGCATTAGGAGAATTGTAGCTTCAGGGGTGGGAAGGGCGAGGAGGCGAACGAGGGTGTCACGGTCTTTTGGTTCGGATAGGAGAGTGAGGACTTTTTGTTCGAGTGGTGAGGAGGGCGGAAAAGCCAAAGGCTTTTCCGCTATTTCCGTCACCTCAATATTAAGGGCTTCCAAAATATCTTCCGCGCTTGTTACAGGGGTGGCTCCAAGTTTTAAAAATTGATGCACACCCTTTGAATTGTCAGAAAAAATGTTTCCAGGGACGACGAGGAGGTCACGATTGTAGTCGGCGGCCATACGCGCGGTGATGAGGGAGCCGGACTTTTCGGCCGCTTCGATAACTAAGACTGCGTGACTTATCCCGCACACCAGCCGATTGCGCTGTGGGAAAGACCAAGTGGTGGCCGAAAAGTCCGGCTCATACTCCGAAAGCAGCCCACCACCATTTTCTAAAATCTTTCGCGCTAAAGGTTTGTGACGCGCTGGATATATTCTTTTGTCACTGAGTCCGCCTCCTGGAATCGCAAGAGTGTATAAGCTGTTGGCTAAAGCGGCTTCGTGAGCGAGTGAGTCGATACCGAGTGCGAGGCCAGAGACAACACCAATGTTGTGACCTTTGAGGCTTCCAAGCAAATGTTCAACCACTTGCTTGCCATAGTTGGTGTAGTGGCGTGAACCAATAACCGCAATCAGCTTCATATCAGCTGGCGGCAACTGGCCACGATAATTGAGGCTTTTGGGCGGCTGCGGAATTTCCAAAAGGCCTTTTGGAAATTCCGCAGCCTCGAGCTCGTTGATAGTAAAATCCATCTCGTCATTATACATTGACTTTTTCTGTGGTTCTGGTATTTTTCCTCACTAGCACCCGAGAGATAGAGGAAGGAGGAGGAGATGTTCAGAATCTTCTCGGGCTGGTTCTGGTTATTTATCGTTTGGCTGCCGCGTATCCTTCAGAGGATCTTCATTATTGAAGACTCTGCCGCGCAGCCAACGTTGGCAAAACGACCACCGTATCCGCGTGCCAGAAGCCCGCCCTAGTCATAGCCGTTGTGATGGCACTTGTAACCCATCACGACGGCTTTTCTTTTTATATTCATAATGTATTGTATAATCACCTAGTTAAACAATTTATATAATCAGCTATGTTAGACATTAAATTCATTCGCGAAAATTTGGAGGTGGTCAAAATGGCCGCCAAGAAGAAGCATATTACTATCGACCTAGACCGCTTGGTTTCGGTTGATGACTCGCGCAAGGAAATAATGTCCAGAATGGAAGCCAAAAAAGCTGAGCAAAACGAAGATTCAAAAGCTATTCCATCTACTACCGACCCGGTAGCCAAACAGCAGCTCATTACCGAGATGAGTGCTATTAAGGAAGAAATTCAAAAAGACGAAGAAGCTCTGAAACCAATTATGGAAGAGTGGCAGTCTTTGATGCTGCAGGTGCCAAACATCCCTGATATGTCAGTGCCAGACGGCGATAGTGACGAAGATAACGTGGAGGTAAAAGAGTGGGGTGACAAGCCGAAGTTCGATTTTGAACCGAAAGACCACATCGACATAATGACCAAGCTCAAGATGGTCGACTTCGAGCGTGGTACCAAAGTACACGGCTTCCGTGGCTATTACCTTATCAATGATGGTGCGCGACTTTCTTGGGCAATCTGGAACTACGCACAAGAATTTTTCTTGGCTAAGGGTTTTTCTCCAATGCTTCCACCAACCATCGTACGCAAGGCCAATTTGTATGGTACTGGACACCTGCCAAACGAAGCTGAAGACGTATACAAAACTCAGGATGACGATTATCTCATCGGTACCAGTGAGGTTTCAACTATGGGTTACTATTCCGATGACGTGGTTGAGAAAGCTGAATTTCCAATCAGACATCTTTCTTTCTCTCCTTGTTACCGCAGGGAGGCCGGCAGTCACGGTAAAGACACCAAAGGCCTCATCCGTGTACACGAGTTTTACAAAGTGGAGCAGGTGATGCTCTGCGAAGCTTCACACGAAGAAAGTGTGAAGTGGCACGAATGGCTAAACCGCAATACCGAAGAATTTATCGAGAGCCTCGGCATTCCATACCACACCGTACTCAACTGTGGTGCTGATATTGGTCAGGGACAGGTGAAGAAGTACGACGTTGAGCTTTGGGTTCCGGGCGAGCAGAAGTATCGCGAAATTAGTTCCGCGTCATACTTCCATGACTTCCAAACTCGTCGCTTCAATATTCGTTACCGCGACGACGAAGGTAAGCTACGCTACGCGCACTCACTCAACTGTACCGCCATTCCAACTCCGCGCATTCTAGTCTCTCTCGTAGAAAACTTCCAGCAAGCCGACGGCACCGTGAAGATTCCGGAAGTATTGCAGAAGTATATGGGGAAGGAGATGATTGGGTAGTAGGTGAAAAAGTAGGGGAGAAAAAGGCCGGCGCCGCAGGCGCCGGCCTTTTTCTTTTTTATGCTAACATATTCAGGATGTCTTGGTTCAAGCAAAAAAAGCGACACAGTGTTAAGGTTGCTTCTAAAAAAAAGCAACTGATTTTGAATACTCCGAGAAAGGTATTGTTGTTTCAAGTATTTGTCGGGTTTTTCATTGTTTCCATAATAGCTCTCTTGGTAACTGGTATTTGGTATTTAACTCGTATCGAATCATTTAATATTGATGAGGTTGAAGTAAAAGGAGGTGAGACTATTTCTCGCGATGTTGTAAAAAAAGTGATTCTTGATGAACTGGAAGGAGCCTACTTTAAACTAGTACCAAAACGCTTCGTGTTTACTTATCCAAAAGAAGAAATTGAAGAAAGTATTCACAGTATTGAAAGATTGAAAGATGTAACTATTGAGTTGTCTGGAACTACTCTTACAATAACTTATGAAGAGTTTCGTCCCTATGCTTTGTGGTGTAAAGAAGCTGAAGATTCAAGATGTCTTTTTATTGATGAAGAGGGATTTGCGTTTGCGGCGGCACCGCCGCTTCGCGGCGGCGCCTTCACCCGCTACGTCATAAAAGGCGAAGAACCAAAAGTAGCTAGCGAAGCTTTAAGTCGGGATCTTATAACAAAAACTGAAAACGTGGCTGAATCATTATCAGTGGAATTTGGTTTTGATGTTTCGACAATAGAGGTTGAAGACCGAGATGCGGTGTTTTATGTTTTGTCTACCGGAGCCATTTTGAAAACCACCATAGAAACAGAAACTTCAGAATTAATAAATAACATCAAGTACATATTGGCTTCAAAGGATTTCTCTAACTTGGTTTCCGGTCGTTTTGAATATATTGATTTGCGCTACGGCAACAAAGTTTTTGTGAAAGAAGAAGTGACACCTTCATCAGAAGAGCTTCAAACGATGGATGGTTTATGATAATATCCTAACTCAATAACGCTGGATTCCCGCCTATGCGGGAATGACGACGAGCGCGAAGCGCTCGTCGTACGCCGCCTACGGCGGCGTCATTCCCGCGTAGGCGGGAATCTAGCTTCTGGTTAATATATAGCTGGAAACAATAAAACTAATATAAATGTCTAATTTCTGGCAAAGAATTAAAAAACCGATTTTGGCTGTAGCGCCGATGGCCGATGTCACCGACGCGGCTTTTCGCCAAATGATTGCCAAGTATTCCGTTTTCAAAGAGCAGGATAATTTGGTGATGTGGACCGAATTTGTTTCGGCAGACGGCCTTCTACTAGCTCCAGAAGAGGGGAAGAAAAAGCTAATGGCCGACTTAAAATATTCTGAAAGTGAGCGACCGATTGTAGCGCAGCTTTTTTCGAGTAATCCGGAACATATGGAAAGTGCCGCAGCCTTGGTGCGCGAGCTTGGCTTTGATGGAGTGGATATAAATATGGGTTGCCCAGATAAAGCCATTGAGCGCCAAGGCTGCGGCTCGGCGATGATTAAAACTCCAGACGTGGCTCGTGAGATAATTCGAGCGGCCAAACGTGGTGCGCGTATGGGGGAGGAAGATGGTATTCCGGTTTCGGTGAAAACTCGCCTTGGATACTATCAAGATACTTTGGAAGAGTGGCTACCCGTCATTCTTAATGAAAAGCCTGCAGCTGTGACTATTCACGCTCGTACCAGAAAAGATTTGAGTAAAGTGCCAGCTCGTTGGGAGAGACTTAAAGTTGCGGTAGCGCTTCGTGATGAACTTTCTCCAGAGACTGTCATTATTGGCAATGGTGACGTACTTTCTCTGGAAGATGCCAAAGAGAAAATTGCAATGAGTGGAGTGGATGGAGTAATGATTGGGCGCGCGCTCTTTGGTAATCCGTGGTTCTTTAACAAAACGCGTCGCCTGCCACTTTCTTTGACAGCACTTCCAACTCATGGAGTGGATCGCGATACAATTGTTAAAGAAAATTCGAGTGATGACGCGTTTGAATATATAACTCTTGAAGAGAGGCTCCGAGTGATGGTTGAACACACCAAACTTTTCAAAGAACTTTTGCCAGAAAAGAACTTTGCCACAATGAAAAAACACTACAAAGCATACGCTCACGGCTTTGCTGATGCAAAAGAGTTACGGGTGAAGTTGATGGAGGCGAATACTTCAGAAGAGATAGAGGAAATAGTTGAGGATTTTTTGCAGGAGGAAAAAAGTGAATAGCAGTGAGCAAAAGGCCGACCCCGTAGGGGTCGGCCTTTTGCTCACTGCTATTCACACCACCCCTTGTAAAACACCAAAAGGAGAGTAGGCTTAATATTGGTAATGAGTAACTAACCAATCCAAAAAGGGGAATCAAAATGGAACGGTTTTTTAGGCTTGTTGTAACGGCCATTTTTGGCCTTGGAATGTGGTTCTTTGCTGAAGGCGCGCAAGCTACCGAAAGAGTAGCTTGCGGAGATGAACTCACTCTGGTTGTCGTCATTGAACAAGGTGTACCAATCGATGAAGACGGATCTGTTGCCGTCGGATGCAAACTGTTGCCGACAGATTTCCGCGCTACCGATCACAATGCTCAAATCGAGCGTGGTATCGGTTTCTTCACGGAAGAGGGTGTCACCTATCCAATTTGGATTGTGAGGGCGCAGACAGGCGAGTCAGTGTACTGGTACGAAGTGGGATTGTTTGAAACTATTCCGCAGGACCAGATTGACGAGGCGATTGCTGGTCTTGAAAATCCGATACTGATGGTCGGAATTCCAGGCATTGAGACTTCGCTTGAAGACACAATGTTGGCTGCCGTTTCGAGCGATTCATCGCTCGAGGGTCAAGTTGTCGAAGTGACAATTCTGGCCGGGGATTGAAGATGTTGGGCGGCGAGCTTTGCTCGCCGCCCTTTTGCTTGCCATAGTCGCTATTCACAACTTTTCTGTAATTAAAGTTCGCTCTCGCGTTATACTTTAATTATGTCTGAGATACTTGAGGCAAATATTTTCTTTTTTATAACCAGCGTAGCAGTCATTGTTTTTACGGTGTTAGTATCAGTGGCGGTTTATTACGTCATTAAGATACTACAGTCGGTGCGTCGTATCGTTGATCGCATCGACGCCGGCAGTGAGACCATTGCTGAAGATATTTCTGAGCTACGTGAATACATAGCCAGTGGCAGTCTCATATCGCAGGTAATAGGTTTATTTATTAGACGAAAGCGTCCTGTAAAAAAGAGGACGCTTAAAGAAGAATAATAATAAAATTATGGCAAGCAAGAAGAAAACCACAAACAAAAAAGCGGGAATGTCAGGAGCAGAAAAGGTCGGCATCGGTATTGGTCTTACAACTGCTGCCGTAGCTGCGGCTGGCGCGTATTTCCTATACAGCAGTCCTAATGCTGCAAAAAACCGCAAGAAGGTAAAAGGCTGGATGCTTAAAGCTAAAGGCGAAGTTTTGGAAGCAATGGAAAACGCCAAGCAAATGAGCGAGGAAGAATTTAACAGTTTAGTAGGTACTGTTACCGGTGCTTACGAAACAATGTCGCACGTGAGCAAAGCTGACGTCAAAGAATTCAAAAAAGAAATGGGTGAGCATTGGCAAAAACTGGCCAAGACTATGACACCAAAGAAAAAGACAGCCAAAAAACCAGTTAAGAAAGTAGCTAAAAAGGTAGCGAAGAAAACAGAAGACAAATAATATGGGAGGTGAAATGGCCCCAGTTTTGCTCCGCAAAACTGGGGCCATTTACATCCATCGGTTATTATATAAGGAATAATGAAAACACTCATCGGAAAAGTGTCTCTGGCTCTCGTATTAGTTTTGGCCTTGGCGGGAGGATTGTCACTCTCGGCGGTTTTGTCGGTAGTGGAGTTTTTGGCTCCACCTCACTTTGCTATCAATGGAGGGGTGGTTGAAGATACTACCGCCAAAGCTTTCATTGTTTTTGATGTCGATAGCGGCAAGGTTTTAGCTTCATATAACGAATACCAATCTCTACCAATTGCCTCTGTTACCAAACTTATTACCGCCAAAGTTTTTAGTGACAATGAAAATATTTTTGCTACCACCTCTATCAAATATTCAGACTTGGCCACCGAAGGCCGAGCTGGTCACTTGGAGTACGGAGAGGTTTATTCTTTTCATGAATTATTTTTTCCACTCCTGCTTGAATCTTCCAATGACGCAGCTTCGGTTTTTGTTAGAAACAATCCGGAGTTGATAGATGCTATGAATAATTACGCTGATACCGTTAACCTTAAAGACACTAATATTTCAGATACTTCTGGTCTTTCGGAAGAAGATGTTTCGAGCGCTCTTGACGTCGCACATATTTTGACTGATGTGTATAAAAACAATCGTCATGTTATTGATATAACCAGTCTGCCAGCATACTACTCCGGCAACAATGGCTGGCTAAATAATAATCCTTTCGTTAACGACGCCGCTTATGTTGGAGGAAAGCATGGCTACACTCCAGAGGCAAATTACACCGCTGCGCTTCTGTTTAACGAGGTGCTTCTAAGCGGCAACAAAAGAGTTGTTGGCTACGTGGTTCTTGGTAGTGATGACTTAGAAAATGACGTGACAATACTCAGAAACTACGTCAAAAACAATGTTAGTTTTGAGTAACTTGGGGCCTATTTAAAATTTGTTATACTGTACATACTATGAATGAAACCACCGTTGCTTTGTATCGCAAATATCGTCCGGAAGATTTTAAAAGTGTTCGCGACCAAGACCATATTGTTTCGGTACTTGAAGGAGCGATAGAAAAAAACACCATTCCTCACGCTTTGCTCTTTTGTGGTTCTCGCGGTACCGGCAAGACCACTTTGGCCCGTATTTTTGCTCGCGCCATTGGCACTAGCGAAGTTGATATTTACGAAATCGACGCCGCCAGTACGAGAGGGGTTGATGATATTCGCGCCCTTCGCGAAGCGGTCCATACTTTGCCGTACGAGTCTCGATACAAAGTGTATATTCTTGACGAGGTACATATGCTCACCAAGGAGGCTTTCAATGCGCTCCTCAAAACTCTTGAAGAGCCACCAGCACACGTGGTCTTTATTCTTGCCACCACCGAGGAAGAAAAACTTCTCGACACCGTACGTTCACGTTGTCAGGTATTTCAGTTTCATTCGCCGTCGCGAGCTGTGCTTAGTCAGACTGTTTTGGATATTGCCAAATCAGAGAAGTGCGACTTAGAAAAAAACGCCGCCGACCTCATTGCTATCGCAGCTGATGGTTCCTTCCGTGACGCGCTTGGTACTTTGCAGAAGGTAATTATCGCTTCAAGTGATAAAAAAATCGAGGCCGATGAAGTGGCGACTATAATTGGTGCGCCAAAGAGTGAACTCCTTAATCAAATCCTTAAAGCTTTGAATGAAAAGAATGCTGAAACCGCGCTTGAAGCGGTGGTAAAAGCCGGCGAAAATAACGTAAATATGAAACTGTTTATCAGGTTGCTTTTGGAGCGCGTTAGGGCGGTCATATTGCTACGCAATATGACCGCCAACACCGAACCTCTCCTTGCTGCCTTTGGTGAGGCAGACGCCGCTCTCATAAAAGAAATTGCCGCGGAAAAGACCTCACCAATCAACTCGCATCTTTTGCTTCGCTTGCTCGAAGCGTCCGACCTAGCTTCGCGTAGCCAGCTGCCGTACTTGCCACTTGAGGTCGCAATTGTAGATTTTTGCGCGAAGTAAAATTTTAGATAAGTAATAATATATTATCCTGGATCCCCGCCTCCGCGGGGATGACAACAGTTTTGTTGATGTGTATGTTACGCACCTATCGTCATTCCCGAGGAGGCGGGGATCCAGCTATCTTGAAAGTGAAGTTATTGGTAATGATATGATAGGTAATATGAAACGAGTTTATTTTATACGTCATGGAGAAACTCTGGCCAACCGTCGGCATATTCACCAAGGTCCGGATGAAGCGTTGAGCGAGAAGGGAAGAGAACAAGCAGCCGAGCTTGCCAAGTGGCTGAAAGATAAAAATATCGACACATTGGTAGCAAGTCCTTTTGTGCGCGCTCGTGAGACGGCGGAAATAGTGGAGAAAGAACTAGGTATAGCACACGAAACCATTTCATCAGTGGTGGAGTTTCGTCGCCCAGACTATATTTATGGCAAGAGTCATTTTTCTATTGGTTCAATTCTCTATGTTTGGAATTTATTTTGGCACCAAAATGAACCAGCTTGGAAAGATGACGGCGCGGAAAATATGTTTGCTGTGCGTAATCGTATTCTTGATGCTAAGCGCGATATTGAAGCCTTGCCGGGACAAAACATTGCCGTAGTGACTCACGCTATCTTTATGGATATGTTTGCCGAAATGGTTTGTGCTGAGCGACCTCTTAAAGTGCAGGAGTTTATTCAAGGCTTAATCTTCGCCAAAAAAACCAGCAACACCGGCCTCATAGAATTCTCCATCGACGAAAACGCCCCAAACGGCACTTGCAAATGGTGGGTGAAAGATAGAGTGAATTTTAAATAATTATGAAGGGTAAATAAAGCCCTTTGCCAAATCACTCAAAATCTGGCAATATGTTGCCACTGCTTTAAAAAGCATAACAATTACATAGCCAGATTAGAAGGAAGTTGAGCAATGAAATCATTGCCCGATCGTCTAGTGGCGGGAATTAAATATGAATTGCTTCATATTTCATCCGTTCCGAAGGAATTTTCGATGTTTGTTTTTTAAGCTGCCGGTTCATCTAGTGGTAGGATGCAGGTTTCTGGCACCTGTCACCGGGGTTCGAATCCCTGACCGGCAGCTTAGAAAAGAAACAAGAAAATAGGAGGTTTCTATATGCTACTATTTTTCTATGTTTTCAATAATTCTTAAATTTGGCGGATTAATACTGATGCTTTTGTTGGCTGCTTTATTTATCCAACTAATCAAAAGCTTTTTAAGGGACGAAAAGGAGCTACCATACAAAGCCAAACCGTTTTTGTTTTCTCGTTCAGAACATGAGTTTCTACGAATCTTAAATGAGCAGATAGACACCAAACGCTATATGATTTTTCCAAAAGTGCGTCTCGCTGATTTTATAGAGGTAACAACTATGAGAACGGAATGGCAAGGGTGGTGGAATAAAATACGTTCCAAGCACGTGGATTTTCTTATTTGGGATGTTGAGCAAAATAAAATTACTTTAGCCATTGAACTGGACGGGAATTCTCATAATAGTGAGAAGATGCAAAGAAGAGATGAGTTTGTGGATCAGTTATATGAACGAATTGGAGTGAAGTTAGCGAGGGTGCGCGTTAGTTCTGATTTTGAGGTTATTGCTTCTGAAATAACTCAAAAGTTGAAACAGTAAAATATAAGCGTATACTGCAAAAATATGAGAGTAAAAAAAGTTCGCCTGAAAGATTTTAAGCGTTTCAGTGATTTAGCAATACAACTGGGAGATGATCCCAAAAAAATAGTTGCACTTGTCGGACCAAATGGTTCTGGTAAGAGTAGTGTTTTTGACGGGTTTGATCTCTTCGCAACTAGAAAACAGGAGGAGATACGAGGTATGATGATGAGAAAGAATGTTAGATATTATCTCAAAAAGTTTTATCAAATTGCTGGATTTAAAGCTGAAGATGAACATCAGTTAGATGAAAACGCAGTAATTACATCTGATCAAGACACTTATTTACCTACTAGTTTTTATATCAGAAGCGCCTATAGATTCACACCTAGATTAGAGGTAAGCAGAATTGAGAAATTGGAAGCGGTGGAAGAAGACCACAAAAAACCAAGACACTTAGTAGATAGTGACACTAGACTTGAAGAAAACTACGAGCGGTTGGTGGGTTGTTTTTTTAGTGATGTCTATGGAAAAGATCTTACTGGTCAAAAATGGGAAGAGGACAATATTGGGAACTTAAATAAATCCTTATGTAATATCTTAGACATTAAAGTAGCGTCACTGGGTAACCCAACAACAGGAGAAGGAAGTTTATATTTCACGAAAGGGAACTCAATCAAGTTTCCTTACGAGAACTTATCAGCGGGAGAAAAAGAAGTCATTGATCTAATTCTTGATTTACTAGTCAAAAGGGACATATACACAAACAGTGTTATATGTATTGACGAACCAGAGTTACATATCAATACCGCTATACAAAGGAAGTTACTTATAGAGATGGAAAAAATAGTCCCAGATAGTTGCCAACTATGGATAGCTACTCATAGCATTGGTTTCTTGAGGGCTTTGCAAGATGACTTGTCAGAAAAAACACAAGTTATTGACTTCGGCAATTATGATTTTGATCAAACTGTAACACTTAAGCCGATCAAAGGATCTAGGAAAGATTGGCAAAGGATTTTTGAAACTGCTCTTGAAGATCTTACTGGTTTGTTGGCTCCTAAGAAAATAATTTATTGCGAGGGGAGACCAGATCCTGATAACAATGGCGGAGAGCAGGGATTAGATGCTACGATCTACAATGAAATTTTCTTTAAACATGGCGACACTCTATTTGTTTCTAGTGGAGGTGGGGGTGAAATAAAAAAGAATTCTTTGCTTGCTTTAAAAGTTTTAAAAAAAGCCTTTGGTACAGTGGAACTAATCCTGCTGAAGGATCGTGATGACTTAACTGATCACGAAAGGAATCAATTCATAAACGAAGACGCGAGTCATAGAATGCTTACGAGACATGAGATTGAAAATTATCTTTTTGATAAAGAGATTGTTAAGAAATTTTGCCAATCAAGGAACGTGACTTTTGACGAGACAAGATATGATTCGAAAGTTACCGATGTCATGCTCCAAGACCTTAAACCTGTACAAGACGACATAAAAGCATCTTGTAATTTTAGTGAACATATTACGGAATTTAAAAAACAACTCTCACACTTCATTACTGAAGATACCACTCTGTACTCAGAACTTGAAAGATGTATCTTAAACTAAAAAAGTTCCAACTTCGTCCTGAAGGGCCACTAGTTTGGTTGACAAAAATTGTTTTGGCTGTTAAATAAGCGTATGAGCTACAAAAAACTCAGGAGGGAATATACTGAACTTCTTGAAAAACTTACAGTTAATCTAATTAAACAGGCTGAACATCACAACTCAGGTGGTGACACAAATAAAGAAAAGAGGGGTGTTGTATATGTAATTAATCAAGTTGGGACAAATAACTATAAAATTGGAATAAGTACAAATTATTCAGAAAGACTGAATTTATTTAATGTCAAATTACCATTTGAAATAGCAGAAACAGCTGTATATGAAACCTCAGATTTTCTGGAAAAAGAGAAAGAAATACATGAGTTTTTTAGTGAAAAAAGACTTAACGGTAGTGAATTTTTTGAATTGGACGATGATGATCTAGAAATGATTCCAGAAATTGTATACGCAGAGAAAGTAGATGATTCCAACGAAGATGAAAGCATTTCAAAACTATCACCAGATGATATCTTGCTTGAACAAGCAAAACAGGCAATTTTGGATAATCCAGATAAGGCATCCACATCTTTTCTTCAAAGAAAATTATCTATTGGTTACAGCAGAGCTGCTCGTATGATTGATTTGCTTGAAGAGGAAGGTTTTATTGGTCCAGCTGAAGGTGTAAAACCCCGGAAAATATTTATTGATTCTACAGAACAAGAGACTTCGTAAAACACATACGATTTGACAACCAATCTAGGAGACAGTCACTATCAAGCGATTTAATCGCCTGATGGTGGTTTTGTGATAGCATAGACATATGCAACGCGTGGTTATTATAGGTACTCTTCATTTAGGACTTACTCCACTAAATGAACTCAAATCAACGCTTGAAACTCTTAAACCAAATCAAGTTCTAGTTGAATTACCACAAAATATTGAAGATAAAATAAAAACAGAAAGCAGTTCCAACGAAATGGTTTTTGCCGCTAATTGGGCTCAGATAAATAACATCCCGGTAGGTTGTTTTGATGTTGATGAAGGTAATACACTCAAAGATGGTATTAGTGAAAATAATGAAGATTATCTGGATCTAGTGAAGCAGCAAGTTTCTGAAATAAAAGCATTTTCTTGGAAAGAATTAAATAATGACCGTCTTTGGAGAGAGGGAAGATTGGGTAAAATAGAAAGAAAACTTTATACCGATTGTGTAGATAATAAGAAAGATGAAGCTCGTGAAGAAAGGATGCTGGAGAATATAAAAAGATTGATGTTACCAAACGGAACTATAGTAATTCTCACCGGAATTGGACATTTGAATTTCTTTGAAAAAAATCTCCCTGACTCTGAAATTTTGTTTAGGAAGTAAATTGGTCACAAAGACAACCACTGCCAAAAATATTTTATGTTTGGCGGCGGTTTTGTGTTTTTATTATAACTTGCAATAATGGTTGATTTTTCCTAAAGTAACATAAGTCCAACAACGCGGGAGGTTACGGTGACTAAAAGATACAGACTCCCGAGCAGGGAAGAAGTGTTCATTCAGTCGTTGATGTATCACGGTTTTCGTCGAATACATCGTCGCAAAAACTTAAAATATCGTCTCGGGTATGTTATTCCGGCCACTATATAGAGAGGATGCTGAAGGTATCGACTTCTGGGTAAAAGTTCCTCGTGATGACAGACTCTTTCCGGTACAGGTTACTCAACTTGGAGTTAGACTATTCCGTAAGCATCACTCACCAAACAGACGTCTTTTGCATGAGTTCATTAAACATAGGGAGCGTCGAGTCAAAGATAAACGTGAACGTTCAAAAAAACATGGTATCGCATTTGTTTTGGTCCGTGATTTTGACGGACTTAACACTTATCCAAAGCTGGCAGATAGTGATATCAAAGCTTTAAGGTATGCGATTTCACACATGAAGCTTTTCTCTTAGACTGAAGGGTGATGCAAAAGAAAAA
This sequence comes from Minisyncoccia bacterium, assembly GCA_050299955.1. GTDB lineage: Bacteria > Patescibacteriota > Minisyncoccia > Phycocordibacterales > UBA918 > OLB19. Next base: position 1,713 of record JBNKWW010000053.1, on the reverse strand, counting down.
CCGTGTCGCGACAACTGTCGCGGCACGGATTTTTAAAATTCAAGAACTTGTGTTCAGCCGAGCGAGACCTTCTTGGTTGGGGTCGTGTCGGTCTGTGTGTTACCGCCACCTCCGCCAACATCAGCCGGAGAACGAAGGAATGAGGAGGTGTCCACTACTTTCGCGCCAGATCCGGCGCGAGCTTGCATTGCTTCCTGCATACGCATTTTTCAGTTCCTCTCTGGTGTCAAACAATCGCATACCATATGCGGTTGCTACTAGCTAGGGTAATTAAAAAAATGATTTTGGTCAAGACAGTCTTTACCAATAATATTCTTTCAACTCTCCTTTGGGTATATTGAAGGTCAGTTTTTGCGCCGGATTTTCACTGCGATCAAAAGCCAAAAGTTTCTGAACAGCCAATGATGCAGCCATTACCACTGTAGTGATGACTGTGATGTGGCCACCACAACCAACACTATTTTCGGTTTCATTGTCCGGATACCATTCTTCCTCCCAAATCTCAATATGAGATTGATTGTTTGGATTTATGGTGTGGACAATGACGTAGGTTGCGTCCATTCGGACTTCAATCAAGAGTTTTACTTCCGGATTGCTCCAGATAGATTCCTGACAAATTTTGCGACGTGCCGCCATCGAGTCTACTGCCAAGAAAACAATGCCAGAGAGCGGGATCTTTTCTGTGACATATTGCTCGTGAGAAATTGGCTTGATACCACCGCTCCACTTTGCGTACTGGGTCTTGAGACAACCGGCTTTTTTAAGGCCGATGTGACTTTCGCAAAAAGCTTGGTTGGCAAGATTGTGTTTAGCAACACTGTCGCCGTCCCACAAGTTTACCGTTGAGGTGTCGGCAAAGCCGACACCAAGTTTTGCTATCAGTTCAGCAATATGGCTACCCACACCGCCGCAACCGACAATGTGAACCGGTAAAACGAATTTTGTCTTATCGAAATATTCATCGTGACGCATTGTGTCAATCATCGTCTTCTTCCTCTTATATGATGGGCCAGTTTTCAACTACGGCTGGTATGTATGGTGTGCCGTTACTTGTGTTGAGAATGACTAATGCTACCTCAAGAGCATTGGATATGTCACCTGTTGATATTGAGTTCATCATTTCTGCATTTCCACCCATAATACATAATTTGCCGTTGGCAATGTGAGGGTGGTCATAGTAATCAGGAGTTTCTTTATTTAATGAGATTCCGCCTGATATGTTGGTGAATTTTATTGTTGCTGGTCTTCTTTCAATCTCAATAATAAACTCACCAATAAGATGCCAACGGTCTGTAACTGACGAATATATTTTGATTGGCGTTGTACCTATCAACAGGACACCACTTTCACTGAAAGCAATATGTTGCACTTGGGAATTAGTACAAATCTCAATGAATCCAGCAACCTGCTCTTCACGAGTCAAATATTTACTTGCCGAAAAAGCAATATACTTTTCGAGTTCCGGCAAATTCAAAATTTCCGCATTAACTTCAGCGTTCATTTTTGACTGTGAGTTCATTCGGCGTAGTATTTTTTTCAGCAGCCTTTTCATAACCTATCCTTTCTTTCAGTCTTTCAAGGTCCATACCTGAGGCCAGTATAGTCAAGTTTTGTCAAATTTCAAGCATAAAATCGCTTGGCGGCGGTTTTGTGTTTTTTGTTGTGAGTTTGAAGAGTTGTTTGTGGCGGCGGAACCGAAGGTTTCTCCGCCAT
>JBNKWW010000052.1:0-5340 GCA_050299955.1 Minisyncoccia bacterium | reverse complement strand
GGGGAGCGGCGCCCACGGCGCCGCTCCGCTTTTATTTACCCCACCCAATTTCGAGACCTAGTCTCTAACTTACACAGATACAGCATAATTATCATAAACTGGATTGCTTCGCTCCGGCCGTCTTAGCGAGCAAAGCGAAGCGATCCAGAAAAATTATCATTCGATAAATCTTGCGTAAAAATGACAACAAATATACACTGTCAAATACATTTATGACATCAGCCCAAGAAATAATCGGTCACCTAAACAATCCGACTGAAGCGGACAAAGCCTTAGTAAAAAAGGCCTACGAAACCGCCACCAAGGCGCACGAAGGTCACAAGCGTTATTCTGGTGAACCGTATATGTCTCACGTCGCAGCGGTGGCTTTTAGACTTTCCGAAATGGGTATGGGTCCACGCACTGTGGCAGCCGCTCTTCTCCACGACACCATAGAAGACACTGAACTGACACCTGAGGATATTCGTCGCGAGTTTGGTGACGAGATTCTTTTCTTAGTTGAAGGGGTAACCAAACTTTCCTCCGTCCGCTACTATGGCACCGACCGACACAATGAGAGTCTCCGAAAGCTCTTTGTAGCTACCAGTCAGGATATACGTGTTCTCATCATTAAATTGGTCGACCGCCTTCACAATATGAGTACTTTGGAATTTGTTCCAAAGGAAAAACAGCTTCGCATCGCTCGCGAAACACTCGAAATATACGTGCCAGTAGCGCATCGTCTCGGAATGGGTCTCATTCGTAAAGAACTTGAAGACCTAGCCTTTCCTTATGTATACCCAGAGGAGTACGCGCGAGTAACCGAGTTGGTACAAAAGAAAGCCGGAAAATCGCAAGAGATTTTAGAAAAAGAACGCAAGGTTTTGCAGAAAAAATTGGCCGAAGCTGGTATCACTAGCTTTAATACTTCGTACCGCGTTAAAGGTTTGTTCAGTCTATTTCATAAACTAAAACGTAAGGACTGGAACATTGACCAGGTTTATGATCTTCTTGCTATGCGAGTTGTTTTGCCTAGCGTAGAAGACTGCTACAAAACTCTCGGTGTGATTCATGAAATTTGGAGACCTTTGCCGCAACGCGTAAAAGACTACATTGCTTTTCCAAAACCAAACGGCTACAAATCAATCCACACCACCGTCACCACGCAGTCTGGCACTATTTTGGAAATTCAGATTCGCACCGAGCAAATGCACCACGAGTCGGAATACGGTATTGCTTCCCACATCATTTATAAAGACAAAGCTGCGGGAAAGAACAAAAATGAAACTTGGTTTTCAAATCTCCTTCCTTCCCTATTTCGCCCTTTTGCTTGGCGTGACGCAAAGACCGGTGATGACAAAATAATTAAAGAGGACGAACACAAATCAAAAATTCCACTTTGGATTAGTCAGATTGGTGAAATGTACACGAGCGATAAAAGCTCTGGTCAGGAATTTATCGACGATATGCGTCAGGACTTTTTCCATCACAGAATTTTCGTCTTCACTCCTAACGGCGACGTAGTGGACCTTCCAGTAGGTGCGACTCCAATAGACTTTGCTTACGCAATCCATTCCGAAGTTGGAGATAAAATGTCTGGCGCCATTGTCAACAAAAAACTTGTTTCTCTTGGTACCGAATTAAAAAATGGTGACTTGGTTGAAATCGAAACAAAGAAAAACGCCAAACCAACGGCCAAGTGGCTCGATATGACAAAAACTTCTGTTGCTAAGCGACATATTAGAAGCGCCATTGGTGAAACTGATGTGAAGTAGAGTTTTAGATGTTAAGAGGTTAGACAAAAGGCCGGCCCCTACGGGGCCGGCCTTTTAACCACAACTTAAAACTAGGTGGCATACATTAAGTCAGCATATGAATTACAAATATGATTAACCTATCGCAGACTGCTAACTATCACTTCGCTCCGCATAAGGGAAATATAGTCGGCTCTGGCCTCCTTATTTTCCTAACTATCGCTATATAAACATAGTCGCTGAAGCTCCTTGTTTATATGCGCTCCGCATAAGGGAAATATAGTCGGCTCTGGCCTCCTTATTTTCCTAACTATCGCTGTACAAACATAGTCGCTTGAAGCTCCTTGTTTGTATGCGCTCCGCATAAGGGGAATATAGTCGGCTGGCGCCTCCTTATTTCCCTAAATACCGAAATTTTTGATGCCGTAGAGGTCGCTTTCGTCTTTTTCTTCCGGTTCTTCTGCTTTTGTTTCTGAAGCTTCCATTATTGGTTCTGGTGTTGGTACGGAAGATAACTCTGGTTCCGGTGCTGAAGATACAGACGAGACTATAGTTGAAGCTGGTTCCGGTACCAAAGAAGAAGGCTCACTTTGAGGCTGTTGATACGTCTCTGGCTCTGTTACAGATGCAACTACAGGAGTACTAAAACTGTCTGCTGCGGCCGGCACTACCGACACTTCTTCAGTAACAGAAATCTTTTCTGCTTCATATCCACCCTCATCAACCTCGCCGGTAGCGCCAGCCTCTTCCTCCGCCACGTCAAGTGGTATATTAGCAGCCAGCGCCGCCAATACATCACTACTATCATCAATACTTTCAGCCAACTCTTCCGTTACCGCCATAGCTGCGGTTTTTTGTGTATCACTTTTTGCTACTTCCTCATGTTTTATCATCTTCAGAATCTTGTCGAGATCTTCGGGAGCAAAATAATCAATGGTAAGTTTGCCACCAAAGTCGGTCTTTTGAATTTGCACCCTAGTGCCGAGAGTTTCGGTGAATTGTCTTTCGATTTCAATAAGTTGCGGGTCTGTATCTTTCCACTTGTGTTTGCGTACACGGTCGGTAGCAATTTTGCGAGCAATACGTTCACTTTCCCGTACTGAAATTTTCTTAAGCAACACTTCACGGAAAAGTACATCTTGCTCTTCATGTCTGTCGGAAAGCATCAAGAGCGCTCTGGCATGACCTTCGCTCATCTCGCCACCTTGAAGGGCGTTTAGCATATAGTCTGGCAGAGCCAAGAGACGAAGAGTGTTTGAAACATACTCACGTGAACGTCCCATCTTCTTTGCAATTTGTGAGTGTGAAAGTTTAAACAAATCAACCAATTGCTTAAAGGCGTGAGCCCTGTCGACAGAGTTTAGATCTTCACGTTGGAGGTTTTCAATGATGGCTAGCTCGAGTTTTTCTTGCTCAGTCTCTTCACCAGTCCTGATGATAACCGGCACTTGCTTTAATCCAGCAAGCTTAGAGGCACGGAGACGACGTTCACCAGCGATGAGTTCGTACTCACTGTAGAAGGTTCCATCTTCTCTTTGAATTTCTTTTTTGGTAACGGTTAATGGCTGCAAAACACCGTACATACGAATAGACTCAGCCAGCTCTTTGAGTCTTGCTTCATCAAATTCACGTCGTGGTTGAAAAGGGTTTGCCACCACTTTTTCCACCTCTACCCAAAAAATTGAATCTCCGCTAAATGCCATACTAGAAAATAAAAATAAAAGAGAAAACTAAAAAACATCAACAATAACGCGAAATGTTCTATTTTACGCGTTCATAACACTTGTCCCATCATTTTAACACACCTCTAATTTCTCCGTCTGTTTATAAGTCGAGTTTATTTAACCTATTTATATTTTCCCTAGAATCTGGTAAACTCTTCCCAACTGGCAACTTCCACCAGTCAGTTTAAAAATATGCCGGGGTGGTGGAATTGGTATACACGATGGATTCAAAACCCATTGCCGCAAGGCTTGAGGGTTCAAGTCCCTCCTCCGGCACAAAAAAAATTAACGGCGCGTCCCTTCGGGACGCGCCGTTAATTTTTTTTATGCCGGAGAGCAAAGCAACTACTCGCTTTGCGTGAAGAACTTGAAAGGCGGAGCTATGTTGTGAGGAGTCACCGCACACAACAACAAGCGAGCCAGGGTCGTGAGCGGTATGTTTTTAAGAAACGAATGCGACTATAAAAATAACCGACTTCTGACCGAGTCCCCTTTTTAAACAAAAAAAAGAAAACACCCCACCGTCATGCGACAGTGGAGCATTCTCCATATCGTGACGTGAGGTGTGTCAGTCAAACTTTAAGTTGACTCCTTTATATCCAACTTTTTTATATATTCTGAGCTTAGATATCGCATTCTGATAGGGGTATTTTCCCATCCGAGACTCGATAGCTTTAGCCATACTGTTAGAGATTGATTCAATCTCATCTTGGGTAAACTCCCACTCAGCATGGTATTCGATACGAACCTCAAAATCAGGAGTACCGATAGAGATGTTGGATTGAGGATTGCCACGAATTTCGATTTTGTATTCATGACAGACGCTCGGCCGAGCCAGCTTTATTGCTGAGCGTAAATCACCATCTAAATGGTGACACAACTCCAACACATCGTCACGTTTGAAGAAATTAGGTAACCACTCCACGTTAATCATCGGCATTGTCAATCCTCCTTCGAAACAGAATCCGTCAAAATATTTTATTGAACCAAACTATGGTTCAATTACTGTTTTACAGTATAACATATTTTTAAAATATTTCAAGTAATATAGGCTAATAGGCCTCTGGCCTGTCAGTTTTTCTCTTGAACAACCCCACCTCCTAATGAAAATCTTCCACAAAGAAATTACAATTTTCTGGGTTGGTTGATTTCACTTTTTCCAAAAGTCCGTCACAAGCTACTTTTTGACCACAAACATACACGTCAGAATCATTGAAATCCAAACCATCAAGATGGTCTTGAATGTAGCCTGAGGGACAGTCGCCAGCATTGTCTTTATCTGAAACCACGTAAGTCACAGTTACTCGTCCATCTTTTTGTACCTCATCAAAATAATCTTTATGAAGAATATCACCAATGTTTCGACTGCCGGTCATTACCACCAATTTCTCTACATCGTCCCTATCAAGCATATGCGCAGCCAGTGATTTCACCACACCAGCTCCAACACCAAAGCCAAAGAGATATACCTTCTTGGCTTGCATTTTGCTAGCAGTATTAAGGCCCAAGGGACCCATTATATCTACTTCCCTCCCGAGCAAATCTTCGCGCCACATAAAAGGCGTCATCTTTCCGTCTAAACTAAGACGAATTGAAAGTGTGATTTCTTTATTATTTTTGTCGCTGGAAGAAATTGAATAGGCGCGACGCACCATCTCTCCATCACAATCTAAAAACAAGTTCACAAAAGCGCCGGCTGAAAAAGGCATCGGTTCACTAAGGGCTAGAGTGTACTCACGCGCGGTTGGTGAAAGGTCAACTATTTTTGTTATGGTGGCTTTTTGTTTTTTGATCGGTTGCATACTTAGGTGTTTGAGTTAATTGAAGAGTTGGTTGGTGTGAATGATGCTTGTGGCGCCGGCATAGCCGGCGCCCCCTCTTTC
>JBNKWW010000051.1:0-12537 GCA_050299955.1 Minisyncoccia bacterium | reverse complement strand
GAATGTCCGGATGCCAAGATGCAACCACGCCGTGGCGACGTCTTGGAAAAGATCCGTCTTCAAGAATATGTACGCCGGAAAACTTCCGGAAAGCAGCTTTGGTGCCGAAGCGTTTGATGTCAACAACAGCCGAAATCAAACGAGCAGTAATGGCCCAACCACAACCATCAACTTCAAGAAGAATCTTTTGCCACAGCTCAGATTTCTCGACGAGCTTCTGTAACTCATTAGCTCGGCTTTTTTCTTCCTTCAGTAGAGCCTGATAGATAATATCAGTTGCCTTCAGTTCATCGTACTTCTTTTCGATGCTACCTTCCGGAAAATATCCCTCAGGCTTGCAAAAAGTCATACCGATGAAACGCTGGCGAAGACGTTGATCACAAGCGATGCGTGCTTTCATGGCATCGATACGGGCTCTCTGAGCTTCTCTAATCAACACCATACCCCACTCGCGCGGTTTGAACTCAATGAAGAGCTTTGGTTTTTCATCGTACAATTTTGCCAGCAGTGCTGAGTCGTTATCTTTTGATTCGACACGTTCTGCCTTGAGCTTCATCGGAGTGATACGAAAAACCTTCGCCCCGATATCTTCAGCACGCCTAGCCAAAGCAAAAGCAAGGTAGTCGCCCGAGCCACCTAGAACCATTACCACAGAGTCACCAGCTTTGAGGCCGTCAAAAGTATCGGCGATGTGTGTGATAACTCTTTCTTCCCCGTCGATTTGACGAGTTTGAGTATTATTGTCGGTGTTTTTACGCTTCCGGTGTTTCAGGAAGCTTATTGATACTGATGAATCAATCTTCTCACCATCTTCGAGCTTTCTGAAGTCAAGAGGCAGATTTCCCAAAAGGAAATCATATTCCGCTTGTTCGTCAGCCAGTTCGTAGGAAGAGAAGGTGTTGTCTTCCAAGAGAATTGTTACTTGCGTCGGACGAGCTTCGCCCTCGACAGTGCGTTTTACACGGTGTTGAATGCCTATAATGCGTCCCATAGGACACCTCCTTGTAAAGAACAGCGAACATTTTTCCCGAAGTTCTATAATAAGAACAAATGAATCACAGTTCGCAATCAAGAGAATAACGACGTTACCCTCCTGTAAAAATTACTCGGGAGAAATTCTTGCAGGAAGGCCGGATTGCTAACGCAATCCGGCTTTTTACAGACAGCTCCGCCATAGTCTATTTTGACAAGGGGTACATAGTCCGTAAATTTTCGGTGGACAAAATCCGATTAGTTTTTCAACATCTCCTTCCTAGTCCACCCTCGCCTTGTGGCGAATTAAAAGATCTTTGGTGGTGCAATTTGTCGACAGTTCAGATAAACAGTACTGTGTTAGCACCACCCCGCTGACGCGGATATAATGGGAGAATACGCGTGACTTAGTCAGTATTTTTACATTGACACTTCAACCCAAATTCTCCCTTCAAAACTACCTTGAATAAAGAAGTTTTGAAGGGAGCCGGAACGCGGAGGGTTCCGGCGGTTGGACAACTTCATTATAGTACAAAAATACATCCGAATATCAGTCCAACAGGCAAAAACATATCAATTTCTTGACCAAAAGTCAATCGTATGACTTGGTTCATAAACCACTGTACACTTCAGTACACAGTGGTTTATATGTGTCCGACAACCTTCCGTATACCTAAAAATTGCGTTGAAAATATAGAATAAACCAGTTTTTTATAACCTATCAGACCTTAAATAAGTTATTTAATTAGGAGTATGTTCTATGAAAGGAAAATTGATGCTTCACTCATCGTATTCATTTGAGATTAAAATTCCAAAATTTCCACTTAAGGATAGTAAGAGTTTATCCGATAAACTAGAGGAACTAAAAGCTGAGTTTATTGAAAGGGTTAATGAAATCTTTGCTTACCATAGAGACACTGAATTAGAAAGTTCTGATGCAGACTTGTGTGTAAAATTAATTACGTATGCACAAAAACACTTCCCAATTACTTCCACGTACAGTCAGTTGGTTCTCATAGAAGAATCGCACACTGACTCAGTTGAAATGTGGTCATTGCTTGTATGTGGTGGTGTTAAAAATAAAAATGAATTCATTTCTCCAAATTTGGTAATACGTCACAGATCAGAAACTGGGTGCTATCCATATGAATCAATAGAAGACTTTGATACCAACGTAATCTCAGCGGCTGTGTTAACGAATTTCCTTGATGAATATGGAAAGAAAAGACGAAAAGTGCTTAAAGAAACTCTTGAAAAAATCCAAGACTGGAACTAATTGGTTTTCTAGTTTCATTTAAAACAAAAAGAAGCTCCAAGAGAGCTTCTTTTTTTGAACTAACGCTTTGACCACTGAGGGGCGCGGCGAGCTTTTCGAAGGCCGAATTTTTTACGCTCAACCGAACGAGGGTCGCGCTTCAAGAAACCAAGCTTCTTCAAAATACCACGACGACCTGATGTTTCCTTTACGAGGGCGCGAGCAATACCGAGACGAATTGCTTCTGCCTGAGCTGAAAGACCACTTCCGTAAACCTTAACGGTGATGGTGTAGTTTTCGATACCAGCGCCATCAGTCTTTAGAACTGACATAACGTCAGCGATGTGTGCGGCACTCTTGAAGTAATCTTCAATCTTTTTGTCGTTGATGACAATTGAAGTCTCCTTGGCTGGAGTTAGGCGTACACGGGCGCTCGCAGTTTTGCGGCGGCCGATACTCTCTGTGTACTTGTCTTTAGTTGCTGTCATAATAAAATATTTACTCGGTTACTACTAGGTTTAACATCATTTGCTTCTGAAGCTTGTTCTTTGGAAGCATACCCTTAACTGTACGACGAACCACCTCAGCGTAGCCAAGACGCTCTCCAAGGTGTTCTAGAGTTTCGGTACGGCGACCTCCTGGATAACCAGAATATGACTGGTAGATGTCGGTCTCCTTTCCTTCTCGAATGTCGAGCAAGCTGGCATTTTCAATTTTTACAGTGACAGGCGCAACAATATGCTTAGCAAAGTCTGGTTTGTCTTTACCCATCAGAACGGTAGCCGCTTCGGTAGCAACTTTACCCAAGCGCTTTCCTTTAGCGTCAATGGTGTGTTCTCGTTTTTCAGTAATATTACTCATAGTTTATAAATTAAATGCCTTTACTCAACAAATTCAATAACTGCTTCATCGCGACCAGCCAAAGTGCGACCCATCTTGATGATGCGGGTGTAACCACCGTTGCGCTCCTTGAACTTTGGAGCTACTTCATCAAAAAGTTTAACGATTACGTTTGGATTTGGTTCACCAAGAGCCGAAGCGGCTTCGCGGCGAGAAGCTACGGTTGCCTTTTTAGCGTAAGTTACCAGACGCTCTGCGAAAGGACGGAGTTCTTTTGCTTTAGCTTCGGTGGTCTTGATCTTGCCCTCATTGATAAGAGATACTGCCAAGCCACGCAAAAGAGCGGTTCGTCCGCGACGAGTTCGGCTTAGGGTTCGGTTTTTGTTTGCGTGTCTCATATTATTTATTCAGCTAGTGATACTCCCATAGTTTTAAGTAGAGAGACGATTTCCTCTACACCTTTAGGACCAATGCCGTCGAGCGCTAGAATATCATCTTTTTTCTTTCGCACAAGTCCGCCGATGGTACGGATGTTGGCGTCTTCAAGAGCAGTCAAAGTACGTGAAGAAAGTTCAAGGTTTTCGATGCGAGTCTTTAGTACATCCGGATCAACCTCAGTTGCAGTTTGAGCTGCAGCTTCAGTCTCTTCTTCTTTCTTTTCAGTAACGATTTCTGGCTCTTTGAAACCAATTACAGCTTTGAGCTGATGAATCATAATTTCGATTGACTTCTCGAGAGCTTCACGAGGAGTCATAGTACCGTCGGTTTCTATGAAGATACGAAGACGGTTGTAGTCGGTACGGTCACCAACGCGCATATTTTCTACTTCGTAGTTGGCGCGGCGGATTGGGGTGAACACAGCATCAAGTGCAATAGCACCGATCTCCACTTTTTCCTTTTGGTGAATCTCGCGGGCCACATAGCCAAGACCTTGGCCTACGGTCATTTCAATGTCGAGAGTGGCTTTACCGGTGATTTCAGCAATCACTTGGTCTGGACTTAGGATTTCAACTTGAGTTGGAGCCTTGATGTCCGCAGCAGTTACAACACCAGCACCACTCTTTTTAAGTGAGATAGTTACTGGTTCGTCGCTGTTAAGAGCAAGACGAATACGCTTGATGTTGAGAAGAATGGTAAGAACGTCTTCTTTAACGTTATCAAGAACGTCAAATTCGTGCTTAGCACCATCAATCTTTACGTGAGTGATGGCAGCACCTGGAAGTGAAGAAAGGATGATACGACGAAGTGAGTTACCCAAAGTATGACCATATCCTGGGAAAAGACCATCTATCTCGTAGATGCCCTGAAATTCTTCTTCCTTTACCACGCGTGGCTTGCTTGGTAGGGCTACGTTTGTGTCTAACATAGTGATTTATTATTACTTGGCTTAATAATACGAACGAGTCAATCAGGGATTAACGGCTGTAGTACTCGAGTACTTGTTCCGGGTCAAACAGGGTTTCTGCAGCTTCGTAGGTTGGTACACCGGTTACGGTACCGGTAAGTTTTTTGGCGTCAAAGGTGAGCCAGGCTGGAACACCAGCGGCTTGATGGGTGTCTGCTAAGTTTACAAACATTACGGAGTTTTTGCTGCCTTCACGCACAGTGATGACATCTCCAACACTTACTTTGTGAGAAGGAATAGTGAAGCGCTTGCCGTTTACGACGATGTGGCCATGTGCCACCATCTGACGTGCCATCTGACGGGTCTTGGCAAGACCAAGGCGGTAAGCAACGTTATCAAGACGCATTTCAAGACGAGCGATAAGGTGTGGGATCGGTTGGCGACTCTTAGCAATAGCTTCGTCAACGTACTTGCGAAGTTGTTTTTCAGAGATACCAAAAGAGAAACGCATTTTCTGCTTTTCGATGAGCTGACGTTTGTAGTCACTCATTTGGCCTGGGCGCTTGTTGTTTTTACCACGACCACCTTTAGCTTCAGAAAGCGCAAACTTTTGAGTTTGTGTTTTTTCGAAGATAGGTGCGCCGAGACGCTTGGCTATTTTAAATTTTGGACCGATTTTCATAATTTAATAATTACTAGTATGACAAACTAGACACGACGTGCCTTTTTGGCACGAGGACCGTTGTGCGGAACTGGTGTCATGTCGGTTATGCTGGTAACAGAGATGCCTTTGCCGGCGAAAGCGCGGAGAGCAGACTCGCGTCCCGCACCGATGCCACGAATAACCACAGAAGCTTCACGCATACCCATCTGATTGGCCTTCTCACCAATGATTTCACCAACCTTAGCGGCCGCAAAAGGCGTGCTTTTGCGTGAACCCTTAAAACCGACAGCTCCTGATGAAGCCGCGATTAGGCTGTTTCCCTTATCGTCAGCGAGAGTGACGATGGTGTTGTTGAAAGTAGCAAGGATGTTGAGAATCCCAGTTGCTACCTTTTTCTTAGGAATACGGTTAAGCGCACGAGATGTACCCGCTACGTCTGAACCACCACCTTTTTTTATGATTCGTTTCTTACCCATAGGAATTCGAATTGATACTGATAAATTTTGTTGTTAGCACTTAGCGTAAAATTTCTTAGAATTGCTTGAAATCCGCCGAGCTGGAGGAAATTTTGTGACCAAGACGTATATGGACATACGGCGCGGGAGCAAAATTTCTGAAGCTCAAGGATTTCATCAATTCTAGAAATTTTAAGTTTTCTCGAGCTTGCGCTTACCTGACCCCATAGTCTTCTTCACACCCTTAAGTGTGCGAGCATTGGTTTTGGTGCGCTGACCACGCGCTGGCAAACGCTTAGCGTGACGACTGCCACGATAAGATTGAATATCCTTCAAACGCTTTACATCTGCAGAGACTTGGCGCTTGAGCTCACCTTCAATGGTGAAAGACTCAACTTTTTCACGAACAGCATTTTCCAAATCGGTTGATAGGTCTGCTGGCTTCGCAAACTTGTCGATGCCGAGCTCACCAAGAATAGCGGTAGCGCGAGCGCGACCGATACCGTAAACGGCAGTGAGGCCGAATGACAAGTGTTTGTTATCTGGAATGTTAATACCTGAAATTCTCATTGTAATAATTTGATTTAAGCCGAGTACTCTTTTGAGTTACGGCCGAATTAACCCTGACGCTGCTTGTGTCGAGGTTTACGCTTGTTAATTACGTAAACTTTTCCGCGACGACGAACAATGATGTCATCCGGGCTACGTTTTTTGATTGAAGATTTTACTTTCATAAGTTACTGGTTCACCCTTGTAGCTCCTAGCTCTTAAAAAGAAATAACTTTCTTTCTAAGAGCTTAGAGCTACTACAAACTACATTCGTTTGGTAATTCTCCCTTTCCCACCGTAAGGGTCTGGAACAATTCCTACCCGGTCGCCGACGAGTACGCGGATACGAAATTTGCGCATCTTGCCAGATAGATACGCCAAAGTCGTCTCCTTAGTTTCGTCCAAAACAACGCGAAATAGCGCATTAGGTAGCGCCTCCTCGACTACTCCGTAGACGAGTTCATCTTTATCCGCGATGTTCTGTTGTTGTCCTGGCATCAAACGGGTGTGAGTTTAGCAAAATAGTTAAGAAACGTCAAGGGTTTTATCCCACTTAGTTGTCCTCCAGTGATTCGGTGACGGTGATATTTTTGAGTTTGTCTGGGAAGGAACGCTTCCAGACTGGCCTTACCACAGCGTTGGCTCTTTCTATAGCTGGGTAGCCGCCAAGAACGGTATTGAGGGCGGTTTTAGAAGCGCCGAGGAGGTCGCTCTTTAGTTTATCTTCGTCAAAAGTCCAAATTATTTGGGTATTTCCGACCAATTTAAAGCCAAACGAGTCCAAACTGCTTAGTTTTGCACCTTCAGTGGTAGTTGAAGTATAAGCAAAATTAAGGCCGTCGATGTTGTCGATACGAACAGGTTCGCCTTCATAACCAGGGATAACAGCCTTGGCAATGAAAGAAGCAAAGTCTGTGTCTTTAAAAATAGGAATCTCCAAAACAGCTTTTTCTTTAATGGTTACTTGACCACTACCAGCATCAACCGGTGAAAGATCTTCATAGGTAATAGTAATGGCTGGCTCAAAGTAAATGAATCCAGCCGGCTTTTCGGTATCAACGCGAGCCAAAAGAGCGTTGCTTAATTCTTCATGAAGTGAATTAGTTGCCGCTTTTAGTTCGTCGTCATTAACCGTGAATTTTGGACCATCGTAACCTCCGCTGAAAGCTGAGTTGTTGCTTGCAGTAACAGCGTTGTAAAGTTCGGTATAACCACCCTCCTTATAACCAGGAACTTGGAATTTTGTACCCGCTGAAAGGTTATATTCAGGACCAGCTTTGTCTGCAAAAACTTTGGCCTTGACTGTGCCAGGTACTAGGTTGCCATCAGCATCTTTGGTGGCGCCAGGTACTTCGACAGATTCGGTGATATGAAACACCAAACCTTCTGGAGAGGCAAAGCGAGTGTTTTTGATCAGTCTTTCACTGCCAGTAGTACTTTTAGCGATTGTGATTTCACCAGTTGCCTGAACAGAAACATTTTCTTGTCCGGTAGCCGAGACTTGTCGTTCACCTTCTGCTTCAAGACTCATTATTTCGTAACTGATCTCACTGGCCGCTGCTTCCCTCTTGGCTTCAAAGACTGAGTTTACGGTTGGTTCACGGTGTCTTGGAAAGACAGTGACTGTTGCACTTTCCATAAGTGCGCTAACCCCAAAACCAAATAGAAGAATTCCAACTGCGATAACGCCAGTTAATACAAAACTAGGTCGCTTTTTTGTGGAGCTTTGGTAAGAAGAAGTTCTAACTCTTGGTTCTGCTTTTGGGGTTTCCGGTAGAGGCTCTCGTGGAGCTGTTGGTCTTGGTTCTATACTGGTTGTCCGTTTTTTGGCAGGGGTTGATGGTTTAATATCCTGCAAGCTCCATTTTTTCTCCATATGATAAATATTTTAGCACACATTATTTAGCACACCACTCAGAGCAGTGATTATTGTGTGTTTTTATGAAAAAGTGTAGCAGACAACAAAATAGCTGTGTCGTCTACGGCTTTATTGGTTAGTAATTTTGAGGTTACAGGGTAAATCGTATGAGAGTTTCGACTGGTGCTGTCGGAAGCCTTTTTTAGCCTTTGGCTAAAAAAGGCTTCCAGTTCCCTATCTGTATGCAAGAAAATTCTTTTAGGGATGGATAGAGCGCCGCCAATTTTGGCAAATAGTTTGTTGAGTTCTTTTTCGTATTCGGTAATCGCCTCGTTTATTATTTGTTGTTTAGCTTCAGAAAAATTGGCGGCACTATTAATACTGTTCTCTCTCATAAAACTGAGTGCTTCTGTGCGAGGTACTCCCAACTCTTTCATTAGTTTGTCGGCTATAGTTTGAATTCCTGAATTGACATAAGTCACAGTCTCTAGCTTTTTATCTCTCACAATTCCGAGTTCGGTAGCTCTGTGAGTTATGTCTACCAAACAGTGGTCTTGTCCGGAAAATATTTTTTGTACAGCATTAAAGTAAATAGACATAAAAGTCCCAACCTCTATTTTTTGTCTCGGAAATACTTTTAGCACGGTTTCTTTTAGTGGTTCTAAAAGTGATTTTGGTGCCACAGAGATCAATTGATCTAGAGTCAGTTCAGTCACGCGTCTATTAAGAGGCTCTGAAAGTACATAACCTTTACTGGAAACACAAAGAGTCTGACTTGATAGTATTGATAAATCAAGCTTTTCTTCAAAAATATTGGTATTAACAAAATCTTTGGTTTGATCATCAGCCTTTTTTGACAGCTCTTTCATTAACTTTTCGCTTATTACAAACGGTTTTGATGAAGAAAGATTTGCGGTTTTGGTGGCAGTGTATGACCAAGGAGCCGAAATATTTATCTGAATCAAGTCTGGTTTTGTTTTGGAAAATCTGCCGGACAATGATTTCATACCTTGCTGATTAATGTTTAAAAGAAGATTAAACAAGGCAGCTTGGATTTTTTGAGCCAATTTTTCAGAGTATTCAGATTCTTTTACAGAGAAAGATTCCCTTCCGGACCATAAAATTTCTGGTTGTTTCTGATTGCTCTCTGACAACACAACAGCCGCACCGACACTGCCAGAACCGACGTCAATGATGATAGCGGAGCGACTAACATTTTTATCACCTCCAAAAAACATAAACATATTATAGCGGTGAAAGAGTTTTTTTGTTAATACTTGGTGTATATAAATGGATGTAGGAAAAAATGGATTTAGGAAAAATGGTGGCGGGCTTTGCCCGCCACCATTTACAATCTTGATATCTATTGTAAAAAAACAGGGGTTTAACCCCTGTTTTTTCCTTTATTTATTTTTTTACTCTAGTATTGCTTTAATGCGACGAACTCCCGCAGAAGAAGATTCTTCTTTCTTAATTTTGAAAGTTCCTTCAATGTCTTCCAGCTCTTCTACGTGCGGACCACCGCAAAGCTCGCGTGAAAATACAGTGCCGTCATTACCGGTAATGCTGTACACCTTCACTTCGTCTGGATATCGCTCCCAGAAGCTAGCTTCGATAGTCTTGTCATCTTGCGCTACATCCTTCGGCATCATATCGATAGTTACTTTGCCACCAGTCTTAATTGCGTTGTTTACCCATTCTTCCACCTTGTCCAAAGTCTCTCTTTCTACTTTGTCGGGATGAGTGAAGTCGAAGCGCAAACGTTCGCCGGTTATGTTGCTACCAGCCTGATGCACGTGGTCGCCAAGGAAGTGACGAAGTGCCGCAAGCATAAGGTGGGTACAGGTATGGTACATCACTACTTTGTCTGAGTGGTCAGCCAAACCTCCCTTAAATTTCTGTTCAGCACCAGCGCGAGAGTCAGCTCGGTGTTGCTCCATCAACTCATCAAATTCCTTACGGTTAACTGTAAGGTTTTTTTCAGTAGCTAGCTCCTCAGTTAGTTCATACGGGAAACCGTAGGTGGTGAAGAGAATGAAAGCATCGTGTCCACTCAAGTTCGAGGTCTTGCCTCGAACTTGGATAAATTTTTCAAACTCCTTCATTCCCTTCTCCAGAGTCTTGCGGAATTGTTCCTCTTCTTTCTTGATAGCTTCAACGATGGCGTTGTGTTTTTCGCCGAGGTTTTGGTAGTGGTTTTTGTAGGTACTTACAACGCTTTCAGCAAGGTTGGCCAATTCTCCGGCTGGTACACCAAGCACGTCAGCGTAGCGCACCGCACGGCGCAAGAGGCGACGCACGAAATAGCCTTGCTCGGCGTTGCTTGGAAGCACATTGTCGCCAATCATAAACACCGCACCACGAATGTGGTCGGTAATGACTCGAAATGCGACTTTGTTGTCTTCGTATTTTTTGCCAGAGAGAGTTTCAATTTGTGAGACTACATTCCAAAGAAGGTCGATTTTGAATACGTCGCCGTCGCCGTTTGCGGCCGCTGCGATACGCTCCAAACCTCCACCAAAGTCTACGTTTTGTTTTGGTAACTTTTGGAAAGAACCGTCTTCAGCTTTGAGATACTCCATAAAGACGGAGTTGCCGATTTCGAGGAAGCGGCCACAGTCACAGTTAGGGTGGCAGTACTTACCAAATTTTTCATCGTGCGGTGTACCAAAGTCGTAAAAAACTTCAGAGTCAGGGCCGCCAATTTCACCAACCGGCATTTTCTCTGGTTTACCAGCGCGACTCCACCAGTTTTTGCTAGCGTCATAGTAGAAGATGCGCTCGCCTTCT
Source organism: Minisyncoccia bacterium (assembly GCA_050299955.1). Classification (GTDB taxonomy): domain Bacteria; phylum Patescibacteriota; class Minisyncoccia; order Phycocordibacterales; family UBA918; genus OLB19. The sequence continues at coordinate 1,809 of JBNKWW010000051.1, read as the reverse complement.
TTCATGCCGCGCTCGCCGCCTTGCTCTTCGCTACCCATTTCACCGACACCATTAGTTATGCCGTCTTTTTCAAAAAGTTCTTGCCAAATAGCTACCGCCTCAGTGTCGCGAGGGACTTGGTTAGCGTCGTCTCCCATAAAAGCGGTGACGTAGATGTTTTCCGGGTTAAGTCCCACTTCTTTGGTAAGGAAAGTGTAGAACCAAGGCAGCTGCTCCTTTTTGAAATAATCGCCGAGAGACCAGTTGCCGAGCATTTCGAAGAAAGTAGTGTGACGGTTGTCGCCTACCTCATCAATATCTTCAGCGCGGAAACACTTTTGTGAGTCCGTGAGGCGAGAGCCCATTGGGTGCGCCTCCCCCATCAAATACGGCACCAACGGCTGCATACCCGAACCGGTAAAAAGCGTGGTTGGATCATTCTCCGGTACCAGCGCCGATGACGGAATCACTGCGTGTCCATTCTCCTCCATAAAACGGAGATATTTCTCCCTAATTTCATTCCCTGACATAGTAGAGCGATTGTAGCATAAATAGCAGAGATTCAATACATTGTGCTGTGCAAAGCATTGACAATATAAAAATATTATGATATCTTTAGGTCTGAAATTAAAGACAGGATTCGAAAGGAATTTCAAAATGTCAAAGTTCTCTAACAGAGTTCTCATTGGGACAGCACTCCTGATTGCTGGCTATGCCGCAGCGGGTTATGCCGGCCTGTTTCCGAGCACACCTGTTCAAGGTGTGGTTTATATGAAAGCGGGACAGCCGCTTTACGCAGCTATTACAAACTGCGACGATTCCAAACCGAAAAAGTTCAGATTGGTTCAATTTGCCAGACCTCACAATGAACCTCTGTTTGAAAGCGGAAAAGAGAGATACATCCGAATGGCGGCAGAAATGCTCGCTCCGGTCGAAACATATCGCATTGAATGCGATGGCAAAATCCAGTTCGATCCAATCGAAGGGGTCAAAATCCCACGCACTGGTCTTTACAAGGCTGTTGCAAAATAATACGCCCACGGAAACCGCCTTTGGTTTTCCGGGGCGTTTTTCTTTTGATTTTTATAAAACATACACAACCATTCTTGTTATCATTAATGATAACAAGAATGGTTGTGTTTTTTTGTATGTATGAAGACTCTATCTATCCTTGAGGATAGATAGAGTTAAGCTGTTTTATGGTCGTGATGATGAAGTTTGTTTGTGGTTGTTTAATTACAACACCGGTTCGTGGGAGGCGTCTTTGAAGAAGCGGCCTTCGAGGGAGGTGCGGTCGTAGCCGTGAGTGAAGAGTGAAAAAGCGACGCCGAAAAGAATTATGTGCGGCCAGACAGCCTCGCCGAAGTATATGAGTGAAAGAGTGAGGAAGAATGAGAGGAATAAGGCGGCGAAGCGGATTTCGAAGCCGATGATGAAGAAAAGCCCTAGAGTGATTTCGATGATGGCTGCTCCAAGTACGATGAATAATGGCTCGAAGTGGAAGTAGTTGGTGAGGTTGTATTCCATCACTGTATGCAAGGCCAATTCGCTATGAATGAGTTTGGCGTAGACTGAAGCGTAGATGAGAGAGATACCAAAACTCACTCGGAGAGTGAAGAAAGCGTATTTTTCGAAGAAGCGTTCGATTTTGCTTATGTTTTTATGTGAAGGAAGGAATTTTTTATCAAATGAAAGTACGTGTGCACCGAGGAAAAGTGTGAGTAGCATTTCGCCGAGGTAGTTGGTGTAGGTGAACATATATGTTCCCTCTTTGAAGATGGCGAAGATGAAGAGGGTGATGGCGGCGAGGGCGGCGAGGGGGGGGGGGGG
>JBNKWW010000050.1:0-4452 GCA_050299955.1 Minisyncoccia bacterium | reverse complement strand
TGGTGTTGATTAAGTTGTTTCAATAAATTCATAGAAAGGTATTTATCAACATTATCTCCACTTTAAAAAAATAAAGAAGGTATCATATAAATAATGAACAAAAATAGAAAATCAAAATCTGTTATACAAAATGCAGGAGTGTTTACCTCTCTACTTGGTGTCAATTTATTCTTAACAAAAACCAGTGAAGCGGGAGGAGAAAGTGGGGAAGCTTCGGGGGATGCCTCATCATCGAGTTCGGGTACAGCAAATACAGGGTACGGATCTGCAAACACTTCGCAGAAAGACTTTAGTGATGCCAATGTTTCCTTGGGTTATAACGTATCTAATTATAATGGTTATTCTGTAGCCACAGATCCAGATACAGGCAAAACTGTTGGTACATGGAGCGCTACCCCTTCAACCCCATTCCTGCTCACCTGGGACGGCTCAAAGTTCGTCCACGAAAATGATTTTCTTTTTGGTAAACCCCAAACTGCCTTTGCCGACTACAAAACTGGCCTAAAGAAATACGAGGCTGGCATCGGTGGCGACACATACCTCCTCAAGAATGAAGTCAAGACCGACGAAAACGGTTTATTGAAATTTGAAATTCGTGAGCTTGAACCAGAGGAGTCGTATATAGACAAGTTTGAACTGAGTGCCGTCGATCTGAATCCGTCTGAACACTTGGTAGTTGATGGTGATTTAGAGCATAGCTATATTTTTGATACCAACGAAGCTATGGTTGCAAAAGAACAAAAGCTCCATCACTACCACAACAAGCAAAACATCTTCACTAAAGAAGAAAACGCATACAATACTCTTACTCCACAAGAAGGGGAGAGTATTACATTAGAGTCAAAAGACGAACTCATTGTGCGCGTGCCAGTTGCTTCACTCAATAAAGATGAAGATGCTTTCATCTTGGTTGACTCACACTTCCGCGATTGGTCTCTCGGCAATCAAGTGCCTTTCTCTGCTTTGGAGCGATTTTCTATTGGTAGTATTGCTCTTGGCAAAAACTTTGTTGGAGTAGTGGCCGGAGCATCTTTGGTTGTTGCTGGCCTGGTGGCTGCTAAAGATACAGACCATAGTCTTTTAGCTAAGATGATCAACGTGCCATACACCTACGCAGAAGTTCCAACTAGTAGTGGTACTCGTTCATTAGTGGTTAGTGTTGGTGACGGTTTTAACCAGACGTACCTTCAAACTCTCTTCCCACGTTACGTACAAGCCTCACAAGAAGCGGTGCGTATTCCAAAGGAAATTATTCAATCTCTCAAAGACGAGTTCTTGACCGTGCGCATTTTGGCTACCAAGAAGCATAAAGTGCGAAGCGCTTTTGTCTTCCAAGGAACTCCAAAAACTCCAGAGTTTAAGAAACTCGATTTGGTTGCCGCTACACATATTCGTGAAAACAAAAACTATAACACTAGCTTGAACGCTAAGAATATGAATTTCTTGCATACAATGCCGGGCGATAGGGTGGAAGTGGCTATGCAGGACTTACCAAAAGTTGAAGGAAAGACTCGCCGTTACGCACTCACAGCTAATGGGTTTTATACTAGATTGTCTAAAGAAGCAGCTAAAGTGGTTGGGAAAGATTGGCTTTCTCGTTTAGATTCGGATGACAGAAATCTTCTTAAAAACTTACGAATTTATAAGTCATAATAATTATCTATGCCAGAAAATTCATCAATATTTTCCATACGAGGCTTAATGATGGTGTTCTATACCGTCCTAGCTATTTTGGTTGTTGCAACTGTTTACGGGGGGTTCCAACTATTGGTTAACAATACAGCACAATTAAACGTATGGTTGGGTTTTAGAAGCGCTGAAATAACAATAGCTGATTTTCCAGGCCTTTTGTTATTTAGTGCTGCAAAAAATACCGGTGACGATGCTTTAGTTCAGACATACAGTTTGCACTACTCTGATGGAGAGATGAAATTAGTTAATGAAACAGAAGCTTTCAATTTATTTACTACAAGTAAAGTCGAGTTTGAAGACGTAACAAATCCCGAGAGTTTCTTCTTTGAAGCTCCCTTTATGTCGTCAACAACTGATGGTGTGACGATTGAGAATAGACTGTATCATGTTGCTTCTAAAAATAAGATTAATGTTTTAGCTTCCTGGCCGCTTACAACTCTACCTTACGGCTCTATCAGTTGGTCATCTACTCAAGCATTGTTGGCTCGTACTATACCTGACGACTATGTTGAATCCGACTCAACTTTTTTGTCTACCTCTTGGAATATTGATTTAACAGACGTTGGAGGTAATGTAGTACATACAATAGGAGGTGGTGCTAATCCGGTTTGGATACCAAACAGTTCAAGACTGCTGTACGTGGGCAATGATGGTATTTACCTCTACGATAGATATTTACCACAAGATGAAATTGAGTCCGATGCGGGTGAAACTTTGAGTGAGGACGTATTAACTAAAGTTCTAAGTTTTAATGATGAGAGCGGTAACAGCATACAAGGTTTGATTGGTGTTCTTATGGATGTTTCTTATGATGGAAAAAATCTGGTAGTTACCTTCCCAGGTGAGGGTCTTATCAATGTATTCACTATTTCTAATGAACCATTTTCTTTGAATAAGGTTGGTTCTGTCGAAAGTAGTGGTGTGAATTATAGTTGGCCGGTAATTGCGCCAGACAATAACACTTACGCAGTGTTGGCTAGAGATGTTGTATCATTTGAAGATGCAGAATATGCCAATCCCCGTATTGAGGTACGTCGTTTGGACACTCCTGAATCGAGACCTTTCGTTTATCCGCTTTCAGATTTTAATTCTAAAGCAGTATTCTTGGACGACTGGATAGCTCGACCGGTAGAGCTACAATAGAGTTGATGTGGTGAAAAAGCCGCGGCCCTTTGGGCCGCGGCTTTTGCTTTCTATAGGCAACCTACTATCTACCAAGATTATGAAGTTCTTCTTTCACCACCTCAGCATCACTCCACTTCTGTTTACTACCGTGTGGGCCCATTATGTATGGGTCAGTGCCTTTACCGGAAATGATGACGTATCCATTTTCTGGTGCTTGGTCGAGAGCGGTTTTGATGGCTAAGCGGCGGTCCATAATAATATCTAGCTTATTCTTGTCTTCAATACCTCTAGCCATATCCTCCACAATTTTGCGCGGGTCTTCATCGTACGGGTCTTCATTGGTGAGAATAATTTGGTCACAGTACCGTTCGGCGATGGCAGCCATTTCGGTGCGCTTCCATTGGTCACGGCCGCCGCCAGTGTTTCCGAGAACACATATTTTCGGCACGTCTTTGAATGCTTGATACAGCTTCTCGAGTGAGTCTGGTGTATGGGCGTAGTCGACAATTGCAGTCACTTTTTTGCTGGCGTCCTTCGGGGAGTGATGGTGTTCCACTCGACCTCTAACAGATTTTAAGTTGTATAAAGATTTTTCGATACTTTTCATTGAGACACCAAGCGCACGAGTGAGGGTGATAGCAGCGAGGGCGTTATACACATTGAAAAGTCCAACTAGAGGAACACGAATGGTGATGTCTTCGTCCTTGCCGCCAAAAATAAGTCCAACACCGTCTTTGTGAAGGGTGTATAGTTTTAGGCTTTTTAGGCTATAAGGCAATTTTTCTTCAACTTTTATATTGAGGAACTCCTTGCCGTAGTCGTCGTCTGTGTTGGCAACTATGTAGCGAGGTTTTTTTTCTGACTTTTCCAAAGCTTTGGCTATCTCGAGTTTGGCTTGCTTGTATTTTTCAAATGAGCCGTGGGACTCTATGTGTTCTGGAGTGAGGTTGGTGAAAACTAGGGCGTCGAGTTCGATGAACTTATGACGGAATTGTTTAGCGCCCTCTGAAGTCATTTCGATAACGGCGTATTCACAACCAGCTTTTACAGCTTCATGCAAAAAGTGCTGCACAAAGAAGCGACCAGGCGTGGTCATTTTGTATAGGTTCGGTCGCACGTCGTCACCAACTTTGAATTGGATAGTAGAGAGGGAAGCGACTTTTTTTCCGTCACCTTCCAATATAGTACTGATGAGTTCGGTTACCGTTGATTTGCCTTTGGTGCCTGTTACAGCAATGACAGTGGTGTTCTTAGAGGGGTGGCGATAGTAGGTTGAGCCGAGCCATGCTAAAGCATAGTGATAGGGAGGGCGAAGGGCAGACAGTGCCGGCGCGGGAATCATTTTTTTGGTCCAATACAAAATACTCATATATTTAAGTATACGGTAAGAGTACCTAGGGCAGCTAGTTTTTATCAACCTGCGCCACTTAGATGCTATTTGTTCAAGAGCTTGAGGGCGGTGCGGAGGGCGTCTTTAGAGTCGATTATATCAGGGTTCTCGCTAACCAGTTTTTGTGTAACTTCGCGAGCCTCACGTTCACTGTAACCAAGAGCAATGAGGGCGTCGACTGTGTCGGCGATATAAGAAGGGAGGCCACTTTGGGGGGAAGTTGGGGGGGGGGGGGGGGGGGGGGG
>JBNKWW010000049.1:0-11475 GCA_050299955.1 Minisyncoccia bacterium | reverse complement strand
ATCCGATACGGAAAGTGTGGCGACTGTAGTTGTCGCAGCAGGAATTGCCTCAAAGCTAGTAGTGGCAATAGTTGTATTGCCCTGATACTCGATAATGTCTAGTGCAAATGTTCCTACCTCTTCGCCGTCGAGAGTGAGAGTACCAACTTCGTCACCCCGAATGGTAATACGTTGGATTTCACCATAACGTCTGAAGGTGGTGTACTTACCTTCTGGATTTCCACCATGCGACACCTATAACCACAAAAGAAACAAGGAAATACCCACCATACAAGAACAACGATATAATTGCCGGCCAAAGATCAGATCCCGGAGCAAAACCGGAGGCTTGGTTAAGAGACATATTGTACAAGTACAAATCAATAGCTAGAACTGCCGGAATTGCAACGACGGCAAATTTCTTCCAAATTTCGAAAACCTGCTTTTTGAGAGGTAATGTTAATACAACAGGTAACAAGAGGGGTGTTACGTACAATATAAACAACAAAACATATCCTAATGATTCGGATATATAACCAGGGTTGGAAATAGGACACCAGCTAAATTGATCACACTGCGAGTCAAGTAACATAGACGAAACCGCAAATATAAGGAATAGCAAGAACAAGACAACTACATTCTTCTTCGTTAAATACTTCATATAGATATAATTACCAACGTTTAAACTTATTTATAATATCTTTAACTCTAGTCTGTATACTACTACGAGAATCTTTATCTTCTTCGTCCCCTTCCTCTTCCTCAAACTCGTGTTCTAAATGTTTTTCTGGGTGCTCGTTTTCTAACCAACGATTCATTTGATCCAGAATTCTCTCGCCCATTTTGAGCAGCATATCTGACCGCTTGTCTGACCAGTCAAAGATAGACCACCGCTTGTTCTTTTTTATTGCCCTTTCATAAAATTTTATTTGAGCTAAGAACATTTTGTAATGAACATCATCCGTAGCAAACAAATCCAGCTTCTTATAGAGCACCGCTAACAATTCCGCTGGAGTTGTATACGCATAAGGATCGTCTGGCTGCTGCACCACCTCTCCTTCGGTTGCAGTGTATGTAGCGTCGACTTCTCCATTACCATCGTAATCAACAGTCATCACCGAACTGGTAGCCACAATAGTGCCACTATATGCTATTTTCGCCACTGTTGAGGTAGCGCTTGGTATGGCTGAGTAGGTTGAGGTAGCTACCACTTCTCCATCTCTGATCTCAGATACTTCTAAAGTGAATGATCCGGCTTTTTCTCCGTTTAGATTTAGAGTGAAGTCTATGTCTGTCGGTATTGTGAGGACCTGCACTTCGCCATAGCGTTCGTAGGTGGCGTCTTCTATGGTTGACTCGTCAGCGCTAATTACATCGCCGTTAGAATCCTCCGCAGATAATGTTAATGGGGAGTGCAGAACGAAAGTCAATTGATTATTACTTTCAAATAACGGTATGCTAGAAGATACATATTGATGGGTTGTTGAACTGTGTTCAAAGAATAGGTTGTCGAAGATGAAATCTCTCAGATCATTAACAGATAATATATCTTTATGATTTGTCCTAAGGAGTGGTTTATCAGCCAGCCCAAACAATATTTTGTTATACCCTTTCAAATCCACCCACCACCGATGGACCGAATCTGAACTAGTACTTATAGCCAAAGCACTCGGTTCTATGACTGTACCGTCACCATCAAGCACAAGCACGGGGTCATACGAAAGCTTGCTTCCTAGTTCCACACAATAATCAATGTGGAGATTTTCGTCCCAAGCTGTCTTTACGCAAGTATCAATGGTTTTGTATTTTATGCCCGCCAAAGTCTGTTCACCGACACCTGCAATCTCGTGAACCTCTATACCATCTGGTGGCACCCAAGATGCCCCAATCTCACCATTTAATAATTCAGCATTGCTAAGCAAGGAGCTATTGGCTACAGTTGGATTTTCTAGGTCATCAAATGTTGGTTGATTTCTACCTTCAGAGCCACGTAAGAATCCGTCCAACTCTTGACCGTTTACTATAGCGTATCCGTACTTATCGATAAAAGGCTGTGTCGATACTCCGTCTTCAAAAGAGACGAGAGGTGTTGATATTCTGTATCCAACATTGTTTCTGTAATCACCAAGTGGTAGCAACTGATATGCCATTGGAGAATTCTGAGAAAAGTCCCGAGCTAGAGCGTCTGAATACTTGGTGGGAATACCTGACTTAAAACCGTGAAGCAACGCTCCTACTGCTTGTGGTGTTCCTAACTGTGGCACAGCGACAAGGACAATCTTGTCTACCAAATCACCAGCCTCGTCTCCTAAACTGTTTAGAAGTGCTTTGGTTACCAAACCGCCATTGGAGTGCGCCACGATGGTTACTTTCCCACTCTTTGAACTGCTAACTAATTCACGAAGTTTGTTGGTCAGACTATCATCAGCCAAAATGTCATTCATCGACAGTCGCCAATCATAAGGAAAAGCATAGTAGTCATTTATGAGCCCGCTGCTGGTTGCACTGGCAAGGTCAGACAAAAATGATTTGTAAATGTCGAAGCTCAACAAAAGTGGTCCGTTAAAAGTATCCACTACTTCACCCACCTTCACATCATTCACACTCTTACCATCTGTATCTAAGTACAACTCTTTGACACCACCCTCCACTTCTGGTTCCCAAAGTTTATTTCCATCTTCATCGTACAAACGAGAAGACATAATCCCTGGGATAAAAAGGACATTTGAATAACAATCTTCGGTACAAACTGATTCTGCATTGGCATCAACGACAGTAAAATTTGCAGTAGCTACAAAAGTTGTTCCTTCAAAACTTTGTGCGAAAGCCTTTTTGGTACTAATCGCTGCAAGTAACTTATCCAAAAATGATTGGGATAGAATTGCATTGTAACAATCAAAATATACATCAATCTCATAAGCGCCCGGATTTTGAATGTAGTAATTCCCGTAAAAATCCGAATCCTCATCTTCGTCCTTGGCCACTACCTGCCTTTCACCAGTACTTGAATCAATATAATATATATCTTCACCTGAGTGATATCCTACAAAATTACAATGCGCTTCTGGAGGAAGCTCACCATAAAACTCAAAGTATGATTCTTTGTTTAAATCTAGAGCAATAGTATCTCCAGAATGAAAAGTCTGCTCGTAAAGATTCACTTGTTCTTTATAAGTACACCATTCTGGGTCATCACCATCTTCACAATCGTCAGTATTTAAAACAACATCAAAAGAACTAATGGTTATAGATATATCTTCTATTGGCGGAAAAGTAAAACTTGTGGTTTGAGCTAATACTATTGCTGTTGGTAACAAAATAATTAGTGAAAAAACTACAACAATAATTTTTATATATATTCTAAACATTATTTGTATGATAACAGCTAATCTACAAAGGTTTTGTAAAATTGGGGAGAAGCAAAAAGACCCGGCGCCGCAGGCGCCGGGTCTTTTTGCTTTACTCTAGGAGAAACTCCTAGTTCTAATTATCAGTAGTGAAATCGTCGTAATTATCACACAAAATTACGTCGTCACCATCTTCATCTTCGTAAGCAACACAAAGATTGAAGTAGTAGTCAGTGTCATCGTCGAGACCGCCAATATTAGCTTTGTAGCTAGCATTACCATCAGCGTCTGAATCAACGCGGACTTTTTGTAAGTCATCACCGTCTTCGTCGATGTCACCATAAGTATCGTAGTCGTCTTCAATGTCGGCTACTTGGTCTTCATCTTGACCATAAACGAAGAATACATCTCCGTTGTCAAAGTCATTCATATCGACACTACCGCGCAAGGTCACACTGTCGTCTGTGATGTTGTATGCAGAATCAAGATCGATTTCTGGAGCATCATCGTTACTGCTACTTGAACCATCGGTTGAAAAATCTTCAACGCCGCCACAAGTGAGAACGTCGTCACCATCTTCGTCTTCAAAACCAACACAAATTTGGTAGTAGTAATCTTCATTGTCTTCAAGACCGGAGATATTTTTGATGTAGTCTTCATCACCGTCTAGGTCAGAATCTACACGAATCTTTTGTAAGTCTTTACCATCTTCATCTACGTCACGGTATGAATCGTAATCGTCTTCAACGTCTTCAATCTGACTTTCGTCTTGACCATACACAAAGAACACCTCGCCGTTACGGAAGTCGTTCATATCAACATTACCGCGAAGCTCGGCTGTGTATTTAGAAACATAACGAGCTGTCTCTGTCTCTACTTCTGGCTCATCGTCAGAGCTATTGCCGGAACGTGGCTCACCTATTACATAAGTGTATTTATGATCGTAGAAACTGTTGTTCTTGCTAGCAATCTGGATTTGAAGCTGGGCAATAAGTTTGATTAGGTAGTTGATCAAATCCTGTTCAGAATTGAAACTGGAAGAGCCAGAAACTCCGGTTACATAATAAGGAGTGTAATAAACTGAACCAGCTTCAGCTTTGGCCGCTGGTACAGAAACCAAGAGTAAAGCGAAAAGGAATGAAAGTGTGATTATTTTTTTCATAATTAATGTTGTTTTATCTGCAAATCTGCCACAAAAGCGACATTTATATGGCTACAATACAGCGAAAGTAGAGATAGTCAAGAGGGCGGCCCCTTCGGGGCCGCCCTCTTCCCTCTCCTCAATTTCACTCCCATATCTACGCTTTTGCTTGCCAAGCAACAGCCTGTCTCACTAAAAACTCTTCTGCTTTGTCCGGTTCGGCCATTATCTCCTTCACAATTCTCTCCATTCGCATTCCTTGAGAACCTTTAATTAAAATAACGTCCCCCGGCTTAATATAGCTTTGTAGTTCTTTCCCAGCCTTTGCCGCTTCATCATATTGATAGACATCGGCTTCACTTAAGCCAGTATTCATAGCTCCAAGAGCGATGCCGCGAGCGCGCACACCAACGGTAAACAAAATATCAACCCCTTCTGCGGCTTGCTCACCCACCTTTTCATGCTCTTCCACAGAAAAGCGGCCGAGCTCAAGCATATCACCAAGCACAGCAATCTTTCGGCCTCTGGTTTTAAGCTCGAACAAAGAAGAAAGCGCGCGCTCGGCCGCCACCGGAGAAGAATTGTAAGTATCATCGAGAATAATACTATCCTTCAAACCTTTAATGATACGCATCCGTCCTTGTGGTGGAGTGTATGAAGCGATATCGGCGGCGGCAGCCTCGAGCGGCACATCAAAAATAGAAGCGGTAGCCGTGGCTGCCGCCGCCGTATAAACCGCCTGCACCCCAACCACACCATTCAAACTAAAATCAACATCATCTCGAATATGTGCCATTTTGAATTTGATTCCAACTGGCTCGTCATTTAGATAAATCACTTCATCGCTGTGCGCATGAAAATGAGTTTCTGAATATCGTCCGAAACCAATAGATTGTTGTCTTATCCCTTCGGCAATTTGTCGCACTTTTTCATCGTCATTGTTAAAAACCAAAATTCCATCCGGCTTCAAAGCATCGATCAAGTGTTTCTTTTCCTCAATCACTAAATCCGGTGAGGCAAAATATTCAACATGTGCTGGCACGTCCGGCAAGCGAGTCAAAACTACCACGTCTGGTCTTACCCATTCAACTAACTTTTTCATATCTCCCGGTCTATCAACTCCCATTTCCAAAACCAAAATTTCCGGATAGTCACCTGGATGAATTACCATCAAAAAGCCATCAAAAATATTTTTGAACCACAAAAAGGGATTATCCCAGCCGTTGGACAACCCCAGTATGGAGAGTGGTACACCAATATCTGAGTTAAAACTTTTTTCACTTTTGCGCGCACGTTTATGTTCTTTAAGAATATGAAAAATCGCATCCTTGGTTGAAGTCTTGCCTACACTGCCAGTCACTGCCACAATTTTTGGTTTAGTACGCTTAAGGAGCATCTTGGCTTCCCAAGTGATTACAGTCACTACCATATTTTTCAACACTGATTTCATACTCGTTTGAAGAATTATAAATTACTAATTTTAAATTTTAATTCAATACTAATTCTGGATTTTAAATAATAAAACTTGAGACAACACGTTTTATAATTTAGTTATTTAAAATTCACTTAAAATTTGAAATTAGTGATTTAAAATTTAATTTATCGGTCCGGTGGAACGTTATAATAGTTTATCAAAAATTTCACGATGTTCATAAAAGGCTCGGTGAGTGTATGTGAAGCATATTGCACCCCTTGCGGTTCCACCGTATAAACAAACACCAAAAACTGTGGGTCATACGCTGGGAAATAACCAAAAAATGAGTGTAGATAACGGTCGCTATAATAGCCTCCGTTTTGACTGTCGGCTATTTGGGCGGTACCGGTTTTGGCCGCGATTGAATAGTGCGGCAGAGCTACCGTACCTCCAGCCAAGGCATCGTCCACCACTTTTATCAACATTCTGGTTATGGTCTCGCTAGTTTTTTCACTCCAAACTCTGTCACCCTCTGGGAACAAAATATCTTTCTCGGTGCCGTCCTCATAAACAATTTTTTTGGCTAAATGTGGTGTGATGAGTGTACCACCATTACCGAGTGCGGAAAGCGCCCTGACCGCCGCAATTGGAGTCAAAGCTATACCTTGCCCAAAAGAAGCAGTGGCGTATTCCACCTCACGCGGCGATTCCAAGTTATTAACCAAGCCATGCACTTCACCCGGCAAATCAATACCGGTTTCACTACCCAACTTTAATTTATTAAAGTAATCACGAAATTTGTCCTTACCCATTTCTTGCACTACAAAAGACACGCCGGTGTTGAGTGACTGATTTAGTACTTCTTGCATTGGTACTGTACCGCGGCCGCGACCGTCGTAGTTTCGAATAGTGAAGCCATCGAGCTTCAGATAACCGGCGTCATAGTAAGTAGTTGAAGGAGTAACAGCACCACTGTCGAGACCAGCCGCCATAGTGAGAGCTTTAATGATTGAACCGAGTTCGTAGACGTTTTCTACCAAAGGATTTTTAAAGTTTTCAAAAGGTACACCCGTGCGGTCGTTAGGATCAAAAGTTGGTACAGCATCGATAGCGTATATTTCTCCGGTTTTTGGGTTGATAACAACTCCGCCGGTTATTTTACTCTGCCACTTATTGTTGGTGGCCGCTAGTTCGCTTTGCAACATTCTAGCCACAGTTGGTTCTATCGTGGTCACCACGTCACCCTCTTGATTGTCTTCATTCTCAAAAACCAGATCGCCGAGGTTACTAAATATTTCGGCAAAGAAGTTGACCGAGAGTTGCTCACCGCCACGCTTTAATAAGTTTTCATACTGACGTTCGAGACCATAGCGGCCGGTTAGAGTATCATCTCCAACGCTACCACCGTAGCCAACAAAACCTACCGTACGCGCCTCGAGGGTGTCGCCCGGATAATATCGCCATCTGGTTTTGTATAGATGCACGCCCGATAATTCCAAAGCATCAATATTTTCTGCCACCTCATTACTGACCTTTGTTTCAATTTCTACATATGTTCTTTCGGGTAATGTGGCTTTATGCACAAAATCATCATGATCTAAAGTCAAAAAAGAGGCCAATGTGGTGAAAGTTTTTTCCGCATCGGTTATTTTGGTTGGGTCAACCGCCAGCACATAGCCAGATTGCATACTAGCGCCAGCGATCTCCTCTCCGTCCCTCGTTGTGAAATAAATAGAACCACGGTCGTAAATGTCTTGAACCGTATGTACATACTGCTTCTCGCCTTTGGCGAGATAAACATCGTTATCCAAAATTTGCAGTTGATAAAGGCGGCCAATAATTACAACTGCAATAAAAAGTACTATGACAGTGAATATCCGTATCTGAAGCACTGCTCTTTTCCGCATATTTAAATATTATAACCCCTTGCCGAGAAGAGCCAAACTGTCGCTGGTTTTGTTGATAAAAACCTTTTCCTTTACCTCAACAAAACCATGCATTGAAGCCACTTCGTCCGACATAGAGTGTTGCATATCAATAAACTTTGATTCGAGTTTGGCCACTTCTGAATTGGTCTCACGAATATCCCCATTTAACTGTTTTTGCATCACTACATGCACTACTGTAGCTGAAAGCAGATACATATAAGCAAATAATAAAACCCCAATCAAAGCTAAAACAAAAAACAAGTAAGTCTTTAAAAGTGGAAACTGAGTTTGATTGAGATTTCTGATCTGCATAATTTTGTACTAATTATTTATAATTTTTTTATGATTCGTAGTTTGGCGCTGCGCGCTCTAGGGTTTTCTTTCTGTTCTTCAGTAGAGGGAGTGATGGGTTTCTTAGTGATTCGCTCAGCTTTTTTTTGCGTAGCAAGATCACGGAAGAAATTTTTCACAAGTCTATCTTCAAGAGAATGAAACGAAATGATGGCGAAGTGTCCACCGGGGCGAAGAGCGAGGAAACCGTCTTCAAGAAGTTTTTTCAGTACGCCGAGTTCGTCATTGACGGCAATACGCAAGGCTTGAAAGGTTTTAGTGGCTGGATGGATGCGGGAGTGGCCGCGCGGCGGAATCGCTTTCTCGACTATGTCCGAAAGTTCTTTAGCGGTAGTTATAGGCTTTTCAGCTCGCGCCTCGACTATCGCTCTAGCGATTCGCCGCGCGGCCCTTTCCTCCCCATAACCATAAATGACATCCGCAATCGACTCCTCTTCCCAGTCGTTCACAATATCGCTCGCAGTGAAAAGGTGTTTTTCAGGGTCACCGTAGGTCATTAGAAGTGGCTCATTAGCTGAAAAGGAAAATCCTTTTTGACCATCTTCAAACTGATCAGTGCGCCAACCAAGGTCAGCCAGAATGGCTGTTGGTCGCTTTGGTAAGCTGGTCACAATCTCAGAGAGATTAGAAAAGTTGTCATTGACCAAAATGATTTTGGCTTTTGCATCTTTCAACAATTTTCTTGCTGCGGTAACTGCGGATTCATCGGCATCAATACCAAGATAAATTCCTTCAGAACCAAGTTCTTCAAGGATACGCTTGGCGTGACCCGCGGCACCTAGAGTGCAATCAACCACAACAGAATCTGGCTTCAGTGCCAGATTTTCTACAGCTTCATTTAATAAGACTGTGATGTGTTTTTGCATATTGGTAGACAGGACGCAATTACAGCACGCCGAGCGAACCAAGGTTTTCTGCCAGTTTGTCGGCTTCGCCTTCTATTCGTTTCTTGTACTCGTTCCACTTATTCTCATCCCAAATTTCTATGCGGCTATGAACACCGGCTAGAACGACTTTGCTATCTAACTGTGCAAAGTCTTTTAAAAAATCTGGCACGAGGATACGTCCAATTTTGTCTATCTCTGCTTCAACTGCTCCTGAAAGAAAGAAGCGATTGAAACTTCGCGTCTCCGCTGTACCGAGTGACAGATCACTCATCTTTTCAGTGAGCTTCTGCCACTCCTTGAGCGGATACACAAAGAGACAGCTATCAAGTCCTTTGGTGACGACCACTTGTTTACCAAGTTCCTTGCGCCATTTGCTGGGCAAGGAAAGCCTTTTCTTGGGATCTAAAGTGTGAATATATTCGCCGATCAACATAAAAACTTGATAAGGTTACTTCAGAAGAAGTATACCACTATCTCCCACCACGAGTACATTATATACCACTTCATACCACTAGCAATTCAAAATGAATGGTTTTTGGGGATAACCTTATTTCATTTAAAGTTTAAAAACGTAAAACGTCTCTGCGAGGGATTGGTCGGACTGCCGCCAGCCTTCGGCTGGCGGAAGTTCGACCAACGACGAAGTAATCCAGTTCAACCATACGTGAAGCGTCTTTGCGAGGAGGAACGACGAAGTAATCAAGACTTAAACACCTAACGCGAGGCATTGACTCCTATCCTGGATTGCTTCGGCAGAGCCTCGCAAAGACGGCGCCTCCGGCGCCGTCGCAAAAAAAACAGCCAAAAGCTTCGCTTTTGGCCACCCAAACCAACCTCCACCTCCCCACCCTTTACTTTCTCCCCAAAATGTGCTATTATTTAAGTAGTTAAATTTCAACTGAAATCAAACATTTGGGAGATTCCAAAATGAAAAAGTTCGTTCTCATCGCAATGTCCGCCGTCTCGCTTGTTGCAGCTTCTGTTCCTGCTTCGGCCGGACAGCGTTGCTACATCGACCCTGACGCTTGCGCAGGCCGCATTCAGCGTTGGAGTCAACCTGCCAAGCCGCGATTCTTCCGTGAACGCAACACTGTCGTAATTCGCGAATACCGCGAAGTACGTCCCGTACGTCGCCACGACGACGACGCAGTCGCAGGTGCGGTTCTCGGCATTATTGCCGGCACCATCATCGGCGCTGCAGCTTCGCAACAGCGCCATGACAACGCCCTCGAAAAATGTTTGCGTCACGGCGGACGTTATTATCCTGATGAAGGATATTGCGAACGCTAAAACAAGCGTTCGCCCAACAACCCAAAGCTCGCGTTTCTTCGGAAACCGCGAGCTTTTTTAGTGCCTTTTTTTAACAACAAACAAGCCAAATCAGATTCCACCCAACATAATGTCGAAGGTCGGACCTTATTCACCTTATTCATTTTATCCACAATTCCTTTACTTTTTGATAATTTTATGGTAGTATTTAGGTAGTTACAGAAACCCGCCATCTTGGCAAAACGAAGGAAAGGATGGTCAAATGACCAAGATCTTCACAATCGCATTCGCAGCAATCGCCTCTTTTTTTGTCATTGCTCCTTACACTGCATTTGCAGCCGAAGCTGACTCCTGCCGTCTCGCAGTCGATAGTCAAGGCTTGGCCTTGATTGTTATCGAATACGACGGGAAGACATTCTTCAACCCTGTCAATGAGCAAGTCAACCCCGAAGCAAATGGCAACAACTGCTTCGCCAGCGCCTTCAAGAAAGGTTCTGATTACAGCTTCAAAATAAGCTGGAGCGACACACCCAAACAGAAGACAAAGAACATCTTGAAAATTCTTTTTGGAAATGAGGGTTCTGTGTCAAAACCTCAGAAAGTGTTGTTTCCACTGGAACCGACGATGGAAATCATCCCGATTCCGATGCCAGCGCCGAGGGTTGATAATTCAACAACATCTTCTATCGGAGGCGATGAGAGTATGCCCCTCAATCTCGACGAGAATGAGGACATGCTCAGTGATATTGCCGATGCCAACGATGCGTTAGCATTGGCGATTGCTATGAAATTAGCGAATGCAAAGTAAGGTGTCTGAATAATGGAAATTATGATGACACCCGAACAAGAATAAAGTCCCGAATAGTATTCGGGACTTTTTTAATTTTTGGTAGTTAGTCATTGCTGGAGAAAAACGGCGTGAAAAAGGGCGAGCCACAGGCTTGCCCTTTTTCACGCTGTTTTTCTCAAAGCAATCCGGAGTTCGAATTATTCCTCTCCTCCTCCTTGCTCTTTTTTAGGGCGCATTAGTGGGAATATCTGGAGTTCACGAAGTGGTTTGTCGGCCAAGAAAGCAAAGAGACGCTCGCCAAAACCAAAACCGCAAGTTGGCGGCATGCCGTATTCGAGCATTTCGACAAACTCCCAGTCAGGCATCATT
>JBNKWW010000048.1:0-14880 GCA_050299955.1 Minisyncoccia bacterium | reverse complement strand
GTGGTGCCAATGTTGACCTGACTACCGTTACCAAGGAAGTAGGCAGTGATATCACCATTACCATTCAATATATCCAACACATGGTCGGTATCGTTACTAGAGCCACGCTTAATCTGAAGAGCGCCGAGTGTAGCACTGGTTACTATCTGTGGTTGAGTTGAGTTGTCGTATGTGTCTTGAATGGAACTAGCGCCACCGGTAGAACCGCCGCCGGAAGTCGAGTCACCGAACTTGTTGGCTTCTACAAATACAGCATCGTCTGAATTGCTAAGATCTGTGGCTCCACCTCGCACAACAATCCAGCCGCGGAACTGAAGAGTAGACACAGCATATCTTGTAGTAGAGTCTGACTTGGCTGCCAGAGCAGCAGATTTAGTTTTGTAGGTAGTTTGACCAAACTCTACTATGTTGGAATTTGACGATGGAGAAAAGTAGACCTTCTGAAGTGTCCAATCATTGTTTCCTACTGTACCGTTAGGTGTCCCCACGCCGCCGGTACCATCATCGTAACGATCAGGAATTACAGTAGCTGAAATTGCGGTATTTACTCCACCAACACCATCCCCCCAATCGTAAATAATAGTGGCTTGAGTTACTCCTGAACTAGTGATTATATTAGGATTTTGTTTCGAATTTCCGTAGTTGATGCCGCCTTCCATAACTGAACCGGAAGAACGATCTATATACAAGTTGGCTCCATTGGCACTATAAATGTTACCAGAAATATTTACACTTCCAACTGCATTAAACAGATCTCCCAAGGAAGAGTTGACTGCCGTGACTGGTGACACGGTACGACTGTCTGCTGAGTTTAGAGTCGTTCTGTTTGGGTGAGTCAAAACACCAATAAGAACCTTTGTTCGTAAATCGGCTCCTGTGAGTTCAGAAGACTCTTGGGTAAGAGTACTTGAGGAATCCATATAAACGTACGTTACGTTTTGGGTTGCTATGTTGGTAACAGAATTTCCATTTGAGCCGGCATAGTTTACTTTTGTAACAGTTGGATTACTTGGGTCTGTGTAGTTGTCTACAAACAAAGCTGTACCGGAAGCGATGTCAAAAGTGGTGTTATCGGCACCGTTGACTGTCAGACTAAGACCACTTACTTTTCCGGTACTCAATAAATCGTAAAGATACACCATTGAGGTTGACGCCATATAACCATCTTGAGTAATGGAAGAAACAGGTAAAGAAATAGTGTCACCTATGCGAGACAACGGCGACGTAAACGTGAGAGGGCTTTCAAGACCCAAAGTTGAAGTTGCTACAAGATTGTACCCTCCACTACCGTTTCCGAGTAGCAGCTGACCAAGACTTGGTGCGGTAGAGGTGCCAGTGCCACCGTTAGTAATTCCGAGGACTCCTGCTATATCTGAAATGAGAGATATGGTGGAAGTTGAGATAATTCCGGAACCGTTGGTTTTTAGAAAGCCTCCAGTCAAAGAAGATAGAGTCACAGCCCCACTTGTTGTCAGATTTGTAACCGTAGTAGTGGCCAGTGTTGAAGTACCGAGTATAGATAAGGCTCCGGTTATAGTTGCTCCACCGCCAAGATAAGAATCGCCAACTACGGTCAAAGCACTGCTTGGAGTGGTCGTGCCAATTCCTACATTACCGGTAGCGCGCCAAATGTGTGTA
This sequence comes from Minisyncoccia bacterium, assembly GCA_050299955.1. Classification (GTDB taxonomy): domain Bacteria; phylum Patescibacteriota; class Minisyncoccia; order Phycocordibacterales; family UBA918; genus OLB19. Next base: position 13,242 of record JBNKWW010000048.1, on the reverse strand, counting down.
CCGTCGGTTACCCAAGAGCCAATGCCGGCGCCTCCTACCACAGAACCATTCCAATAAAGACTACCGCCGTTGTTATAGAGACGATTTGAGGTGTCGCTCGGCGCAGTGGTAGATGCAAGGTATGCTACGCCGGCCAAAGTAAATGCTGCATTAGATGAAGTAGTGCCAACAGAAAGGCCGCCGGCAAAAGTAGAAGTAGCGGTAGAGTCATTAGCTACAAAGTAAGTAGCAGTCACCGCACCACCGGAGGTTAGAGAACCTACGGTTGTCGCGCCAGTTACATCAAGCGTACCGGAAATGGTACCGTTACCAGAAACAGTAATAGCCGCTGTGTTTACACCGTCGGCAATGCCTTCACTCAAAGATTCTAACGAACGATAGGTTGCATCTACTTGGTTATTGAAAAGATTGTTAGTGATGTAAGTATTGCCTCCACCTGCAGTAACCACTTCACGTACCACTTCACGAACAGTTACTGGATTGGTGATGTATTGATTGATAGCGGAAGTGGTAGAAGAAACTGAAGTTGATACAACCTCACTCTCTTTTGGAGCAACCGGCACATCGATAGCATATTGCACTTCAGGAGTCTGATCACAAAGTTCGTTTGGATTTAGGAATGTCTTAAAAGAACACCAGACACTTCCGGCTACCGAACCAATGGATGCGGTTTGATTATTGATGGAGGAAGCTACACTTGCGAGTTGCTCTTTGTTTTTTGGAACTGAAATAGAATCAAATTTGGAAAGCAAAGATTTTGCACCAATCGCTTCTGTAATTTGCCCCTGTGACTTCTCCACCCCCAAACGAATACGACCAGAAACATCTTCGATGTCTCTCATTTGCAAACCGGTAAACACTGCCAACATCAAACAAGCAGTTACCACTAAAGATTCTAGTAGCGTATGCAAAGAACTCTTTTTTGGAGTAGTTAAATTTTCGATGGCAAGCTTCTCTTCTAGAACTTCAGCCAGAACAGCATTTTCAGTTGCAATAGAGAATTCTGATCTTCTTTGCTTGCTAACACTTTCGTACTGCTTACGTTTCAAAGCTTCGGCCTCAAGAGCAAAAAGTTTTAGTGATTCAGCATCAACATACCAAAGGCGACCTTCACGTCGAGAAACAACTTTCCCCTCTCTGGCCAGTCTAGCCACGTAGTCGGTAGTATAAGAAACAAGCTTAGCTCCATCCTTAACAGTGATGAAGCCTTTTTTTGAAATTGTTTTTTCAGGTTTTAGAATTTGCTCTTCCGACATACGAAATCACTAATAATAATATAATGATTTCGTTAAAATTTTATCTCAAAAAAATAAAAACTGTGGATAGTTTAAAACCAACTTGAGACGATGTTAGACACAACGCTCACAGTAGTGTTTATGTCACTAACAACAAATGAAGACCGCTGCACAGAGGCTGAAGCTTCTTCAAAACTTGAAACAAAGAAAAGCGCAAAAAGACCAACCGCAGGAACAACGGTTAGAAGAAAAACATTTATAAATCGCTGAAATATATGATTGCCGGACTCTTTCCTTGCTTTACCCTCAAAAGTCACATTTATAGGCGCTCCAGAAGCATAAATAGCGCTAGGAGTAGCAGTATTTACTCTTGCTGAGAATACAGCTCTACCAGTTTTTGGTTTAAGACTTGTGTCAAAAGCCTTTGCAACTGATACTTGTGATGTTACAACTCTGGATGTGTTATCTAGTGCTTTTGTGTTTGTCACTATCCGAACTGGCTTTATTTCTAGAGTCATTTCTGATACTGATGCATCTGTAGTAACATTCTGAGCTTTGGTAGTTTTTGTATCAAGAACCGGATATAACTCACTTTTATCTAACTCGTAGTTACTAACTGGCAGTTTACAAAAACCAAAAGTTTTAGGACTGGTAGAAATCGATACTCTGCTTTCTTTACTTGAATCGTTTGTTGCTTCTTTGCTTGCAACAACCTGAGCTGTCTGAGTTTTTTTTAGCTCTCTCTTGGCCTTTACTAGATTACTGCGGTATCGTGAGCGCTTGTGCTTTTTAATTGAGTCAGGATCAACGTACCAGCTGCGACCCACTAGCTTAGAGCGGACCTTTCCAGCACGACAGAGCTGACCAACGTAGTCGGTGGTGTAGCCGAGTTCTTTAGCAATATCTATTGCTTTTACGTATTCTTCTCCCCTAACCGAGATAGTTTCCATTGACGATATTATAACTCTTTAACAAAAGTACGCGAGCATTTTAAGCTCGCGTACTGTGTATAAATATTTTGTGTTAAGTCTGGTGGTCTTCTAGCTGTTAATCACCCGCTTTAGAAGCTCTCCTAGAGTGGCTGGGTTAGCAGAACCCTTGGTAGCCTTCATACCCTGACCGAGTAAGAATTGGAGGACAGCTTCTTTGCCAGCACGGTACTCGTCGACTACAGTTGGATTATCAGCGACTATCTTTTCAACGATAGGCAATAAGTCCTCTGTTGAATTTGTCTGCAAAAGACCCTTTTCTTCAGCTATTTTTTCAGGATCAACACCCTCAAATACCACTTCTGATAGTAAGTCTTTAGCTACACGCGAAGTGATTTTTGATTCGGCAACCATATCTATAAGCTTCGCAAAGTTCATAGCATTACTGCTATTAAGAGACGTGGAGTCATCACCTTGTAACAAGCTTACTATATCGGATGTGAGATAGTTGGCTAGAAGCTGAATTTTCTTAGAGTCCTCACTGAGATTACTTACAACCTCGTCAAAGAACTTCATAAGCTCCGGGTTATTAAGTAATGTTTCAACCTGACCCTCTTTTGCGCCGTAGCCGAGAAGAGATAACCTTATTTCTTGCGGTAATTTTGGCATTTTCTCGGTTAATCGAGAAAGATTGAAATCTTCAATCTCGTCTATTTGAAACTTTGGAATGTCCGGATCTGGGAAATAGCGATAATCTTCGGCAGTCTCCTTGGAGCGCTGTGAGAAAGTCTTACTCTTGTTTTCATCCCAACCGCGAGTTTCTTGTTTTATTTTCTCCCCTTTTTCTAGCAGCTCTGTTTGTCTCTTCACCTCATATAATATAGCTTGCTCAACTGACTTAAAGGAGTTTAGGTTTTTGACTTCAACTTTGGTGCCGAGATCACCTGTGTCACTGATAGATATATTGGCTTCAACTCGCATCTCGCCCTTTTCCATATTTGCATCTGAGACACCTAGAGTTCTTAGAAGCAGTTGCAGCTCCCTTGCAAAATTGCCAGCAGTTTTCTCATCGTGAATTACCGGTTCGGTAACAAGTTCCATAAGTGGAACTCCGGCACGGTTGAAATCCACCAAACTGGTTTCGCCACTGTGCTGACTTCTTGCTGTGTCTTCTTCAAGATGAACTCTGGTAATAGCAACTCCAGCTAGCTCACCTCCCTTCACAAATGGATAGGCATACTGACTGAGCTGATAGGCTTTTGGAATGTCCGGATAAAAATAATTTTTACGATCGAACTCACTGTACTTGGCAAGCTCGGCTCCAAGAGCGCCGCCAACTAACAAAACTTTTGCCACAGCATCTTGGTTGACTGCCGGCAGAGTACCAGGATGTGCCATACACACCGGACAGATGTTTGTATTTGGTTCTGACGCATGCGGATCGTTTTTACATCCGCAAAACATTTTACTTTTTGTTTTTAATTCGGCATGTACTTCGATGCCGATGGTTGGAATATACTTGCTCATTTTGAATATACTACCCTTCTCTGAGGTGAGAAACAAGAGAATCTTTGAGTTCTTTCACTCCTTCGCCAGTCAAACATGACAAAACAAACACACGATTTTGGGATGTGTCAATGCTATTTAATACAGCTTCAATTTTAGCGCTATCTACAAGGTCTTTTTTAGTAAAAATAATCCATTGTTCCTTCTCTAGTAGAGATTTATTGTAATCAGATAACTCCTTTAAAATTGTGTAATATTGCTTTTTTGGGTCTTCGGCATCTAGCGGAACCAGGTGGAGGAGCATTTTTGTCTTAGAAACGTGTCTTAGAAACTTATGTCCAAGACCTTTCCCTTTTGCCGCACCTTCTATGAGACCCGGAATGTCTGCAAGGACGTAGCCATAGAGGTCACCGAGTTGTGGCTCGAGAGTAGTAAATGGGTAGCTACCTACAGCAGCCGAAGTGCTGGTTAGAGAGTTGATGAGAGTAGACTTACCAGCGTTTGGCATACCAATAAGCCCGACGTCTACGACGAGGGTTAGCTCAATTAAAATCTCGGCATCTTCACCTGGCTTGCCCTTGGTGTGCTGTTCTGGGGCGCGGTTGGTTGAACTCTTAAAATATTCGTTACCAAGACCTCCTCGGCCACCTGAGAGAAGCTTTTCGACTTGCCCTTCCTTTGTTAGTTCTACACTACGCCCTCTCTCAAGGTCAGTCACTTTAGAACCCACCGGTACGTCTATGTAGAGGTCTTTTCCGTTTTTGCCAAACTCGCTACCACCACGGCCTTCCTCTCCATTTTCTGCATTGAAGGTTTTAGAACCGGTGTATTTACTAAGGAGCGACAAATCGCGAACAGCACGAAAATAGACATTACCACCGTTGCCTCCGTTACCTCCGGCTGGACCGCTTTTGGGCTTAAACTTTTCACGACGCCAACGGACCACGCCGTCTCCGCCGTGTCCTGCCCTCGCTTTTATTTTGAGTTCATCGATAAACATAAGTTTGACTAAAGTACGTAATTATTGTTAAAAAGTCAATGGCTTAGAAAGAAACGGGCCGTGGCGAAGCCACGGCCCGTTTCTGGAATATTTAAATCAATTCGTAACCAATGGTTGTAACTACTGAAACTACAACTGAACCTATGAGTGCTGGAACAAAGCCTGCAACACTGAATCCTTGAATGAAGGAAGCTACAAACATAAACAGAAATGCATTGATAACAAAAGTAAACAAACCGAGAGTAACGATGTTTATAGGAAGAGTCATTATTATCAATATAGGCTTCACGATGGCACTGACTAATCCAAGAACCACAGCCGCTACGATGGCTATATACAAACTAGCTACATAAATACCAGGGACAAGATAGGCTGCTAAAAGCAAAGCTGCAGCTGCTATCAATACGCGCAATATAAGGTGAATCATATGCTTAATAGGTTACGTGCAAGTCGATAGTTAGTCAATAAATATCCTAGGGATTCTAAATTAAATTTTCTGGATCCCTTACAGCGACTGTTTAGGTTGTATGACCCAGCCCTCGCAAGCGAGGGCTGGGTCGACAACCTCTTGAGGAAGCCTCCCAGGCTTCCTCACCCGTATTCACGGGGATGACAGCTTCTTTTTAATCTGGATCCCCGTCTTCACGGGGATGACAGCTGCTGTTTAATCTGGATCCCCGTATTCACGGGGATGACAGCGGCTGTTTAATCTGGATCCCCGTCTTCACGGGGATGACAGCTTCGCTGTCACCTTATAGCGACGTCATTCCCGCGGAGGCGGGAATCCAGCGTATGTTAGAGTTGTATTAATATGAATTGTTGTGTATATATTTTGGCAAGTAAACAAAATGGTACTTTATATAGGAGTAACTTCCAATCTCAAACAACGAATATATCACACAAAACAAATGTCATACCTGGATTTACTTCAAAATACAACGTTAAAACGCTCGTATATTTTGAAAGTACTGATGATATGTACGCAGCAATTGCACGTGAGAAAGTTTTAAAAAAGTGGAATAGAAGTTGGAAGTTAAACCTAATTGAGTCACAGAATCCCGAATGGCGTGATTTATACGATAATTTGTAAAACTGGATTCCCGTCTCCGCGGGAATTACACTTTGTGCGTATGTCTTGTTATGTCTTTATAAGGAGGTTATCGAACGTCGCCTTAAGCTACACTCATAAAAAATGACACCAACGGCGTCATCCCCGCGGAGGCGGGGATCCAGAAATATATGACAGCTTTCGACACAGCAAACACCCGCGGGCCGAAGGCCCGCGGGTGTTGTTTTCTCCATCTCTTTTTCCTCTTTAGTCTTATTTCGTTACAAGTTGCCACTTACCGTCTTCTAAAAGAGATTCGGCTTTTTTGTATTTCATTTCTTTGGTTTCGGTGCCGTTAGTTATAGTAACGATATCGTTTCTACCCGGAATTTTGCTGGCAGCACGCGGACCTGTCTTGGTACTCATTGCAGAGTCTCCTCCACTTTCTTGCGCCTTGGCTTGCTGTTTTCTTAACTCCTCCTCTTCCTTCATTACTGCCTCAGTCTTTACGTTTGGCAAAATCTCGGCAATACGATGGAGAGTATCTAGCTGCATTTCTTTAAAGAGTCTAACCGCTTCCTTACGGTACTCAATAAGTGGATCACGCTGACCATAAGCACGCAATGTTACGCTAGAACGAGCGTAGTTCATTACCTCAAGATGCTCCACCCAGATAATGTCCATCACGTTAAGGAATAAGTGTTGCAGAAGCTTGTTCCACTCCTCTTCACCAAACTCCTCTTGTTTCTTTTTAATAACTTCGGTTGTCTCAGGGAAGTTTTCTTCCAACTCCGAAAGCATCTCGCCCACCTCCTCTTGGTCTCCGGCCAAGAGTTTTTTTCGACGAGCGTATATAACTTGACGCTGTTTGTTGAGGACATCGTCATACGCCAACACTTGCTTACGAGAATCAAAGTGGAAACCTTCAATTCTAGTTTGAGCCGCTTCCAGTTGTTTGGTGATAAGACCATTCTCTATTGGTTGATCTTCTGGTATACCGAAAGTACCCATCAAACTTTTAATTCTTTCACCACCAAAGACACGCATTAGGTCGTCCTCCATTGAAACAAAAAATTGAGTCTCTCCAGGGTCACCTTGACGCCCAGAACGACCGCGAAGTTGGTTATCGATGCGACGCGCTTCATGACGCTCAGTACCAAGCACAAACAAACCACCGAGCGCTTTAATCTCTTCTGACTCTTCTTTAGTAGCGCTACCGCCTCCAAGCTTGATGTCCACACCGCGTCCAGCCATGTTTGTAGCTAGAGTTACCGCGCCCTTTCTTCCGGCTTCAGCAATTATTTCACCCTCACGTTCGTGGTTTTTGGCATTTAGCATCTCGTGCTTAACACCCGCCTTGGTTAACTCAATTGATAAAAGTTCGTTTTTTTCAATAGAAGCCGAGCCGACTAGTATCGGTTGACCAGTCTTGTTAACTGCTTTTATTTTTTCTATAGCAGCCTTCATCTTGCCGGTCTCGGTCTGGAAGATTAAATCGTTACGGTCGATTCTTTGGATTGGATTGTTGGTAGGAACCGGAACCACTTCCAGACCATAAACGGTATAAAACTCCTCACTTGAAGTAAGGGCTGTACCGGTCATACCAGAAAGCTTCTCATACATACGGAAATAGTTTTGATATGTAATAGAAGCGTAGGTTTTGGACTCTTTTTGAATAGTCACACCTTCTTTTGCCTCAACCGCTTGGTGAAGACCATCAGACCAACGGCGACCTGGCTGTAAGCGACCGGTAAATTCATCAACAATAACCACCTCATCGTCTCGCACAACATATTGTTTGTCTCTACGATAAAGCGCCTTAGCACGTACGGCTGTCTCTAGGTGATGCACATAGCGGATACCTTTGTCGGTGTAGATATTGTCGATACCGAGAGCTTTTTCAGCCGCTTCAATACCGGCATCTGTAAGACTGGCACTGTTTAGTTTTTCATCAACAGTGAAGTGTTCGCCTTCCTTTAAGCCTGAAGCTACGCGAGCAAATATGGTGTATAAATCTTCACCACTAGTTGCCGGAGCAGAGATAATGAGAGGAGTACGCGCTTCATCGATTAAAATAGAGTCGATTTCGTCGACAATGGCGTAACTGTGTTCCCGCTGGCGAAGACGATTGGTATCGAACTCGATATTGTCGCGCAAATAATCAAAACCAAATTCGTTGTTGGTGCCGTAAGTTATGTCGGCAGCGTAAGCTTCTCGGCGAGTACAAGGACGCAAGAATTCATTATGAACTTTGAAAGAACCTTCCTCGTCTCTTTCTTCATCTATACTCTCACCTGTTTGTGATTCGTCATATATATACGAACTGTCGTGATTAATAATACCGACAGAAAGACCGAGAGCATTGTAGACCTGACCCATCCAAACAGCGTCACGGCGAGCAAGGTAGTCGTTGACAGTAATAACGTGAACTCCTTTTCCGTTTAATGCATTAAGTGAAGCCGGCAAAGTACCAACTAGAGTTTTACCTTCACCGGTACGCATCTCGGTGATTTTGCCCTTATGAAGCAAGATACCACCAATAAGTTGGACGTCGTAATGGCGTAAACCCAGAGTTCGTTTTGAAGCTTCTCGTACCAAAGCAAAAGCTTCCGGCAAAACATCGTCGAGAGATTCGCCTTTATCCACCCTCCTGCGTAGGGCTGATACTTTTTGTTTTAATTCGTCTCCGGAAATATCGGCGAGGTCGGATTCGAGTTGATTTATTTTGTCTACTAAAGGCCTAACTTGTTTCAAGGTTTTCTTGTAAGTAGGTCCAAAAAATCGATCTAAAAATGCCATAGAAACCAAAGCATAGCATATTTATGGTTAGTTCTGAAGCTGGCGAAGGCGAAGCCTTCGCCAGCTTTGAGTTACCGATGATACAAAACGCCGCCCCTAAGGGGCGGCGTTTTGGGAGTCGATATTGAAAACTATTTACGCTTCTTAGCAGTCTTCTTGGCTACCTTTTTCTTGGCAGTCTTCTTTACCGCTTTCTTCACAGTCTTCTTAGCAACTTTCTTTTTTGCGGTCTTCTTTACAGCCTTTTTTGCTGTCTTCTTTACAGCCTTCTTGGCAGTCTTCTTTACCGCTTTCTTAGCTGAACGCTTTTTTGCTGGCATGTTGTGATGAGAGTTAAGAACGAACGAAACATAAACTTAAAAATTTTAAGAAAATATTTTATTCATTCAAAGTGATTAAATTCGACCGCGACACTCTCTCTTGCTTTCAAAGAACAGATGATGAAGAGATTGTCTGCTTACATATAATTATCACGCGAAAAAAAATTTATACAAACGAAAAAAATTTTTTTGTGTGGATAATTATTTTTAAAATTTTTTTTAAAAAATAAAAACAAAACGCGAAGGAAAATTTTTCTTCGCGTTTTGTTTTTATCTGATTGTCTTCACTTCTCTTACCAACCTTACTCCTGTCGCTTCATAAAATTTTTCTTCAATCATTTTGGCAAACTCATCAATTTCTTTTTCGGTCGCACCGCCATAATTTACCAGTACCAACACGTGATCTTTGTAAGTACCAACACTCCCTATTCTTTCACCTTTTAAGTGAAGTGCATTATCTAGAAACCAACTATGTACCAATTTAACCTTATTATTAGCTATCTTATGAGACGGAAAGTCAGGATACTTTTGCAAAAGTTCTCCATACTTTTCTTCATCAACTACTGGAGCATGAAAGAATGAACCAGCCGAACCTATAACGTTCCAGTCTGGAAACTTATTGCTACGTATTTTTTTTACCGCCTCGCGTACCTCACTAGCACTTGGCAAATCCTTTCCTTCAAACCAAAGTGACAAATCTTTGTACTCCAGTTTTGGCTTTGCATTTTTTTTCAATTTGTAAGTCACTTCGGTGACGATAAAATTTTTTCCTTCAGCTTTTTTAAAAATAGAATTGCGATAAGAAAAGTCGCATTCATTATTTTTTAATTCAAGAAAAATATTTTTTTCTTTATCAAACACACGTACACTCTGAATTAAATCTGCAACTTCAACTCCATACGCACCAACATTCTGCACCGGAGTAGCGCCGACTGTTCCAGGAATGGAAGATAAATTTTCAAAACCCCAAAGACCTTGCTTAACCGTTTCTTCAACCAACTCATCGAAGACAACTCCGGCACCTGCGGTTATCAAAACCACTTCACCTAAGTCTTCGTAAGAAATTCCAGCAATGGAAATTTTGATAACCAAACCTTTCACTCCTTCGTCGCTGATCAGCACGTTAGAACCGCCGCCCAAAATGGTTAGGGGTAAGTGACGCTCGCGGCCAAAGGCCGCGAGCGTCACCAGCTCATTTTCGTTTGCAGCTTCAGCGAAGTACTCTGCCCTACCCCCAACACCAAAGGTAGTATACGGCGCCAGAGCCACATTTTTTTTTAATTCCTCCGGTACCATAAGTTTAAAAATTTCCTAATTGCAATTGTTCTAACATTTGTACTTTTTGTTCTTCGGTAGCCAAACCGTCCGTCTGGATTTTTTCTACAGCATCAAAAGCTTCTTTAGTATTACCATTTTTGTAATAAGCCACTACAAGGTTGATGCGATTTTGTAGTGAGGTTGGATCTTTAGCTACTCGCTCTTTAAAGACATCTATAGCAACATCATAATTATTAGTCTCGATAACACCTCTCGCAAAAGTATCATTATTTGTAAGCGCTGTTTTTAGAGAGTCATCATTTTGAAGAGCTTCTTCTCCAATTAAAGACAAGGCTTCTTCTTTTTCACCTACATACAAAAGTGACAAAGCATAATAGATTTTGGCAGTATCAAAACTTTCGTCTAGCCTATAGGCTCTTTCCAAAACTTCTCTTGCTTTGTCTGTCTCGCCCATAGATATGTAAGTCAAACCTTCTGCAAAGAGAAGAGTTTGTTTCTTTGGTGAGAATTGTTCACCTTCTTGTAAAGTTTTAATAGCTGATTCTGGTTGCCCAGCTACCTGAAACACGGTACTTAAAAGCATATATAATCGAGCATCTCCCGGTTTTTTTGTAATAAATTTATCAAACTCTGCTACTGTAGCTTGATATATTTTATTTTTGTCATCAACAGAAACCTTGGTATTAGAAAGAGTACTTATCGTGGCTTGCGACATTTGTTCTACTATTTCTTGATCGGCAAAACCACCGCGCGCCAATGCTTTTTCAAACTGCTCTAACTTATCGGTAACAGTTTGAGTGGTTAAGGCACTGATTATATCGTGAGCCGCTAACATAGACGGCACGTTAACAAAATAAATTACCGCTACCAAAACTACCGCTACCACCGGCGAGACAACACTAAAAGCAACATCTTCATTAACACGATAACTTGTTAAAGTCGGTATTGGTCTGGCAACTCTTGCGTGAATGTAGGCCAAAATGATCGCGTAAAAAATGTAGCTGATGATATTGTCGAACACCACTAAGTTATGCAAGAAGTAAGCAGCCAAGAGTCCGATTAATAAAGCTCTTTCAGGCACTGAGAATGTATCATCACCCTTAAACAAAGGAAGCCAAAACAGATAATAGAAAGCACTAAGTAAGACACTCAAATAGGCCAAAAGACCAACAACACCACCGGCAATCAACCAATCAAACACAATGTCGTGAGTACGATCAAACCACTGTTCTTGACCGTAGAGATCTGGCTTGTAGTATTTGTTAAAGACATAATTGAAGTTCTCCTGTCCCCAACCGAGTATCGGTCTTTCTTTTACCCCCTCGAGAGCCACGCTCCAGATAGTGGCGCGAACCGCCAAGTCTCTGGTCAAATTCAAGTTGGCATAGCGACTGAGGGACGGGCTACTTTGTACAAAGTCGGTATTTTTGGCTGAGTAAAAAATTCCACCAAACAATGTCAGTGCCAAGAGTCCACCAATCGCCACTTTCCGTAGCTCCGGCATCTTGCTACCAAATACAGCAACGTAAACCACTGCAACCAGAAGACCAACAGAAAGACCGACAAAAGTACCTCGAGTACCAGTCATCAATAAAATGTATGTGAAGAACAAACCCATTGCCCCGTAGAGCGCCCGAAGACCCCAAGAACTGCTCTTGAGAGAAACGAGAGCGGTGATAAACAAGGCAAACAACATATAAACCGCCATATAGGTAGAGTTGCCTAGAGTTGCATCAACACGACCTATACCATTTAAATTTTGTTGCAAACCAATAAAGGCCACCAAGAAAGAGACTGTTAGTGAAGTATGGAAGAAATAACTCCAAAGTTTTGGTGTGCGTAGGGTGTGAGAAACAAGTAAGAAGTAACCAAAGAAATGCACCAGAGTCACATAACCATCCATTCGCTCGTAGTTGCTCCAAAAGCTCTTTGGTGCATATTCTCCAAAGGCGTCGGCGAGAAACATCACGCCAAGCAAGGTTGCACCAGAGGCTAAGAGCCAAGAAAAACGCGGGCGGTACGCGGCGTCCCACAGAGCCAAGAGCGCCCAGCTAGCAATGCCGATTTCTACCAAGATACGGAAGGCGAAGTTCTTTCCGGTGATATACGGAAAGAACATACTGCCGCTAACGAATAATGGTAATAATAAAACTGCAAAAATACTGACAATGAGGCCTACTTTAAGAAAGTCTTTCATTTTTAATGGTTTATTCGGCCGGCGCCGCAGGCGCCGGCTATCTCTAATACAAGGTAAACTATACCGCGTTGACCCATCTTTTTCAAAAGCTAGACTCTTAAAAAAAGAGTTATTTATGCTGAAATGCTATAATTTGATTCTATGAGACCAAAAGCTATAGCCTTCGATATGGACCAAACTCTAACAATGAGTAAAGAACCACTCTCAACAGAAATGGCGAAAGTATTGCTAAAGCTATCTGAATACTTGCCGACAGCAGTGGTTTCAGGTGCTACCTGCGAAAGACTACAAACACAGCTCAAACCTGTTTTTGACATTAAACCAGTGCCGATTTATCTCTTCCCTACTTCTGGAGCAGCAATGTATAAATTTGTCGATAATGCTTGGAAAGAATTTTATAAAAAAGAAATTATCCCTGATGAGGTCGAAAAAATAAACAGCATTGTCACCAAAATAGTTGAGGACAGTAAGCTGCTAGAGGGATACAAAATATTTGGACCGCAGATAGAATTTCGCGGTAGCCAAATAACTCTTTCAACTCTTGGACAAGAAGCACCTTATGAAGAGAAGGCCAAGTGGGACCCAGATAAACAAAAACGCAATGGGCTACGCGAAAAAATTGCACCTCTCTTACCAGACTACGAAGTGACCCTCGGAAGCACTACCTCAATTGATATTGTGCAGAAAGGGGTAAACAAGGCTTTGGCTGTTAAAAAATTTGCTGAACACCTAAACATAGACGAAAGTGAAATTCTCTATGTAGGTGACGACCTTGAGGAAGGTGGCAACGACTACGTCGTTGCCACCGAAAGCCAAGCAATGACTCACTTGGTAGACAGTCCAGAAGACACTCTACACTTAATTATTAAAATACTGAACGAAGTAGAGAATGCTTAATTGACACACTTGCTCGTAAGGGTCGCAAAAACG
>JBNKWW010000047.1:0-12638 GCA_050299955.1 Minisyncoccia bacterium | reverse complement strand
GCCACCTCTTTGTAAGTCATCGTCTTCCCCCTTGGGATCTTGCGCACGACATTTTTAACTTTAATTTCAAACTCACTAGCCATATTTTTTCTTAAGTGCTTCTATAGTGCTGACTGGCGAATTGTCTTTTGGTTCAGAATTTTTTGCAGCACTGGCTTTATGAATCGCCAATAGTTTCTTGCCAGAAGCTTCGCGATACGGACAATATTCGCAGTTGTTGCCAATCGCAGGCAATTCCTCACTTTCCAGTACGGCTTTTATTTTGTCGAGAGTTTCCTCTATCCAGTCGGTTTCAGCTCCACACTCAACCAGTGTGGTTTCAAAAGTCAGTTTGTCATCAAAAGCGTCTTCATTTTTGGAAGCGTTGGCATATACCAAATAGCCGGTTTCATCTACCTTGAAACCGTTTTTCTCGAGGAGCCAACGATAAACTCCAAGCTGTCTCTGATATTGCTTTTCCCACGGTGAGTCTCCGAGCTTTTCTATTTTTCCGTCTTTGCTGGTTGATTTGTAGTCGACAACAATAAGGGTTCCGTCTGGCTTTACCCACACGTCGTCAATCGCACCAGAAACGACGAGACCGGTTTCTTTGTCTTTGTATTCAACACCAACAAAATTGTCGCGCCAAGCGTCGATGTCTTTGTGAGCAAAAGGAATAGCGTCTATTTGATATTTCTCCATTAAAGGATGTTTGCTGCCAGCTTTACGATGAACGTCAAACTCTTTTTTGAAGAGTTCATCAACCGCGATATTGAGGTTGAAAGAAGGCATACCAGGGCGCTTGGTACCGAGCTTGTTGTCGAGATAAAAACAACGAGGACATTCCACAAACAAATCTATTTTAGAGCGAGAGAGTCGCCATTTTGCGCCACCATAATTCCACTCAGCACTTCTGTTTGGATTGTATTTTTTGGAAAATTCAGCCATAGTTGCTTTAGTATAGCATAGGTAAAATGCGGCCGGCCCCTTCGGGGCCGGCCGCATTTTACTCTAAAACAAACCCTACTCAGCAGAGAATGTACTCAAGACACCGTCCATCTGGACATCATTAGCCAAGTTGAACTTTTTGTCGCCATTGTCGCTGTAGAATACTACTGCGTACTTGCTACCAGCAACTGTTGAGCGAAGGAGTTCAACTGAAGTTGGACTCAGACCCTCAGCCTTGTTGAAGCGAGCAACACCAAGGAGACCGGTCATTTGACCACCAACATACTCACGCACGCCAATCCAACCTTCGTTTGAAGGGTAAACTACCGTACCAAGAGTAACAGTGTCACCAGCCGCCTGATCGCTAACTGCAATAGAGCCGCCAACAGCACTCACTGTCATTTCCTTACCTTCTTCTGGAGTAGATTTCTCTTCCTTCATACTTTCTGAAGGAGATTCTTTCTCTTCCATCTTGTCACCTTCGTGTTTTGTTGATGGCTGTGATGGAGTACCAAATACCCACACCAAAAGCGCACCAATAAGAAGACCGGAAATGAAGGTGATAATGGTTTTCTGGTTCTCTTTGATCTGATTGATTGTTTCTGACATAACTAAACTAACCGTATTTATAATGGCCAAATTATAACTTTTTTGAAACCGACTCGAAAGGTTGACGTTCGGGGTTCTAATGTGTTCTGTTTTGTTAAGCGGTAATTTTTTTAGCTTCTTGAATGGCCCTTTCCAACTTATTTTCGCTTGGAATTATGTTCCTGTATTTACTAGCTTTCGCAATAAACTCTTCGCAGGTTATAACTTTTTCATCTAAAAAACGACGCTTTTCGCTGGCTGAAAGAGTTTGCAAAACAGTTATCGGATATAATTTATGTTTTTGAATCAAGTCGTAGAGATTGCCTTTTTTGGGATAATCCCATCCAAGTAAAGTCACACCGGTACAGTTGGCATATCGCACTGCCGCCGAGGTAAATTTGGTATTGGTGATGAGATAGAGATTTTTAATACCACAAATGTCCGCACTACAAATACGTTGTTCACTAAGATCAAGCATTCTGGCGTATGAGTAAAGAGCCACATGCAGATCGGATTTAATGCTGGGTTTGGCGTGGAATTTGGCTTCAGCAACGAATGAATGATCGTCTTTGTAGGCAGCCAAGTCTATTTCGTGAGTGGCACATTTGCCGCTGATAATACTGCCGACCTTGGTTTTATAACCCTCTTTTTGAAATAAACGAGCCAAAAATTCCTCAAATGGAAAACCAGTTGGGCCGAGTCCAAACAAAGCTCTTCGTACAGAATAACGAGCTGCGGTTGGCGTTGTAACGTCTTTTTTTAGATCAGAAAAAGCATGGCGATAAATATCACTGGTCTGCATCCCCTCTTCTATCTCACTAACAACGTGAGCAGTAACTCTCTCTGCTTCTTTGCGGCTCGCGCCAGAGCGAATTAGTGAACGTAATAGTTTTTCTGGTCTAAATTGTTCTGTCGTGCCATCGGCTTTGGTGATATACATAATATAGATATATTACCCTAGGGTAGTTTATATGACTAGATATTGATATGGGTAAGTATAAGTGATTTTGTGTTATATAAATTTAAAATTTTAAATTATTAATTTTAAATTAAATGTTCAAAATCTAAATTTTAAAATCATGTCGTTTGTTATTGATTTAAAATTTAAAATTAGTTATTTAAAATTATTTAACTATTCCTCCCCCTAGACACTCGTCACCATCGTAAAAGACACAAGACTGGCCGCTAGCCGGCTTGTCTGTACTTTCTTGTAGTATAACTGAAGCTTCTGTTTTTTCTGTTTTTTGCACACGGGCTTTGAGTGGTTTTTGTCGGTAACGGAATTGAACTTCGATGTTTTCGGACAATGGTTCATTTATCCAATTAACACTATGTAGTTGTATTTCTGTATTGGTTGCAACTATCGGCGGGTTTGGAGAAATTGTGATTGTATTGTTTTTGATATTTCTATCAACAACATAGTGTGGAGCCTCTTTTTCTGTACTGGTATGAACTGAGTATCCGTGACGCTGGCCGAGCGTGTACACTAAGGCACCTTTGTGTTTTCCGACCACATCACCTTTTTCATTTAAAACATCGCCTTCTTTTAAATCGATAAAGTGCGAGAGAAATTCTGGAATGTCGATATGTCCTAGGAAGCAAACACCCTGACTGTCTTTTTTGGTGGCGGTTGGGAGGCCGGCTTCGCCGGCCTCCTTTCTTATCTCTTCCTTCTCTGTATCTCCCACCGGAAACAAAATTTTCTCTAATCTGTCTTTTGTAACTGCCCAAAGAAAATACGACTGATCTTTATTCATATCAAGGCCACGCAACATCACTGTTTTTTCTGTTTTATTTTTTATATTTTCTTTTCTAACGTAATGGCCAGTAGCCACAAAGTCAGCACCGTTTGCTAAAGCAAAATCTAAGAAAACACCAAACTTAACAAATTGGTTACACATCACATCAGGGTTTGGAGTGCGACCTTCTTTGTATTCATTTACAAAATATTCGCCAACTTTGGTGCGATAAGCCTCTTCACCATCAAAAGTCATAAAAGGAATGCCGAGGTGTGCAGCCGCGCGCATAGCATCAAGCCTCTCTTCCTCCCAGTCACACTTCAGAAAGTCAGGTTGCCAAACTTTGATAAAAACACCGACCACGTTGTATCCGGCGCACAAAAGGCGAAGTGCCGCCACGGAAGAATCGACGCCACCTGAAAGCCCAACAAAAACAGTCTTTTTATCTGACTTCTTTTTAAACATTTTGATACTGTAATGAAAAATAGTGAAATTGGCAATTGATGACGGGCGGCCGGAGCGAAGCTCCGGCCGCTACACACTCTTTACTGAGGGATTACCACACTCTGTATTATTAATTTTACTTCAAATACTTCTCAATATTTCGCAGATGCTCAGCGTAGGTTTTGGCGTAGTGAAACTCACCCTCTTCGTCAGTGATGTAGTAGAGATATTCAGTTGGCACAGCGTTCAAAACTGCAGCAATTGAAACAAGACCCGGGTTGCCAATTGGAGTTGGAGTAAGGCCGGTGTAAAGATAAGTGTTGTAAGGTGTGTCGATTTTTAAATCGTCAGCTGTCAGTTCTTTGAGTGGCTTTTCTAAAATGTATTCCATTGAAGCATCAACCTGCAAAGGCATACCGAGGTCAAGGCGTTGCAGCAAAATATTGGCCACCAACTGCATTGATTCATCATCATTGGCCTCGCGTTCAATTATTGAAGCCAATGTCACTATTTCATACGAAGAAAGACTATTTTTAGAAATCTGTTCATTAAAAGCCGCGGTTTTCTCTTTATATGTTTTGGTTAGAAGGTCGAACAATTTTTCTGGTGTGAAATCTGCTGGTACAAAATATGTTTCTGGAAAAAGATAACCTTCACTGTCTTTTGCCAATTCGTAAAATTCTCCACTGTCAAAATCTATTAAATGCAGCGAAGCGATTTGAGCATATTCTTTAGCTGAATATCCTTCAGGAAAAGTTACAGAAATTAGGGTGTCGGGTGGTGCTTGCTCTGTAATACGACCGGCTAGAGTAATTGCCGACAAAGGATTTTCAAAGACATAAGTACCTGCCTTTAAGCTTTCCGGACGATGAAAACCGACCATTATTATATAAAACAAAAATTCAGAGCGGACCAGATTTTGCTCTTTGAAGGATGTTACCGTTTCTGAGACGGTAGAACCCTCCTCTATAGTCACGGCGGTATTGACGGGAAAATCTTTAGGAGCAGAAATTCCTACACTTACAAATAGTGACACAAAAAATAAAATCGTGGTCAAACCAAGTACGGCTGAGCAAGAAAAACGGTCTTTCAGCATTTCGAGTTTCATTGGAAAACGGTAAATAAACATTATGAAGGTAATTCTCCGATTGGTAAGTTTGGTGGGGCTTCTGCTCGTGTTGAACTAATACGTTCCAAAGTTGGGGTCATGGCCACCTTGCCCGGCAAGTGCCAGACTGTAGCCAGTTCCTCTGCCGTAAAAATTTTGTAGCCGTCCGCAGCTCCTTTTGGGACATAAACACGCAGGCGATATTCTTCGAGTTCTTGCTTTTTCAAGGCTTCGAGAGCTTTGCGTTTTCCTCCAGGGATAATGTCTTTATAGCCAAAGTCGGTACGCCAACGCACACCGATAGCATTGCGGCCCGCTAAATCATACTGACTAAATGAGCGAATCATCGGGTTGATGAAGTCGCTATTGAACTTTCCCTCTTCCATCACTAAGATCCAGCGAATAGCTGTTTTGTAGGCGTACTTGTCGGCGTTTCGTTCCATCGCGGTTATGTTGTCACGCTCACCAGGAGTGAGGCGAGGCATTCCCTCGAAGTCGGCGGCATCACCTTTAATGAGCGGACCTTTAGTTTTTGGGTCGCGCTGCATTATTTCACTGATTTTTTTGTGAACGTCTTCAGTCCAATCAGGGCCCTCACCGGTGGTTAACTGACCGTTTTTAAAACTGTCTTTACGAAATGATACGCCAATAAACTGCACAAAAACTCTTTCGTGTGGACGAACCTTACTCAAAACCTCAAGCATTGGAGTGATGGGATCAAGCTTTTCTTCTTCTTTTGGCATTTTGTCTAAGCCATAATCGATGTAGGTTTTGATAGGAAACTCACCTCCCTTCTTTTTACCCATATGAAAACTCATCATAATGAGATTTTTCTTGGCGTAGTCGAGAGGAATCTCGGCTGCGTAATCAACCGGTTCTTCGACAATTTCGATACCTGGATACTGTGCGTAAAGGTTGGCCTCTACCGAGTCCTTGGTCTTTTTTGTTGGTACGTTTATATAAAAACGCACTTCACCACCAATGGAAGCGATTTCAAAGGAAAAAGGTAGAGGGCGCTTTCCGTCGAGATAGGTCTGCATTAAGTTGTCTGGATTGGCGGTGTTGTGGATTTGAGAAATCATAAATTCCATCGCCTCTGGTGACTTAAGAATTTCTTGTGGCGGAATTATGCGCAATGTGGTGCGACCTTGACCAAGGTAAAACTGCAAACCAACAGTCTCGGTCCATTTATGGAAAAAGATTAAAAAGAGAATTATCGGAAGCCAAATCGGCATTAGCGCAAAAAGAAAAGAAAGTATTTGACCTCCAGAGACACCAAACACCCAGAGACTGATGAAGAGAAGCGAAACAGATACGCCGGTAGCAACCGGACCATAATCCATATCGTTGCCAGCCATCCAATTCATTATCCCACCAAGGACAGGAACATTTTCTTTGTAAAATTTCAACATCGACATAACAGATGAGTATATTGTACCGTATGTTTTGCAAAATATGGATTGAGTGTGTGGAGTTTGTGAGACAAGGAAAAAGGTCGGCCCCGAAGGGGCCGGCCTTTTTCCTTACTATGATACAGGGGTTTAACCCCTGTAATTAACTACTCAGCCAAAGTATAAGTGTCGTTTGCGAGTTTTTTGAAAAGGTTTGCGTCTTGAAGGTTTACCACAATGGTATTGTCCTTCACGTAACGCTCTTTGCGTACTTTGTCTATGATTTCATCGCGTGTGAGCGGACCGTGCTTTTCGAGAATATCGCGAAGCACATCCTTCACCACACCAGCTGAGTAACCCCATTCGGTAAGCGCGTAGAGACCACGGCCAACCAGAACGAAACGGTCATCCTTGATGAGTTCATTGTGGGTGGTAGCAGTGTGAGCTTTTTTGCTGAAGAGTTCTTGAATAGATTCGGCAACTTCGCGGAAGTGCATTGGAGAACCATGACGCTTGACTACCAAGTAGGCGTAATCGCGAATTCCTTTTACCTTCACATTAGGACTAGTAGCGTGACCCCATTCACCAAGTGGGTTGCTGGAGATTTCTTTGGAGATAAGTAACCAACGCTTTAGGATTTCATCGTTGTGGCGGTCGGCAATGTCGATGAGTTGTTCGCGGAAGCGACCTAAAATTTCTTCTTCAGAGATCAACTGATCACGGTCGAGACTCTGGTAGACATTACGTAGTGCTTTTTCAACGCTGTCGGCGATTTTCTTTTCGGTAAACCAACGGTGTCCGTATGAATTATTTTCTTTAGAGCGATAAAATGGATTACCGATAACGAGCAAGAAATATATATGATTGCGAATTGCCGGGTCGACTGAGAGAGCTTCGAGCAAGTCTTGTTCAGCCATAAGTCCTCCACCAAGACTGTCGAGAGCTTTCTGAAGTTCTTCGAATACTTCCTGGAACTCATTGTAGACATCTGACTTCTGGATTGATTGAATGCCGTAGTTTTCAATCTGACGGACACGTTCGCGAGTAATGCCGTAGGTCTGACCGATAGATTCAAGGGTGAAAATATCTGTGTCTTTTCCTAGTCCATAACGCTTTTCAAGCACATCACGAGCGCGGTCAGGCAAGACTGACAACAGCTTTTTAGTTACTTGTTTGGGCTTAAAAGTGATCATAATTGTTGTTAATTTATATTTTTCGCCGGTGAATTACACCACAAATTTCATAATATCCGCCTTTTGTACCATTATCCGCTCATTACGTCAAGCGTTCGAGCTTAACATCTGGATCCCCGCCTTCGCGGGTATGACGGCGACAAAGTTGTTGTCAGACGCTACCGCAGGTAGCGTCATCCCCGCGAAGGCGGGGATCCAGTAATAACTCTAAACTATCAAGTTTAGAATCCTTCCTGGTACATAAATCACCTTCTTTGGTTCATTTCCTTCAATGTATTTCTGCACATTTTCGTTCTCCATGGCGGCCGCTATCGCGGCCGCCTCATCCGCCTCTGGTGACAGCTCAATCTGTCCACGGACCTTGCCATTTATTTGTACACCAATGACGACAGTCTCGTCTTTGGCGAGCGTTGGGTCGAAGGCTGGAAATTCCGCAGTGTGAACACTGCCGGAATTTCCAGCCCCGTCCTCCCCTCTCCAAAGCTCTTCCGTAATATGCGGCGCAAAGGGCGCAAGGATACGCAAGAAAGCATCGTAGCTTTCTTTGGTCAGACCTTCTTTCTCGGCCAGGTTCACAAATATCATCATGGCAGAAACCGCCGTATTGAACTTAAAGCCTTCAATATCCTCACTCACCTTCTTAATGGTTTTATGTAGGGCGGTTGTAACCGTCTTTGGTTCAGTCTCACTTATGTGTGAAGAAAGGCCATTAACTTTTTCCAAGAAGCGACGCGCTCCAGCGAGGCCATCTTTGCTCCACGCAATCGTGTTTTCGAATGGTCCCATAAACATCTCGTAGACACGCATAGTGTCCGCACCAACCACATCAACAATATCATCAGGGTTGATAACATTTCCCCATCGTTTACTCATCTTACGTCCGTCTTCGGCTAGGATAAAGCCGAGGAACTCCAAACGCTGGAACGGCTCGATGGTAGACACCACGCCGATGTCGTATAGGAACTTGTGCCAGAAGCGCGCGTAGATAAGGTGACGCACAGCGTGGTCACCACCAACGTATACATCTACCGGCGCCCAGTACTTTTCTTTTTCTGGATCAACGAGTGCGTTCTCATTCTGTGGATCCATAAAGCGGAGGTAGTACCAAGAAGAACCCGCCCATTGCGGCATGGTATTCGTCTCACGCTCTGCTTTCACAAGCTTCTTCCCTGCTGGCGCTTCGTCAGCAACCATAAAGTCGCCATCATCGGTTACATAACCGGTGACGTTCACCCAGTCATCAATATTCGCCAGCGGTGAGCGACCATCACCCGATGGTTCGTAATGCTCTACCTCAGGCAACGTCACTGGCAGCTGTGCTTCGGCAATCGGATATACGGTCCCGTCCTCAGCCCGCACAATCGGAAACGGCTCCCCCCAATATCGCTGACGACTAAACACCCAATCTTTAATCTTATACGTCGATGTCATTCTCCCACCAACCTTTTCAGTGATAGCTTTCTTAGCTTCTGAGTTTGACATACCATTAAATTCTCCTGAATTTTCAAGGGTACCATCAGCACTGTACGGAATTTGATCTCTTAACGACTCGGCTACTTCATTATTGTAGAAAGCAGGTAAAACAACCTGTTTTATTTCAATTCCAAATTTCTTAGCAAAATCAAAGTCGCGTTCATCATGTGCAGGCACAGCCATAATAGCGCCGGTGCCGTAGGTGGCGAGGACGTAGTCGGCAATGAAGACAGGAATCTCTTTCCCGTTGGCCGGATTGGTTGCAGTAATACCCTCAAGCTTCACGCCAGTTTTTTCTTTGGTGTCATCGAGGCGATCCATCTCTTTCTTCTTGGTCGCCTCTTCTATATAAGCTTCAACTTCCCCCAAGTTCGAGGTCTTGCCTCGAACTTGATCAATTTGTAACAAGTGGTGTTCCGGAGCCAATACTAAGTAAGTCGCGCCAAAGAGTGTATCTGGGCGTGTGGTAAAGACAGTTGCTGTGTCGCCGGTAGAAAGCTGGAAATCAATCTCCGCTCCCTCGCTGCGGCCGATCCAATTGCGTTGGGCTTCTTTGATATGTTCCGGCCAGGCGAGAGTATCTAAGTCTTCGAGCATGCGGTCGGCATAGTTGCGGATCTTAAGGACCCACTGACGCATCGGACGCTTCTCGACGACGCTATCGCAACGCTCACAGGTGCCGTCTGGCTCCAAGTCTTCATTGGCGAGGCCGGTTTGACAACCTGGGCACCAATTAATCGGCTCGTTACTTTCGTACGCGAGTCCTTTTTTGAACATTTGGATAAATGCCCACTGCGTCCACTTATAGAAGTGCGGATCGGTGGTGTTTATCTCCCTATCCCAATCGTAATCGAAACCAAGAACCGAAAGCTGCTCTTTGAATCGCGCCACGTTCTTATCAACCGCCACACGTGGATGCACCTTATGCTTAATCGCAAAGTTCTCGGCTGGAAGTCCAAAAGCATCCCACCCCATTGGATGAAGCACTTCGTGTCCAGTCATTCGCTTGAAACGTGAATAGATGTCGGTTGCTATGTATCCCTTAGGGTGACCGACATGGAGACCTTCGCCAGAAGGATAAGGGAACATATCCAGCACATAAGTCTTTGGCTTGTCGCTTTCGGTAGTGTGGTAAATCTTGTCAGCAGCCCACTTGTCTTGCCATTTCTTTTCAAACGTCTTGTGGTCAAATTTTTTGTGCATAAATATCCCCTCAATTAAACAAATAAAATAAGTAAAAACATTATGCCGAATGTGACGGAAAACGCAAACAAGCGGCGGGGCGTAGCCCCGCCGCTTGTTTGTTCAGCATACTTTAATCAATCATCACCGGAACATCCTTTAAAGTCGGCTCTTCAACAATCTTTTTGTCGAAACACCAATTTCCAGCCTTATGTTCCCACTCTCTGTCCCATCGTATGTCCATTTCGTCAGACTGCTCGGCAAAGGTAGCACAAAGTTGGTAGCTATCGTCTCCGGTTTTGGTGTACGAATATGTCTCGCGACCTTCTGGTGCTGCTGGTGGTTTACCAACTTTATATAAAGTGTCGAGCGAATCCGGTAATGCTTCATTTTCACGATAGAAATCTTCGACACGCCAAGACATATCACGCAAATCTTCTAGCTGTTGATCATCTAGACGAGTCTCGCGAACTTCGTTTGGAGTCTCAATTTTGGTGTAGCCATAACTAATTGAAGCTAATACAACAGCCACCACTCCACTCGCAAAAGTCAGAGCCAGCTTTTCTCGTTTGGCAAAATAATTACGAACGTCCAAGAGATAATAGTAGAAGGCAGAACCGACCACAAACATCAATACAAATACCTTAAGCAAGAAACGAGTAGTTATCTCTCCGTTTAAGAAATAGATGATGAGCGTTATGAGGTCACCAAGAAGCACTCCTCCAGCAACTAGTAGTGATAGGTATACCAACCACTTGGTTAGGGTTGAGTACTCACCCTTGCTGTTTTTGCGACGGTCTTGGTTGCTAGCGCGGGTCAAAAACAAAAATACCGGAGTAACAATAACCAGAAAAGCAATTCCGATACGTACTGAGTCTCTAGCGTTCTCACTAACATAAAGTGAGTCGGCTGTGTCTGGAAAGACAATATTGATAACAGCAAATAATAACGAGATTAAAGCGGTTAATGAAACGTAAAGTGTAATGAGTGCACCTAGTTGCACCACAAATTGTTTTGGCTTGTTCATATATCGATATTATACGCTCAAAATTGCAAAAAAGTAACGAAGTTGTGCGCTGCGTACAGAAAATGGCCGGTCGCTGTCGCGACCGGCCAAACAATTCAACCGTGAATGAGTGAAAGTCCTCGCAGGACTGCTTCGTAACCGAAGTAATTGACAGTCGGTGCAAATGCAAAAGCTGTAGCGATGACGACAAACCCGAATTGTTTTGCGGTCATTTTTTTAACCATTGATAGCCTCCAATCCCTCCAAAATGAACACGAAGGGATTGATTCCAGTTGCGTCTTTGAATGACATTCCAGCACCAAAGACAACAAACACCACCAAAAACGTAACAAGCCAAAAGTTACTTGCTCTTTCAGCTTTGGCATCCTTCAGATCTTCTTCGTACAATTTATTCCCCTTTCTACGAATGTAAAAATTCGATCACATCACCGTCCTGTACAATATACTCCTTTCCTTCTGTGCGCAACTTTCCGAGTTCGCGGGCTTTGGCCATACTGCCGGCAGCGACTAAGTCCTCAAATGATACTACTTGCGCGCGAATGTATTTGGTCTGGAAGTCGGTATGAATTGCAGCACCAGCTTCCGGCCCGGTACTACCTCTTTCTACTGTCCAAGCGTGAGTTTCTTTTTCTCCAGTAGTGAAGTATGAAATGAGTCCAAGTTTGTGGTAACAAGCGCGAATCAAGCTTTCCACGCCGCTGTCCTGCGCGCCATACTCCCTTCTAAATTCTGTTTTTTCTTCTTCTTCAAGGTCTTTGAGTTCGTGCTCCATACCAGCGTCTACCACCACGTATTCAGCGTTGGTCTTCTCAAAGAAATCAAGAAGCTCTTGCCAGCGAGCGTCATTTTGTTCATCTAAGTTGAAGACACCTTGCTTTCGGTTACAGATGTAAAGGAAGGGCTTCATTGTGAGAAGATGCAAACCTTTAACCAACTTCTTTTGTTCGTCGGTCATTTCGAGGCTGTTGGCGAGTTGCCCAGCTTCCAAGTGTTGAAGGAGAGGTTCGAGAATTTTTTTTTCTGCTACAGCAGTTTTGTCGCCGCGTTTTACATCACGCTCTAAGTTGCTAAGACGCTTCGCTACTGTTTCGGCGTCGGCCATAACGAGCTCTAAGTTTATTACCTCAATGTCGTTCATTGGGTCAACAGCACCGTTGACGTGGTGGACATCTTCGTCTTCAAAAATGCGAATCACTTCGGCGATCATATCGGTCTCACGAATGTTGGAGAGGAATTTGTTGCCAAGACCTTCACCAGCGGCCGCACCTTTCACGAGGCCTGCAATGTCGACAAACTCTACGATAGCAGGGATAAGCTTCTCGCTGCCTGAAATGGAAGAAAGAGTCGCCAGACGGTTGTCTGGCACAGCTACCACGCCGACCGATGGGTCGATGGTACAGAAAGGATAGTTTTCGGCTGGCACGGCGCTCCGAGTGAGTGCATTAAAAAGCGTGGACTTCCCCACGTTTGGCAAACCAACAATTCCGACAGATAGATTCATAATTTAAATTAAGTTGTGTTAAGACTGGATTGCTTCGCTTGGTGGTGGGGGTTTCCCCGCGGAAA
>JBNKWW010000046.1:0-26584 GCA_050299955.1 Minisyncoccia bacterium | reverse complement strand
GCCGCCTGCGGCGGCGACGGTACCATCGAGCGCATCCCAGGCGAAGCGGCTTATCGTTGTGTGTATCTGGATTCTGACCACCTACATCGTGAAAAGTTATATCACTTTGTTTCTAAAAAAGCTTTCAATATAGATGGAGTTGGACCCAAGGTAATTGACTTATGGTTGGAGAATAATCTTATCAACGAAGTCTATGATCTTTTCACATTAGAGCTTGGTGATATAAAAGATCTGCCTGGTTTTAAGGAGAAATCAGCCGAGAAGGCGTTGGCTGCAATAGATGCAGTACGGAATATTCCATTGCATCGTCTCTTAATCTCACTTTCTATTCGTCATGTGGGAGAAGAGACCGCTGTCTTAATTGCTAATTACTTTGGTTCGCTTGATAAGGTCAGGGAAGCTGGCGTCGAGGAACTGGCTGCGATAAATGGTGTGGGAGAAGTGGTGGCGAGGTCATTGCATGACTGGATGAGAGAAAATAAAAACATTCATGTGTTGGACGAGCTACTTAAGTACGTGACCGTGGTGGAGCCGGAGGCGGGCGGCGCGGGCCAGGCTTTGGCCGGATTGTCCATGGTCTTTACCGGTACACTGCCCACGCTAGACCGCGACGAAGCCAAAGAGCTGGCCCGCGCCGCTGGTGCCAACATCGCCAGCAGTGTTTCCAAAAAAACCGACTACGTTGTACTGGGCGAAAACGCTGGCAGCAAGGCAGACAAGGCGGCAGAATTGGGGGTTAAAACCATCAATGAAGCAGAATTTCTAAAATTGCTGGGGTAAACAAGGATAAAATTTTATTCTTTATTATCTCGCATCGTCCCCCCCCACTGTCTTCTGTCATAATAAAACGAGACTTATCGTGAAACCTAGTTTTGTAATGAGATATTGGCTTTTACTCGAACCCATTTCGTTAAGTAATGAACGTTCAAGGCGTCATGCGCGGGGCACATGGTGGCTTTGTGTTTATGTATACCTATTTGAGAACCTACAACACCCTGGGCACCAGTCGAAGTTATGCGCTCTAAAGTTATGAGGAACTTCTGTAGTCAGGTCATTGAGACCAGCCATCATAAATTATTGACCTGTTTTGTATTATAATTCAAGTTTGTATTATAGTGCAAGAAAGGTTATGATACTGATGTTGGTAACGACGCAAATAGTTTATGTCAGAAACATCGGCACAAAGATTTGGTGCTAATATTAAAAAAATTCGGTTAGGGAAAAATATGTCACAAAGTGATATATGTCGCCTACTTAATTTTGATCCAGCGTATATGAGCAATATTGAGAATGGTAAACAAAATTTAACATTGAGCACCATGGAGAAATTAGCTAGTGCATTAAACGTTACGATTGACCAATTATTAAGATAGGAGTTGGAATATATATTGACAATACTATTTTATGCTAAATACATTTAGAGATGTAGCTTGTAGTTTATCGTAAATTCATATTCACTTTTGAGGAGAAACATCATGAACAAGAAAATTTTTATAGGCTTAGCCTGGCCTTACGCAAATGGTAGTTTACACCTAGGACACGCGTCAGCATTTATTGGCGCTGATATTATTGCGCGATATCACCGGCTTGCTGGAGATGATGTGTTATTAGTCTCTGGTAGTGACTGTTATGGAACTCCTATTGCGGTTGAGGCGGCGGAGAAAGGTATCAATCCCGCCGATATTGCAGATAAGTACCATAAGGAATTCAAAGAAAGTCTTATTGATGGTCTTGGATTTTCTTATAATTTGTATACACGTACGAATACCGATCATCACACAAAGGTAGTTCAAGGTCTTTTTTTGGATTTGTATCACAAGGGTTATCTGTATACAAAGACTGAAAAAGCCTTGTATTCACCACTGCTCGGACGTTTTCTTCCCGATCGCTTCGTCGAGGGGATTTGTCCAAAGTGTGGTTACGACGGTGCACGTGGTGATCAGTGTGACGATTGTGGCACACTTCTTGATCCGCTTGAGCTGAAGAATCCTAAGATTAATCCGAAGATTCTGAAGCGTCAACAAGAACTCAGTAAAGAAGATCGGCGCCTCGAAGTTCGAGAATCTGAACACTTCTACCTGAAACTCACTGCTTTGCAACAAATTCTAGAAGAATGGGTTGTTAACACGAGTGAGCCTTGGCGTGCTAACGCACGAAGTTTTGCTAAGACGTTCTTAAAGCAGGGTCTACATGACCGTGCTATAACACGCGATACCGATTGGGGTGTTCCAATACCGTTGCCTGGCTTTGAAGAAAAACGAATCTATGTTTGGTTTGAAGCTGTTACCGGTTATTTGTCCGCTTCAAAACTATGGGCGGAAAAACAAGGAACTCCTGAGGCATGGAAGGATTGGTGGCAAAACGATGAGGCTGTGCATTACTATGTGCACGGGAAGGACAACATCCCTTTCCACACCATCATCTGGCCGGCACTCCTGCTCGCTGAAGGGACCCTCAAAACTCCTGATCGGATCGTGTCTTCTGAATATCTGAATCTTGAAGGGAAGCAATTCTCGAAAAGTCGTGGTTGGGCTGTGTGGCTTCCGGATTTCCTGAAGTCATTCGATCCTGAAACGCTCAGATACTTCTTGATTATGAACGGGCCGGAAACCAGTGATGCAAATTTCGTATGGGCTGAATATGCTCAGCGTGTAAACGGTGAGCTTATCGGTACCTTCGGCAATTTGGCCAATAGAACTCTGTCATTTGCTGGAAAGAAATTCCCTGATGGCCTTCACTTTCCGGAAAAACTAGACGAAGAATCTAGTAAGTTGCTTGCTATTGCTGAAGATTCGTTCCCTAAGGTTGGGGCACTTATTGAAGCTGGTAAGTTTCGTCAAGCTTTCCGTTCTGTACTGGAAGTTGCCGAACACGCTAATCGCCATATTAACCTTAAAGCCCCTTGGGCAAAAATCAAGGAAGATGAAAAATTGGAAGAAGTCGAGCAAGACCTTGCTGTCCTTACTCACCTAATCCGCTCTCTGGCGATTTTGGTCAACCCGTTTCTGCCTAGCACCTCCGAAACAATTCATACTTTCTTAGGTCTCGACATTCAAAATGTAACTTGGACGTACCCTAAGCCGAATAAGATTCAGAAAATCGGAAAGGTTTCTCCTTTATATCGCAAGATTGAGGAGGAAGAGATTTGGAGAGAGTGTGCGAAGCTTGGTGATGGTTCGTAGACGATCTGTTTCGAATGCTCGAAGTGGAAATGGTTGACATGCGGGTCATTGTAATTTGCAATGACCCGCTTTTTTTATATAATATATCTACATGATTCTTAATGAAGAAAGCAGGAAACAAGCCAAGGATTTCTTTTCGAAAATAGTGGATATGGGAATTGATTTTAAGCTTGGTGACAGAGTCACTAATAAGCGTATATCTAAAGAAAAGGCAGAATGTTTGATATCCGATCTGCCAGAAAAGAGTTCTTCAACCGCTGATGTATTAAAAGAGTTTGAGCATGAAATACTTCCGTACTGCACTAATTTCAGTAGTAAGAAGTTTTTAGGATTTCCTGATGCGGGCAATTCAGTTGGAGCGATTGGCGGAGCATTGTTGTCTGATTTTTTACAACAGAATCTAATAAACCAAAGCTTTTGTGCCCCTTCTGCTACTTTTGTGGAAATTGCTGTAATTCAATGGCTTCGTGAGACAGTCGGTTATGAAAAAGTAATGCCAAAAGATATTTGGGGTGTTGGAGGAATAATTACACCAGGTGGCACCGTGAGCAATGCAGTTGGAATGATGCTGGCTCGTGAAAATAAAAAACCTGGAACTCTTGAAAAAGGAGTTACCGATCCAGAGTCGTTCAAGGTTATTGTTCCAAAAGGTATTGGACACTATAGTGTGAAGAGTGGACAAATGTGGGTTGGGTGTGGCAATAACTTACTTGAAGTAAAAACTAATGATTTCAGATATGATTTGGATGATTTAAAAAAGGTTTTAGAGGAAAACAGAGGCAAGATTATGGCAGTGGTTGCATATGTGGGGGACAGCCGTACTATGACTATTGATAATTTGGATGCAGTAGCCGACTTAGTAAAAAATATTGATACATCAATTTGGCTACATGCCGACGCCTGTCATGGTTTTAGCTTAGGTTTCAGTAAAAAATTGAAATATAAAATCAAAGGGATTGAAAAATTCGACAGCATCTCCACAGATCCACACAAGGTAATGTTGACGCCATATACCATGAGTGCGTTCCTAGTAAAAGATCCTGAAAATATGAAAAAGATTACAAGTATGTCCGATTTAATTATGCAAGAACAGTTTGCGTTTGGACAAATAACCCCATTCCTAGGCAGCAAGTCTTGGAAGTCGTTGAAATTATGGTTTATGATGAAAACCTTCGGCAAACAAGGTCTGGATGAACTTATAACAAACAGACATGAACTGGCAGTGTACTTGTCAGAGCGATTACAGAACGATCCGGATTTTGTGGTTCTCAATAATGTCGAGATAAACGCTGTGGCATTCTTTTATACGGGTGGTAAAGAAGTTGATGTTGATACGCTAAATAAGCTGAACAAGACCATTCACTCCCGTATCATCGACGATGGCGAGTACCATCTACATCAGTTTAGCATCCCAGATAGCGGGCTGTTTGAAGAAGGAAAATTGGTATACCCTCTGCGCTTCATGTGTGGTAATCCAAACGTAACTGAATCAGACCTGAATGAAATGGTCGAATATATTCGAAAAACTGCCAAAAAAATTATTAAAGAACTATGAACCCTAAAGCTAAACTTTTTAAAGAGCTAACTGATTTTGCTGGTAAACACTTTAGTGGTGATGATTATATTGCGTGTGTTTATGGGTCTTATGCTTCAGAAGACTATACGCATGTTTCCGACATGGACATGTTCATCGCTACAAAAGACTATTCTCCATATGACTTTGAGAAAATAAGAGATTTCTTGGTTGATCTACATATACGATATAATCTTAACCTTGATGATGAGGTGCCTTATGAAAATAAAATATTAGTCACCTACAAAGACGTGGAGCATGCGATTTCTTTACGTCCTTTTGTTAAAACTCACACTGGTTATGAAGTACCCGCTGTAGAAAAGCACAAGGGTTTCCTTTCCTCTCCAGAGATACGTTGGCGTTTGGTGTTAAATGCACTAACTTCACCAAATGAGTACATCTGTGGAAATAGGGCTGTATACGAACAGTTCAGAAAAGATGCTGAGAAAGCTGTTGTCAAATTAGCAATCGGCATAAGCTCATCTGACAAACCGACTGCATATGATTTATTTGAGGCTTTAACCACGGGAAAGGGTGGTGAAGAGGGGGAGATGTACCTAGGTTACAAAAAGGACAGAGAATGTGTTGTTGCACACCTCAAAGAACTTATCTCTCGTGAATATGGTAATAAATATGATTGATTTTTCAGTAAATACAAACCCCTTTGGGCCGCCTAAATCGCTACTAAAAGTTTTGCAAGATAATGTAAATATCATTGCTGAATACCCGGATTATCTCAATAAGGAAATCCTCTCTATTCTGCGTATTTTTTTGGAAGTGCCCACGAAAAATATTGCATTAGGTGTTGGTTCGACACAGATTATTTTTGATATACCAAAATTTATTCCCTATAGAAGAGCGGTTGTGGTTGTCCCAACCTTTTGGGAATATACTATATTCAATAAAGTATTTAAAAAAGACATTAAAAAAATACATTTACACGCAAAGGACGCTTTTGCACCTAATTACAAAACAATACAAGACACACTTCAACATGGAGATTGCGTATTTATATGTAACATAAATAATCCAACTTCTGTCTTGTACGATAGAAAAGAACTTCTGAAGCTTGTCAAGAATAATCCTGATGTTCAGTTTGTTGTGGATGAAACATATCTGTTATTTAGATCAGACTTTTCTACACAGAGTTTAGTGAAAGATGCCACTCGACGTAATAATTTACATGTCGTAATGTCATTTTCAAAATTCTTTTCAATACCAGGGGCACGATTAGGAGTAATTGTTTCTGGTAGATCTATCATTAAAGAACATAATACCAAGTACCATATACCTTACTCTATGTCGCCTTTTTCTGCATTGGCGTTAAAACATCTTATTACAAAAAGCGATTTTGTTTCTAGAAGCAGAGCCTTTTACGGTAAAGAAAGCAGTAGATTGTTTAGCATACTTAAAAAAGAGTTTGAAAATCAGCTAGAATGCTTTATGCCAAATGGTTGTTTTATCTTGGTAAAGATTGTTAATGGACAAAAAAGTGAGGAATTGAAGAGTATGTTAGAGAGACGTGGAATTTTAGTTAGAGGTGGTCATGAAATACTGGATATGACTAATCAGTGGTTGCGTTTTTCTATACAATCAAGAAAAAATAATGATTTTCTAGTGGGTGAATTGAAAAAGGTTCTAAAGGACTAATCAGGTGTATTTATCAGTCCGTGAAGCAGGGCTGACTTTGCAGGAATGCTGTATGTGTAGGAGGTTTATACTTTAGGTACGAACTTTTGATTTGAAACCTAGGGTCGCTGCGAGTACGACGAAAATCGGAGTGGAAGACTACTTGAGTAGACGGAGATTGAAACGAAGCTTTTTGTGAATGAGAAGCGGCGAGCATCCTGCCACCATTTCCTTCTCATATCTTTCCTTTTGTAAAAGGTGTGAGTATGATTAGGGCATAAAAAGGCAAGAGGAATGGTGGTGGAGGGAAGGTAGAACGGTAAGATTTGCTCACCATCAGAAGTCTCGCAGAGCGAGCTGAGGGCGTACTTGATATGTTGTTGGTTCACCACAATGCGTACATTGAAGCATAAAGCCACCATGTGCTCCGCGCGTGACGCCTTGAACCTTCATTGCTTCACGAAATAGGTTCGAGTAAAAGCCATTGTCTCATCCCAAGTCTACAGAACATTAAAAACGAGGTCAGACCTCCCGTACTCTGGCGGTATTGGTTATAAAACTCGCAATGAGATTTAGAGGTATGAGGTCTGACCTCATTTTATTGCCATGCTAGGAATCAAACATTCTCGACAGTTCTCGTCTGGTACGTTATTATTCGCAGTGAAAATTACTTATGGATAAAGCACAAATACAACACCTTGGCACATTGTCACGTATCAAGTTAAGCGACGATGAGGTCGACAAATTGGCGACAGAGATTTCGTCTATTCTTGATTATGTTAGTACCATCGACGAGGTGGTAAAGAAAGGGGAGTTAAAGAAAGAAGTTGGCGCTGTATACAATGTCTTCCGCGAGGACGAGGTTACCAATGAACCAAACGAATTTACCGAAGCTATTTTAAATGAGGCTCCAGCGCGTGAAGGTCGGTTTATAAAAGTGAAGAAGATTTTAAACACAGATGAGTAATATGACTATCCAAGAACTAAGAGAGAAATTCCTCACTACCGACTACACTCCAGTCGATGCTCTAAATGACGCGCTCGCAGTAATTAAAGAAAAAGACGGCGACATCCACGCTTTCTTAGAGTTGTTTGATGCAGCCAAAGAGGCGGCCGAAGCAGCTACTGAAAAGATTAAGACTGAAGGAGACAAAACACACCTACTTTGTGGTATTCCAGTGGCGATAAAAAATAACATTCTAATCGAAGGTGAGCGTACTACCGCAGCGTCAAAGATTCTTGAAAATTACCACGCCACTTACGACGCTACAGTTATAGAAAAGCTACGTGAGGCAGGAGCTGTCTTTGTGGGAGGTACCAACCTAGACGAATTCGCCATGGGTTCTTCAACCGAAAACTCAGCCTTCGGTCCAACTAAAAATCCGCACGACACAGAGCGTGTGCCTGGCGGTTCTTCTGGTGGTTCGGCAGCAGCTGTGGCGATGGCGGCGGTACCGGCTGCTCTCGGCACCGATACTGGAGGTTCTATTCGTCAGCCAGCTAGTTTTTGTGGTTTGGTGGGATTTAAGCCAACCTACGGCGCTGTGTCTCGTTATGGTCTGATGGCCATGGGTTCTTCCTTTGACCAAGCTGGTCCGCTGACTAATACCGTGGCTGACGCCGAACTCATCCACAATACTATTTCCGGTCGCGACAAAATGGATTCAACCACTATCTCTGAAGATACTTATCCAGAAGTGCCAGTTAAGGAAAAATACCGCATCGGTATTCCTCGTGATTTCCTTAAAGAGGGAATAGACGAAGATGTAATGGACTTGTTCAATAAGCAAGTCGCAGAACTAGAAGCGGCCGGTCATGAAGTGGTGGATATTGAGTTGCCGCTCTTTGCTAAAGGTCTAGCGGCTTACTACATTTCTATGCCGGCAGAAGTTTCTTCCAACTTGGCTCGTTATGATGGAATCCGCTACGGTACCAGAGTAGATAGTGAAGACTTGCTTGGTGATTACCTCAATTCTCGGGCTGAAGGTTTTGGTACAGAGGTGAAGCGCCGTATTCTACTCGGTACTTATGTACTTTCTGCTGGTTACTACGATGCCTACTACGGCAAGTCAGAAGCCTTGCGCGACATGATGCGTGCAGAACTAAATGAAGTTTTCAAAGATATTGACTTGGTCCTTACGCCGACCACTCCAACCCCAGCCTTCAAGTTTGGCGAGCAAGAAGACCCTATCTCTATGTATGCCCAAGACATCTTTACTGTACCAGTAAACTTAACTGGTGTTCCTGCTATCTCTATTCCAGCTGGCACTGTACAACGTGACGGCAAAGATTTACCAGTTGGGGTACAATATATAGCACCACATGCGGGAGATGCTCGGTTGTTTGATTTAGGAAAGAAGATGTACGACCAAAAGCTCTAGTCCGTAGTGACCAGAACTTATGCCAGATGAGAATGACATCGTATTTAATACTTACGGTCCCGATTTTATCGGTTTGTCTTCACAGCTTTTAACCTATCTGACCGATAGTGTTTTCTGGTCTCAGATAATATCTTTTTTGGGACAAGCTTGGCTCATTTATTCCGCTCTAGCTTTTCTCCTGTCAGCTCTGATGGTTGTAGGAATTATCTATGCCTACATCATGATTAACCATTTTGGTGATTTGGCTACCGAGCGGGTTAAGGCAGACGAAAAAATGTGGAGCAGTGTTTACCAAAATAATCACGCTGGCAACGCACAGTGGACACAGGTGCAATCACATATTTCTTCTAGTAATCCAAACGACTGGCGTCTGGCTATTATCGAGGCTGACATCATGTTGGACAAAGTTCTAACTAACGCAGGCTATGCCGGTAATTCTATCGGTGACAAACTAAAGAGTGCCTCCACCACTACCTTCGCTACACTGCAAGACGCTTGGGATGCTCACTTGATTCGTAACAAGATTGCTCACGAGGGAGGTGATTTTATTCTAACTGAACGTATAGCCAAAGAAGCTATCATAAAATACCAGCGTGTATTTACAGAGTTTGGAGTTATTTAATTGATTTAGAGTTGTTTGCTTTTCTTTAATTACTACTTCATATCGTCATCCCTGTGAAGACAGGGATCCAGAAATCATCATCTCAATTGGTATAGGTGCTTAACAGAGGATAGACATACGTTTTTTTGTATGTTAGTATCTGCGACACAGTTTCTTTGCTAGAGAATAGTTAAATATACAGCGGGGTAGAGGAGAGGTACCTCGGGAGGCTCATAACCTCCAGACCCCGGTTCGATTCCGGGCCCCGCAACAAGAACGAAAAGCCGCGCCCAAAGGGCGCGGCTTTTTGTGTATAGTAATAAAATAAATATAAGTCTTATGTTATATTTAAATTATGTCTAAATTTCAAGAAAGAATAGAAGCCAGAAAACTTAGACAATCTGGTCAAAGTATAAAAAACATTGCAAAACATTTGAGTGTTTCGCCCGGTAGCGTAAGTCACTGGTGTTCAGATGTTGTGCTTTCAAAGTCTCAAGCGTTGAATCTACGTAAGAAACAGATAGAAAGTGGTATGGTTGGAAGACAAAAAGGAGCGGAGACAAATAAGAAAAAGAAAGCTGATAATATAAAAGCCAGGTCTGTTGAGGCTAAAAATATTATCGGTAACTTATCGGATAGAGATAGACTGATGCTTGGTATTGGGTTGTATTGGGGAGAAGGTGTAAAAAGCCATCAAAGTAGTACAGCAATGGTAAATTCCGATCCGGAAATCATAAAATTCGCCTATGACTGGTTTTTGCAGCTAGGGGTTGCAAAAGAGCGACTAAATCCGTATATTTATGTGTCCGAGATACATAAAGATAGAGAACAGATCATCCTAAATTTCTGGTCAAAATATCTCGGTATACCCAAGAAGCAATTCCATAGTGTTATATTTTTGAAAGGTAGACCTAAGAAGGTTTATGAAAATCATGATAACTATTATGGTGTATTGTCTCTCCGTGTCTCTCGAGGAACGGATGTGAAATATAAAATACTTGGCTTAATTAAGGCTTGTAAAATGCCGGTGTAGTTCAACGGTTAGAACGAGGGACTCATAAACCCTAGAAGGTAGTTCAACTCTACCCATCGGCACAAAATTATAGATAAAAATGAAGTCAAAGACGCCGGCCCTTTGGGCCGGCGTCTTTGACACCTGGACTTATTTAAACACTTTGAAATTAGAGAAAATTATGTATAATAGTGACTCGAAGCCATTTCTATCAAGTCTATCAAGAAAAAAGCTTCGATTTCAAGAGTTCAATAACTGCGGTGGTAAGCAAAGCTTTCCACCATTACGCTCGCAAGGCAAATGTAGACAAGTTTCCACTTGCTTACTCACTTGCGGTGGTAGCTCAACTGGTTAGAGCACCCGCCTGTCACGCGGGAGGTTGCGGGTTCAAGTCCCGTCTACCGCGCAGTTAGTAAAAACCACGTCTCGTCAGAGCGTGGTTTTTACGTTACGAGCGGTAGCAAGAACAATCCGGGGGATTGTTCTTGAGGGACTTGAAAAGGTTGCCTGATATTTTATGAGGCGAAGCCGAAATAAAATATCGACAACCTGTACCGAAACTGTAAGTTTCAAGTCCCGTCTACCGCGCAGTTAGTAAAAACCACGTCTCGTCAGAGCGTGGTTTTTACGTTACGAGCGGTAGATTAAACAGTCCGGGGGACTGTTTAATAGGAATTCACACAACAAAAGTGTCTTTATATATTCCCAAGATTACGCAGAATTCTGGTGATAATATGCTATTATAATGGGACAAAATTAAAGTTATACGTTATGAATAAAAACAAATTATTTTCTATTTTATTAATTGTGGCTGTGATGGCTGCTATTGTCATTTACTTTGCTTTTGTTAAAGGCGGAGTTCAGTTTGGTGAGAAGCGTGGTGTGGAAGGTGATCCAATCGATGTTGCTTTAGGTTTTTATGAACCATGGTTAACTGCTCGTCAGTCAACCAGTACTCCTCCTTTTGAGCCAGAATTGTCTAGTCGCATGGAGCTAAGTCGTGATTTGGCTGCCAAGTTGATGGAGTATAAAGACAAGTTGGTAGAAGGTGAGATGGACCCAGTGCTTTGTCAGATTGAGGTTCCAGAAGGTCTTCGTACCATCCCTGTATATAAGAAAGATGATTCAGCACAAATATTAGTAATGTCTTCCAAGAAGGGTGTTGCCGGTCAAGCTGTAGTTACTCTAGCTGCAGATGATGGTCTTTGGCAGATTACCGATATTGCTTGTGGTAATGCTGAAACCAATCCAAACCAGGGTGAATTCAGCTTTGATAAAGAAGGTCAGCTCTTGAAAAATGTGCCAGCACCACTTGATTCAAAATACTGGCACTTGGTGTTTGAAGAAGGGGGAGTATTTGGTCATACTGCACCACTGTTTTTTGATGGCAATAGTGTTTGTGTAGATACCTCAGGAAGTGAATCTGTTTGTGAAGACAGTATGTTTAAGGAAACAGAAGCGGTACACATTCAAGGTAGTATGAATGAAGCTGGTGTTGAAGTTAAGCGAGTAGAATTCAGAAATTAGGTTGAAATGGATTAAACACAAAAGGCCGGCGCGTAGCGCCGGCCTTTTGTGTTTCGTAAATAGTTGCAAAAAAGAAAGGCCGCCCCTTCGGGGCGGCCTTTCTTTAATATTTTATTCGGAGCCAATGCCCAGGATTGAACTGGGGACCTCACCCTTACCATGGGTGCGCTCTACCGACTGAGCTACATTGGCGAGAGAACGACAAAACGAGCTTACTCGCTTTGGATTTATGGAAGAAATTCATCAGCAAAGCTGGTTTGGATGATGACATTTCTGACAGGAATCAAATGTGTGTTAACACATTTTTCGCGAACGAAGGTAATGTATGATTTTCATACATTGGCAAACTAGGAAAATTACTTCCAGTAGTCTTCCACGCCTGAGTCTGGAGAGTGAAATTCGTAGCCACACCCAAGCAAGTGGCATAATACCAAAAAAAGTTTGAAATTCCAAATACGTCAAACTGAGTACAGTTAGTTTGGAAAAACTTATTAACTATAATAGGATTAGTGCTCAAGGCCGCCTTAGCTCAGTTGGTAGAGCGACGCACTCGTAACGCGTAGGTCCGCAGTTCAATCCTGCGAGGTGGCTCAAAATGAAAAAATTATCTTCACTATTATTTGTCATATCTGTTTTTTTCTTCGCTTTTGTCGGGTTGGTTTTTAGTCTCGTCTTTGTAGGTATGCAATTTGGATTATTTAATGTTGGCAGTATCAAGGAGCGTAACACTTCAATAATGAAGAATGCCACATCGTCTGATATCGAGGCGCTTGATGCTGGGCAGGTTTGTGTTGATGTTAATCTTTCTGAATGTAGCTTTGAAAACACGCCGGAGTGGGCAGTGATTGCTTCTGGTCTTGGTAAAGATAAAGAAGTAATTGATAGAGTGGCTAACGAAACCGGAGTCCCAGCAAGATTGATAGTATCAGTTGTGGTGCCAGAACAAACTCGTTTCTTTACTTCAGAGCGCGAAGTCTTTAAGCGAGTTTTTGAACCACTTAAAATTTTGGGGACATTGTCGCAGTTTTCGCTCGGCGTTTCCGGTATTAAACCGGAGACCGCGAGAATGATAGAGGATAATTTATTTGATGAGACCTCGACTTTCTATGAGACAGGAAACGCCGAGCTTCTTCCCGAAAGTTCTCCAGTTGCCGATTCAGTATTGTATGCTCGCCTCACGGATGAGCATAATCACTATTATTCATATTTATATACCGCACTGTTTATTAAACAAGT
Organism: Minisyncoccia bacterium; assembly: GCA_050299955.1. Classification (GTDB taxonomy): domain Bacteria; phylum Patescibacteriota; class Minisyncoccia; order Phycocordibacterales; family UBA918; genus OLB19. Next base: position 13,443 of record JBNKWW010000046.1, on the reverse strand, counting down.
TGAAAAACAATGGAGTAACGTTGGTTTTAATATAGAGGACAAGCCAGGTATTGTGGCCACTTTGTTTAATATTGGTTTTCAAAATTCAATGCCAAACGAATCGCCTGAAGTGGGCGGGGCTGTAATTTCAACCGGTGGCCGAAAATATGTGTATGGCGACTTAGCGGAGCGGTTTTATTATTCTGATGAGCTGATTGGGGAGTTTTCGAGGTAAAAGGAAAGGGCAGTAAAAAACGGCCAAAATAGCGAAGCTATTTTGGCCGCTTTTTGTTATACTTCTCATCAATTATGGACAACCCGCAAAACAGAATCGCTGAAATCGAAGCCGCAATGCTGCAGGTAGATTTCTGGAATGAGCCACAGAAGGCACAGGCAATGATTAAAGAACTGCAAGAACTTAAAGACGCTGCCGAAGGGAAGGAAAAATTCGATAAAAGTAATGCTGTCATCACAATCGTGGCTGGGGCCGGCGGTGACGATGCAGAAGACTTCGCGCGGATGTTGGTGGAGATGTATCAACGTTACGCTGAAAATAACAGTTGGAGCGTTTTGGTTCTTGATGATAACACTAATGATTTTGGTGGTTATCGCAATATCACTTTAGAAATGGTTGGCAAAGGTTCTTATGGTGTATTGAAAAAAGAGTCAGGAGTACATCGTTTGGTACGCATTTCTCCTTTTAATGCCGGTGGAAAAAGACAAACTTCCTTTGTGCTTGTGGAGGTTTCACCACAGGTTGATGATGTTTCAGAAGTTGGTTTGAATGAAGAGGAATTGGAAATAAGTTTTGCTCGTTCTGGTGGCGCCGGCGGACAAAATGTTAATAAACGAGAGACAGCGGTACGTATTGTTCACAAACCAACCAACATCTCGGTCAATGTATCGAGTGAGCGCAGTCAACAGCAAAACCGCGAGCGGGGAATGTCGCTTTTGGCTGGTAAAGTTTTTGCTTTCAAAGAAGAACAAAGGAAGCGTGAACTCCAAGGACTTTCGGTTGAAAAGTCGGTCAAGATAGAATGGGGCAGTCAGATTCGTTCTTACGTATCGCATCCGTACCAGATGGTTAAAGACCATCGCACCGGAGTCGAAACCAGCCAGATAGATAAAGTTCTAAACGGCGACATTCAGGAATTTATTGATGCGGAGTTGAAGGTAGGAGAGGGGGAGTAGGGAGGTAAAGTGTGGAAAAGGCCGGCACCCTGGGGCGCCGGCCTTTCCCACACTTTACCTTCACCTCAAATCGTGTTATAAAACTCGTCGCTTTAGTTCATAAAAACCAAATAGAAAGGGATAAGATGTCACTCACAGCAGCACTGGCACAAGAGCAGTTCTTTCAAGAAGAAGCGGAAATTTTTCAAATACCCGATCTTGTGATCGATCCAACCGTACCAGTAATGAAGATCATCTCGAGACATCATTCTGGTAGAGAGTTACTTGGTGCCAAGAACAGTGTCGTGGACACCGCCCAAAGATTTTCTCCAAGAAATACTGAACTCCATATATTCAAATATGGCGGTTCACTTGATGGTACACAAGAAGAATATTTTGCTCGTGGTCTGCAGCCGGCCGATTTACATACCTTGGTGGCGCTGAATATGCGCCACCCGAGATATTCAGACGGCAAGCCTCATGCTTCCGTGTGGAAAACGCGCCAAGGTTTTGCTTTTGCGATGATGGCCCAGTTCTACGCTTGCAGAGAAAAAGGCAACCTGATTTCGTCTGAGCCGTCATACTGGAGATCTGGTCTGTATCTTGCTGGCGTTCGCTAGCCGACTCTTTCTACTAACCGATCCGCCGCCGCTTTCCCTTTGGGAAAGCGGCGGTTTTTCATATCCATCCCTACTAAAAAACAATTAACAACCGGAAAGCTAGCCACCCCTCTGAAACTAGAGTAAAATATTAGGACAACAGTTATGATCTACTTTGATAAAGTTTCTAAATGGTACAATAGCGGGCAGTCAGTGGCACTAAAAGACATCACTTTTCAGGTTGCTCCGCACGAATTTGTCTCAATCGTTGGTCATTCCGGCGCCGGCAAATCAACATTATTAAAAATGCTAATCGCTGAAGATGCGCCTTCTGAAGGGCAAGTTTTTTATGAGTCTTTAGATATTCATCGGATTCCCAAAGGAAAGCTTCCCAAATATCGTCGCAAAATCGGTACTGTCTTCCAAGACTTCAAACTCTTGCCTCACAAAACCGCCTACGAAAACATTGCCTTTGCAATGGAAGCCAATGGTCGCTCTGATGAAGAGATTGCTGAAAACGTACCTCAGGCACTCGCCTTGGTAGACTTAGAAGACAAAATCTGGAACTTCCCACACGAACTCTCAGGAGGAGAGAAGCAGCGTGTCGCAATTGCTCGCGCGATTGTCAATCAACCCGACATCATCATTGCCGATGAACCAACCGGCAACCTTGACCCTATCGCTACCTACGAAGTGGTACAAATTCTAAAAAAAATTAACGACCTCGGTACTACTGTGATTATGACCACTCACAACAAGGGAGTGATTGATGAACTCGGCAAGCGTGTTATCACTATGGATGATGGCCGTGTGGTCCGTGATGATTCTGAAGGAAGATACGTTCTATAAGTTTAATTCGTTTTTATTATGATGACTGGTTTCAAAAGAATAATACGCTCCGGTTTTGTCGGCTTTTGGCGCAATACTTTTGTGTCGTTGGCTTCTATTTTTGTTATGACCGTGGCTCTGTTTGTTATCGGTTCAACCATGATGCTTGATCAGCTTCTTGGTGCATCTCTCGAAAACATTCAAAGCAAGGTTGATATCAATGTTTATTTTGATGTCGATGCTACCGATGAAAATATGGCAGCTCTTAAGAGTCGCTTGGAAGTTTTGCCGGAGGTGGCAGAGGTAACTTTTACTTCTCGTGAAGAAGCTTTGACTGCCTTTGAAGAACGACACAAAGGCGACGAACTCACCATTCAAGCACTCGACGAGCTTGGTAATAACCCACTCGGAGCCTCACTTGCTATTCGCGCAAAAGATACCTCACAGTATGAAAGTATTGCCAGCTTCTTGGAGGAACAGCAGGCGCTAGAACAACCAACCGCTCCGGTTATCGACCGAGTAAACTTTTCTAAGAACAAAGACGCTATCGAAAAACTAAATGCCATCATCAAGGTGGTAGAGAAGGCCAGTATTGTGACAATGTCGGTTCTTATTGCGGCAGCGGTACTTATTACTTTCAATACCGTGCGCTTGGCTATTTATACCACTCGCGACGAAATTGGTGTGATGCGTCTTGTGGGTGCCAGCAACACCTTTATTCGCGGTCCGTTTATGCTTCAGGGTGTGATTTATGGAATTATTTCCGGAGTAATGACGTTGCTATTGATGTATCCAATTTTGATGTGGATTGGTCCTGGTACTGAAACTTTCTTCCAATTCAATTTATTTACTTATTTCATTACTCACTTTGGCTACATTTTCTTGGTGATTGTGGGAGTGGGAGTGGTTCTTGGTCTGGTATCGAGCTTACTTGCTGTATCACGTTACCTAAGAGTATAATTAGTAACCGTAATGACAACGAAAAAAAATTCCAATACTGCCAATAAAAAGCAGAGGAAGTATATCTTTGTTGTCGGCGGCGTGATGAGCGGAGTCGGCAAAGGTGTTACTTCTTCATCTGTCGCCAAAATTCTACAAGGTCGCGGTCTTAAAGTGACCACTCTCAAAATTGATCCATACATAAACGTCGATGCTGGAACCATGAATCCTACCGAGCATGGTGAGACTTTTGTGCTTAAGGACGGTCTCGAAACCGACCAAGATATGGGAAACTACGAACGTTTCTTGAATGTAGATTTGCCGTCTATCAACTACATGACCACTGGTCGCATCTATCAGTCTGTGATAAATCGTGAACGCAATCTTGGCTACAAAGGTCGTTGTGTGCAAGTGGTACCAGATATTCCACTCGAGGCCATTAGTCGCATTAAGAAAGCTGGTGAAGAAGCAGACGCTGATGTGGTGTTGATTGAAATAGGTGGCACGGTTGGCGAATACGAAAACATCCTCTTTATCGAAGCGGTGCGAATGATGAAGAGTGAGTCTCCGAAAGATGTTGCAGTTATCATGGTTTCTTATTTGCCTGTTCCTGGGACAGTGGGTGAGATGAAAACAAAGCCAACTCAGCACGCCGTGCGCACTCTTGGTTCAACTGGAGTACAGCCAGACATCATTATCGGTCGCTCTAACGTGGCAATCGATAAAAAGCGCAAAGAAAAAATTGCTTTGTTTTGTAACGTAGTTCCGGAGGATGTTATCTCGGCACCGGATGTTTCCAGTATCTACGATATTCCACTCAACTTTGAAAAAGACGGCCTTTCCGACAGACTTTGCCATTTGCTAAATATTTCCGGCGCCCAAAAGTCCAATCTCTACGATTGGAAACGCTTTGTTAATAGTTCAAAAAACACTAAAGACACGGTAAAGATTGCAGTGATTGGTAAGTACTTTAATTCTGGTGACTTCGTGCTTTCTGATGTTTATATTTCTGTTATTGAGGCCATAAAATATTCTTCATATAAGCTTGGCTTAAAACCGGAAATCACTTATCTCTCATCAATAGACTTTGAAAAAGGGGCGGACCTAAAAGAGCTTAAGAAATATGATGGTATTTTGGTGCCTGGTGGTTTTGGGACTACTGGTATAGAAGGCAAGTTGAAAGTGATTGAATATGCAAGAACAAACAAAATCCCATACTTTGGTATTTGCTATGGTATGCAGCTCGCTGTTCTTGAGTACGCTAAAAATGTTTTGAAATTAAAAGACGCCAGTACCGAAGAAATAAATCCTAAAGCGAAAAATTTGGTGATTGGTGTGATGTCCGACCAGAAAGAAAAAATCGCTAAAGGTGATATGGGAGGCAGTATGCGTCTTGGTCAGTATCCAGCCATCCTTAAAAAGGGTAGTATTGCTCGTAAGGCTTACGGACAAGATGAGGTTTTAGAGCGTCATCGTCATCGTTATGAAGTTAATCCCGAATACATTCCAGGACTCGAAGATGGGGGTGTGATTTTCTCAGGGAAGTCTCCAGACGAGCGTTTGATGGAAATCATGGAGTTGCCAGAAAATATTCACCCTTTCTTTGTAGGTATTCAGTTTCACCCTGAGCTTCAGGCCCGCCCACTAAAGCCGCATCCTCTATTTACTGCCTTTATCAAATCTGCGTACGAAAACAAATAAGGTATACTATCACCTACAAACTAAAAGCTAATAATTAGAATGAGTATGTTTCAAGGAAATTGGAAGTGTAGTAAATGTGGCGGAGCAATTACGGAATTACCGTTTGAACCAAGAAGTGACAATGGTCTTACTTGTCGTGATTGTTATTTCAAATCTAAGAATGGTGATACCGCCTCTTCTGACAATACAGGCGTTTCTGCTGCCGATATGGATGACCGTGACGCGCCAATTTTTGACCCAGACGCTGGAACTATGAGTGAAGAACAACCTCGAGAGAGTGGTGCAGCTGAGACTGGCGCTCCTTCCGGAGAACGTAAAATGTTTACGGGTGAATGGCAATGTGCTGGCTGCGGAGCCGCTATCACTCAGCTTCCATTTGAACCTCGCAATACCGACAATCTTAAGTGTCTCGATTGTTTTAAGAAGAGTAAGGGGTAAAAGAAAGAGAGAGGGAATATAGAAATATAGTAAATGGCCGGCGCTTCGCGCCGGCCTTTTATGTCATAAACTCTATTCTATACAAAAGGCAGTTATCAGCTACTATACTTGATATACTAAGTTCGATGAAAGATAAATTAGCTCAAAAAGAAAATGCCGTTAAAATGCGCAAACAAGGTAAGACTTATAATGAAATTTTAAATGAAGTTCCAGTTGCAAAATCCACCTTGTCTCTATGGCTTCGTGAGGTAGGTCTTTCCAAAGGACAAAAACAAACACTGACTGACAAAAGAGTCGCTGCTCAAAAACGCGGAGCAGCTAGAAGGCATGAAATGCGGTTGGTAAAAACAGCAGAGATTCACCGTTTGTGTAAGAAAGATATAAAGTCTATTTCAAAAAGAGAATTATTTCTCGTCGGAATCGCGTTATATTGGGCGGAAGGTTCAAAAAGTACAGGAAATAAGACAGGAGTAATGGTCGATTTTGGAAATTCTGATCCACAGATGTTAAAACTATTTATCAAATGGTTGCGAACATTTGCAAATGTCACATCTGACGATTTTACACTCAGACTTCACTTACATGAGAATCATAAGTCACGAGAATCAGAAATAATTAAGACTTGGTCGGAGGAACTTGGTGAATCTAAAAATCTTTTTACAAAAACTTTATACAAAAAACATAATCCGAAGACCAATAGGACAAAAGTTGACAATTCTTACATCGGATTGGTTTCTGTAAGGGTAAAAAAGAGTACTGATTTGAACCTTCGCATTTTAGGGTGGATTTATGCTATAATCGCCACGCAAAAGTAAGTTCTGCGTTTGTTCGGTTATAAAGAAGCTAGGTTTCGCCCATTTCCTTATAATGCCCATTCGTCTGAAAGTATTTTGCCCGATCGTCTAATGGTAGGACTCTGGCTTTTGGCGCCAGCTATCGGGGTTCGAATCCCTGTCGGGCAGCAGAAACCACAAACACCCAAACGCTCCGCGTTTGGGTGTTTATGGTTTTTGCTGCGTGTGTTTTGTGATGGGTTATGTTGGAGCATCGGTCTAGAATAAAGTGAGAGGATAGGGGTCAAACAAGGGGCGAGCGAAGCTCGCCCCTTGTTTGCATATCTAGGTTACTTTTTTAAATATTTATCCACGTCTACTTCAGTAAAATTCCCGCAGATGGTTCATAATCAGTGTATGAAAGGATTCAAAAAGATATTTTTAGCTTTCACCAAAGAACAGGACCCGGAAAGGGTGGTTTCTGAAGGTGTGGTGGTTGAAGGTGGAGTTGAACTACCGAAAACCATTTATGACGATCCGCATCTTCATACAGTTGGTGTGAGTTTGTCTCCGGCTCCAAGAAAGGAGAAAGTGCCGTGCTGCAGAGAATTGTGGTTTATTGTGATGTTGGCCATACTAGTAGTGATTGCTTCTCTCCTTGGATTTTATTTCTTTAGTTACGAAGTGGCGATGGCTTGGTTTTTGAATTTTATTAACTAAGATATAAATGGCGAAAAAAGCGCGGACCCTTTGGGTCCGCGCTTTTTTCGCCATTTATATCTCGTCGCTTAATTATCACTCTTACCACCAAAAGCTGCTCTCACAGCGTTCAAGATTACAATCACATCAATCGCTTCCTGAATCAAAGCTCCAGTTACTGGTACGATAAAACCAAAGAGAGCAAAAAGCATACCTCCGGTTGAAAGTATGATGCCGCTCCAAACACTTTCCGAAGCAATCTTCATCGAGCGTTTGGCAATGTTGATAGTTTCAGCTACTGATTTAACATCGTGACCAAGTATAACTATTTGGGCGGTCTCTACTGCGGCACTGTTTTCGGTACCTGAGAATACTACTCCAACATCGGCGTGTGCTAGAGCGGGGGCGTCATTAAGGCCGTCGCCGATCATCATCACTGTTTCGCCTCGTTCTTTCGTCTCATCAATAATTCGATATTTATCCTCCGGAGTCGCGTTGCTGTATACGACAATATTTTTATTAGCAAAGAGCTTGTCAGCGTTTTCTTTGGTATCGCCAGTTATGATACCGATGTTAAAACCTTGTTCGGTTAGTGAATCTAAGACATCAAAAGCGTCACTCTTTATAACGTCGCTAAAAGCCAGATAAGCTAAAGGAATGTTGTTTTTAGTTAGTTCAAGAGTGATGCTACCGGCAGTGTGTTCTTTTTCTGGGGCTTTATGAATAGCAAAATTATCTTTGTCAACCTCGCCTGAAATTCCTTTACCTAGAGTCTCTTTTACGTCTTTCGCGCTTAGAACGATGACTGATTTCCTTTTGGCTTCTGCAACTATGGCACGGGCCAATGGGTGAATAGAGTGAGATTCGAGAGCGGCTGCGAAAGATAATATTTCGGTTTCTGATTCGGTGTGGCCAGAGGCGACGCGGATTTCTGTTAAGGCTGGTTCACCGAGTGTTAGAGTTCCGGTTTTATCGAAGAAAATAGTTTTAGCTCGCGATACTACTTCAAGAGCAACTGGTCTCTTGATAATAATGTTTTCTCTCGCGCCACGAGAAAGTCCACCAATAAAAGCAACAGGTGCCGCAATAATGAGCGGGCATGGTGTGGCAATAACCAATACTGCGAGTGAACGTGCCAGTTCACCAGTCATAGCAAAAGCGATTCCAGCTAAAATGAGAGTGATGGCCGTAAAAGGGAAGTTGGCTTTGGCAGCGAGACGAACAAATGGTGCTTGGTGTTTTTCGGCTTCAGCAACTAAATCTACAATGCGGGCGTAGGTGGAGGTGTTAAAAGTTCCGGATACTTTTAGTTTCAGAAGTTCGCCATCATTCACTACACCACTTTTAATAAAATCGCCTGCTTCTGCAGTCACCGGAAGTGACTCACCGGTTAGATTGGCTTCGTTTAATGTAGCGCTGTCCGAAATAAGGTCGCCATCAAGTGGAATCAGTTCACCTCCACGCACTATAATGATGTCTCCATTTTTAACTTCACGAAGTGGAACTTCGGTCTCGCTTCCGTCACTATTTTGCACTAAAGCATTTTTAGGGATGCGAGATAAAAGTGCTTTCAAAGAACGCTCCGCACTGCGTCCTGCGAAAGTTTCGAGAGCATCACCTCCGGTAAACATCAGTGCCACCACAATTGCTGCCAGATATTCTCCGGAAACAAGACCAACTACCATAGCTAGGAAGGCAATGTAGTCTAGTGAATAGTCGCCCTCTTTTATGTGTTCATAAGAATCGAGTAAGATTTTTGTAATACCGATAGCTGTACCTACAATATAGAGCCATGGTAGGTGTAGAAAGAAGGCGGCAGTACCGAGAATAAGAACAATAGAAGGCAGAATAAATGTTTTTAGCATAATTTAAATGAGTTTTACGGAGGTATTGTAACATAGGTTCAGGGCGGGAAAATTAATAGGTGGCGGGGACCGTAGGTCCCCGCCACCTATTAATTTTCCCGCTCTCCGTCACCTAATACTTTCTCGCATCATATGCCCAATGAAGCAGGGCCTGCTTTTGCCTTGGTCGACAGGTTTTGTCGCCTCGTTCGCAGTTATTTGCCACTTGTGTAGCGTGGCGTTTGAAAGCCTTCCATCGCTTAATTTGTTTTTCATCAATTTTTGGTAGGCGTCTACCCATATAATATCGACAATACCACTGAAACCAACCGCGTGGGTCTTCTTTATCTATCCAGCCTTTCTTTTGCCAGACGGAAAGTGGCTGACTGGCTTTTATGCCAAAGTAATTCAGTTTGGGATTTTGCTTATAGATTCCGGCGTTTTGAAACTTGGCTTTTTTAAACCATTCTTTAGGAAATTCTTTTTGACAATCTCTCATATATACTCCACCAAATATACCTAACTCAAGCATCTCTTTTGGTGATAGTTCTGGTTTGAAGTCCAGAGCAAAATTCTTACCAATTGGTTCAATTAATTCGTAACTGTAACTTCGCTGCATTTTATCACTCACGGTAACTTTTCTTCCCATACTTTTAGTTGAGCAACACTATCTGATAGTTGAGATAGGTGGCAAAAGTTACCCATAGTAAGTAAGGCAGCATCAAAAAGGCGGCGGTACGACTTATTCGAGAAAAGGCGATGGTGGTGGCTGCAATTGCCAGCCAAAGTGCCAGTATATTAAACAGCGCCGCCAGTGGATTTTGAGCACCAAAGAAAAGCCAAGACCAAAGTCCGTTAAGGAAGAGTTGTCCAGTATACATAAAAAGAGCGAGACGAACCTCTGGCCAGCCAAGGCCCTTTCTCCAAACTATAAACGAGGCGATTCCCATCAAGAGGAAGAGAATTGGCCAAACTATACCAAAGGTATAGTTTGGCGGAGTTAATGATGATTGGTTTAAGGATTCGTACCAACGGGGCAAGGTATCTACCATAGCGACACTGCCAACGTAGCCTACTAGTTGCGGTATGATAACGGCAATAATTAAACCGAGAGTATTTTTGAGTTTCATATTTGGTGCTAGGCGCCCGCCTTCGGCGGGCGCCTACTAATTACAACAAACTATTAATAGTTCCGAGATAAGAATTGATAAACATAGGTACAACAAACATTGTGGCAACAAGTGGCAAGACAAACAAAATAATTGTGGTCCACATTGTGACTAGGAAATATTTTCGAGTTTTTTCAACCGATTGCCAGATTTGCTCGAGTTTTTGTTCTTGTGCCGTTAGGCGTGCTTCAATATTTGGTTCCATATATAAAAATGTTAGCACAGCAATTCTTCGCATACATTTCTATGTGTTAACATAATTCCAATATGCTAAATGAGACCGCATTAAAAAGATTGGTGTTTCTTGATACTGAAACAACGGGAAGGGAAGCGGAAGACAGAATCTTCCAAGTCGCCTATGATTTTGCCGGAGAAGAAAAGAGCGAGCTCTTCAAACCTCCCTTACCGCTTTGTGTGGAAGCAATGGAAGCTACTCATTACACTAATCGTGATGTGGAAGATAAAGCACCTTTTCCAGGTTCTTTAATGCATACAGAACTTGATGAGTTACTAAAGCGAGACGGTGTAGTTTTGGTAGCGCACAACGCTCCGTTTGATGTAGAGATGCTGAGGCGCGACGGAGTCGCGCCTCACTTAGTCATTGATACTCTTAAAGTAGCTCGTCACCTAGACGCAGGTGCGCATTTTAATGCGTATCGTTTGCAGTATTTGCGATACGCGCTTGATTTACAAGTTGAGAATGCGGCGGCGCATGATGCTCTTGGTGACGTTAGAGTTTTGAGAGCCCTCTTTGAAAGACTCTTTACTAAAATGATAGAAAAAAATGGTGGTGACGAAAGTTCTGTTATTGAAGAAATGATAAAAATTTCTTTAGCACCATCGATTATTCGTCGTATTAGTTTTGGAAAACACAATGGACGTTTGATAAGTGAGTTGGCCAGTGAGGATCGTAGTTATCTGGAATGGCTTTTAAAACAGAAAGAAAACGATGCTGAAAATTCACATGATCAAAATGAGGATTGGATTTTCACTTTACGCCAAGCTTTGGGGAGATGATAAATTGGCCGGCGCCGAAGGCGCCGGCCTTTTAATATTAACTTTTTCTTCTAAATTCACGCAATTTTTAATTTCGTTTTGCTATAATTTAAGTCTTGTCAGATTTCACATAATATATGCACCCACTGCTTGTCCATTTCCCGATAGCTTTACTCTCAATTTACGCCTTGATGGAGTTTGTGCCGCAGCGTTTTGTTTCAAAATTCTCTTGGTGGCAGGGAACCAAAATTTTTCTATTAGCTCTTGGAGTATTCTCGGCTGTGCCAACTATGATTGCTGGCGACATTGATAGTCAGTTGCCAGAGAGAATGAAGGTTCATAATCTGGTTGAAAAGCACGAGATGTTTGCTTTACTCACTGTTAATTTGTTTATGGTGCTCCTTGGAGCATATGTAGTTCGCTTGCTTGAAGGTACTCGTTCGTTAGCTAAGTGGCTTTCTTTCCTCGGTCCTCTGGCAAAAATATGGAAGTTAATCCATTGGATTTCTAAGTTTATTTTACGAACTCCGGCTCGTTTGATGGTGGTGATTGTTGCTCTCGTATTCCTTGCTATCGCTGGCGGTCTTGGTGCATCGATTGTTTATGGTCCTAATGTCGATCCTGTCGTTAACTTTATTTATAACCTAATAATGTAGAAACACGGGCGGCGCGAAGCGCCGCCCGTGTTATAATCTCACCGTATGAAACCAGAAACACCAGAAGTAGTTCCAGAAGTTACTTTTAAAACCAGAATAAAAGCCGCTTCAGTCGAGACTTCCACTGCCAGCACTGTCTGCGAAGACACGCCTTTCAGTTGGATTGATTTAACTACTACAGAAATATTTAAAGGTAAAAAAGTAGTTTTGTTTGCTTTGCCTGGAGCTTTCACCCCAACATGTTCAGCAGCTCACTTGCCTGGTTATGAAAAAAACTACGATGAGTTTAAGGCTCTAGGTATTGATGAGGTAGTTTGTCTCTCGGTGAATGACGCCTTTGTGATGACTAAGTGGGCGACAACTTTGTTAGCAGAAAAGGTAATGATGCTTCCTGATGGCAATGCTGAATTTACTCGCAAAATGGGTATGCTTGTGAAGAAGGAAAATGTTGGCTTTGGCGAACGTAGCTGGCGTTACTCAATGTTGGTTGATGATGGCAAGGTGGTAAAAATGTTTATCGAACCAGGGATGCAAGATAACTCAGAAGTAGATCCTTTTGAAGTTTCCGATGCCGAAACTATGTTGGAGTTTATCCGAAACAATTAAACGCAGAAAATTACGTTCGTGTTAAGATAAATCTATGAGAGCTTTATTATCTATCTTACTCGACATCTTTGTCTTAGTAGCGATTGTCGGCACAATAATATTTTTGTACCGTACTTATAGCGATGATGTTTTTGTATACCTTTTTGGTGAACAAAAAAACGCACTCTATATAAATGACGTATCTATTGTCGTTACTGTAGCCGATTCGCCAGACGAGAGACGAGAAGGACTTTCTGGTCTTTCTTCACTACCTGATAAAGAAGGAAAGTTATTTGTCTTTGATCAAGTAGGGGATTATGGCTTTTGGATGAAGGATATGAATTTTCCGATAGATATCATTTGGATTGATGAAGATATGAAGATAGTTCATATCGAGAAAAATGTTAAACCGGAGTCCTATCCGGCTGTTTACAGTTCACCAACTCCGTCACGATTTGTACTTGAGGTAAACGCGTTTTTTGTCGATACTTTCAGTATTCATGAAGGGGATACTGTTAATATTCCTATTAAATACATACCGGCAGACCTAGCGGAGAAGATGGTTAAGTAAAAGAGCGGGGCCTTACGGCCCCGCTCTTTTTGTTCATAAGCCGGATTCTGTCGAAAGTCACAAGTGACTTTCGGATGACCATATACCTGGGATAGTTGTTACCAACTACCTCTTGCGGTTCTTCGCACGTGAAGCGCTTGAGGTTCAAAATAAATTCAAACACCAAGCGCTCCACGAGCGACGCGACCTTGCACGCGAGTAAGGATTTAGCCGTTTCACCCTGTATGTTTCCATACAGACTATTCCCGAAGGAATTCCTCTGCTTTCGCTTTGGACGTCTCTGCTCGCACCTCTCCGTCACGAAATGGTGGGATATTTAAATATTTAAACTCCCGCCGCTCCGCAGCGGTGACGGGTGTTACCCGCTACTTGTTTTCTATCACCAAAAAGGTGATAGAGCGTGTCCGGACTTTCCTCTGTGGGCGGCGCTTCGCGCCGCCCATAGCGGTCATCGAACTCTATAACTATACAACCAAAAGCAAGCTATGTCCAGCAG
>JBNKWW010000045.1:0-3768 GCA_050299955.1 Minisyncoccia bacterium | reverse complement strand
CCTCTCCCCGCGCTGCCTCAACCAACTTCAAATTTTTAATCGCTTCCATTCCGAGGTCTGAAAGGCCGGACTGCTTTTGTCCATAAAGCTGTCCTGATCCACGGAACTGCAAGTCGTACTCGGCCAATTCAAAGCCGTTCTTGGCGGTGGTTAATGCCTTTAGTCTTTCTTTGGTTTTGTCACTCTTCGACTCAGTTACCGCAAAACAATACGGCTGATGCGTACCGCGCACCACGCGACCGCGTAGCTGATGAAGTTGCGACAAGCCAAAGCGCTCCGCGCCTTCAATAATGATGTTGGTCGCGTTTGGCACATTCACCCCTACTTCCACCACTGAGGTGGCAACGAGGATGTCGATTTGATGCGCCGCGAAGCGGCGCATCACTTCGTCTTTCTCGCTCGGCGTCATCTTGCCGTGTAATACTCCGACGGAATATTCTTGAAAAACATCTTTTTTCAAACGCTTGGCTTCAGCAGTTACACTCTTTAAGTTGAGAGCATTTTCTTTTTCTGGGTCTGGTTCATCAATGCGTGGACAAATCACGTAGGCTTGACGACCGTCTCTTAATTCACTCCGCACGTGTTCGTACATTTCTTTTTGTTGCCCCGGACCTATCACTTTAGTGATGATAGGTTTTCTGCCGGCCGGCATTTGGTCGAGAAGAGAAATGTCTAGGTCTCCGTAAATCGTGAGAGCGAGAGTACGCGGTATTGGTGTCGCGGTCATTGAAAGCAAGTGCGGAATACGCGCATCTTTCTTAGCGAGTTGCTTGCGCTGGTTGGTGCCAAAGCGATGTTGTTCGTCGATGATGACGTAGGCCAAATGCTTAAACTCAACACTCTTATATATGAGTGCGTGCGTACCGATGAGAATTGGAATTTCACCATTCTTCACCCACTTCAAAAGTTGAGCTTTACTGATCTTGGTTGGCAGGTTCGGGTTACTTTTGCTCGGAAACTTCGCGCAGCCAGAACCGGTAATGAGACCAACTTGGATTGGTAGGTGTTTGAAATATTCAATGAAGCTCTCGAAGTGTTGTTTGGCGAGGATTTCGGTTGGGGCCATATAGGCTACCTGCAAGTTCCCATAATCAACATCAGTCAAAGTTCGAGGTCTTGCCTCGAACTTTGTGCCTTCGGGCGGGCGACTGGTTGCTACCGCGTAAGCTGTCGTTGCAGCTACTGCCGTCTTACCGCTACCTACATCTCCCTCGAGGAGGCGAGACATTGCGTGCTTGCCACCAAAATCTTTAAAAATAGTTTTGATGGTTTTGTTTTGGGCGGCGGTGAGTGCAAACGGGAAGCGCTCGGTAAAGTTGCTGATGTGAGCGTCTTCTACCCGCACCTCATAAGTGCTGGCAGCGCTCACCGCCGCCCGCTCCATCGCTTTTTGTACCTGAATATAAAACACCTCTTCAAAAGCAAAACGCTTCCTGGCACTTTCGGCGTCTTTGGCTTTCTTCGGTGAATGTGTCCAGACGAGCGCGGTCTTGAGTTCTGGCAAGTGATACTTATCCAAAATTTCTTTTGGAATTGGGTCGACAATATTTTCGAGGACTCCTCTTTCAAAACATTTGAGTGCCGTGTGGTAGAACCATTTGCTGGTTACGCCTTTAGTCTCACGATAGACAGGATAGATGGTGTCGTCCATTTCTGTGCTGCCGTTAAAAATCGAATCGTGTCGGTCGATAGGAAGTGAGTCGAGTTTTTCTATTTCGGGATTGGCGATGTATTCCTTGCCAGCACTGCCAGTTACTTTGCCGGCCGCTTTCACATACATTCCATCACTGTACATCTTGGCAAGGTATGGTTGGTTGAACCACATTATTTTGATGCGAGCCGAGCCGTCTTCAATCCAACCTTCAGCGATTGGTTTTTTGCTTTTCCAAGCCTTACGCGTTTTTAAGCCGCCAAGTTGTCCAAATACCACCGCGTCTTGCCCGAGTGATAGACCGGAGACGGACTGAATATCGCTGATGTCTTCGTAGCGAGCGGGGAGGTGATAAAGCAAATCTTCCACCGTTCCGATACCTAGCTTTTTCAAAGCTTTCTGGTGCGGTACATCAATACGGAAGTGAATGGCAAGTTTGTCTCCTAATCTCATCTCTTAATCATACCAGATTATAAGGTGATATTGACAATATACCATTATTGTGCTAGTATGCTGGTGGTTGGCAATAGTGCCACAATACAAGAGGAGTTCATCGAAATGACCAATTGCTTCACCTTTAACCCCATCAAGGGTTTTGTCGATGGTATTGAACTGGTTGTCGGCGCGCCGCGTCTTGATAACCGCGGCACTTATCCGCCGCATGTGCGGGTTGGTGGTGAATTTATCGCTGCTGATTCCGTCAAACACCCTGTCGCCAAGAACGGTCAACTCGTTGAGGCGTCTTTTCGTCGCATCACGACCGACCGTAATACTTTCGACGTTCTGTCGGAAAAGAACGACGACTCGTGCATCGTTCTGGTCGATATAAATCTCCCGAAAGGAGTTACGAGCAAAATCAACCCCGGCATCATCAATGCTTGGGTTACTTTCGAGAGTGAGCTGGCGACAATTTCCCTCGAGCATAAAGCTTCTGGCCGGTGTTTGGTTCAGTTTCTCGAAGGAGAAGATCTTATGATCTACTCCAAGGACGGTGCTGTCTACCATATTGTTTGCCGGTACGGCAAGATGGAGTCTATCAAGTTGACTGCAGAGGAAATGGCACGAGAACGTGTGTTGCTCGCAGAACGTCAACTCGACGAAAATGAAAGCGGACTCAGCAAGCAGCACGCGATTCTCGGTGGTATTGTCCGTTTGCTCGATTTCACTCGCGACACCGAGGCTCAGGAAGTTCTGATGGACTTCCTTTGCGATTTTTCCGGAGAAAACGACATGCCGACGCGGATGCGTCAGCAGACCGAAAATCTGTTCCGTCGTTACAATGATTCTCGTCACATTATGTTTTCGGCCGGCGAAATGAACTTCGACAATGTCGTGCCAATCACTGCAAAGCAGGGATTGGCTGAAGTCAAAAGAAAGAAGGCTGAGAGGGCTGAACGCGACCGCGAGCTTCGTGCGCAAATGCGCGGCGCTTCCAACGGCGGAAAACAGCAACAGTCTTCGAAGAATAAGCGCGGTTAAGTTTTGACCGTCAAGCAAGATTAATGGCCGCAACTCAAGTTGCGGCCTTTTTGTATGTGTCGGTTGTGGCGTATAATGTTGTGGTTTGTAATTTAAAGTATCTATAAGAAACTATGGCATCAAAGAAAGCAGCTAAAAAAACTGGAACAAAAAAAGAAACCGCTAAAAAGGACTATGCCAAAATGGCTCTCGTGCTTCACAAAAAAATGGTGGGCAAGCTTGAGGTGGTGAGTAAAGGAAAACTGAAAACTCGTGACGATTGGAGTACGATGTACACTCCGGGCGTTGGCGCGGTTTCTTCACACCTAGCTAAAAAGCCGGAAGATGCTCGTCTTTATACTATCAAGCGCAACATCGTCGCGGTGGTTTCTGACGGTTCGGCGGTGTTGGGCCTCGGGAATCTTGGCGCTATCGGCGCTCTGCCGGTGATGGAAGGCAAGTGTGCAATTTTTAAAGAAATGGCCGGCGTGGATGCTTTTCCAATTGTTCTTGATACCCAAGACACTGAAGAAATAATTAAAACCGTGAAGAACATTGCTCCTGGTTTTGGTGGAATTAATCTCGAAGATATCTCTGCGCCACGTTGTTTTGAAATTGAGGAATGCCTTAAGGCTGAGCTTGATATTCCGGTGATGCAC
>JBNKWW010000044.1:0-2991 GCA_050299955.1 Minisyncoccia bacterium | reverse complement strand
TATGATGTCGAGACTTAATCAGTAAAATACTACTATGTTTAACCTTAACAAATTCGAAATCGTCGGCATTGGTATTAGCGTCGTTATGATGTCTTTGGCCCTGTTTTTTATTCGTTTGCACACATCAAGTGATGTTGTTGCGGTTCTGTCTGAGACAAGTAACTCCGCATCAGTTATAGTTGGAGCAGATGGTGGTTCATTAAATGATGCTTATAATGAAGCCGCCAAAAACGGCAAGGTTGAAAAACTCCTAATTAACGACATTACCGTTGGTGTAGGAAATGAAGTTAAGGTTGGTGATACTGTAACTGTTGATTACATTGGCACTTTAAAAAACGGCCAACAGTTTGATAATACCTACACTAAGGGCGAACCATTTATTTTTAAAGTTGGCGCCGGCAAAGTTATCTCTGGTTGGGAAGAAGGGGTGCTTGGTATGAAAGTTGGTGGTGATAGAGTGATTGTTGTCCCAGCTTCTATGGCTTACGACACCGAAGGTTATGGCCCGATTCCTGGTAATGCCACTCTTGTTTTTGCAATTAAGTTACTCTCAGTTGAGTAGATAGCTTTTGCTTACTCGCAAAATTTTAAATTACTAATTTTAAATTCTAATTTAATAGCCAATAATAGATTTTAAACTTAGAAATCACAACAACGTAGTTTCAAAAATTGCATCATTTAAAATTGATTGGAAATTGTAAATTAGTAATTTTTAAATTCACAGTATGAGCAAACCAATCACATTTGAAATATTAAAAAAACAAAAAGGCACGCTGGGCCGCGCTGGTATTATTCATACTCCGCACGGTGATATTGAGACACCAGCTTTTGTGGTGGTTGGTACCAAGGGTACTGTGAAGTCGATAAAACCGGAGGATATGGCGGCGTATGTTGGCAATCAAGTCACTCTTGCCAATACTTATCATCTCTTTTTGCAGCCGGGTGATGACGTGGTACGCGACGGGGGAGGTCTTAATAAATTTGCTAATTGGTCGACTCCGACCATCACTGACTCAGGCGGTTTTCAAGTGTTTTCGCTCGGTGCTGCTTTTGGAAAGGGAGTGACTAAGTTTGCGAAAGACGCGGCGGCGGCTGACGCCGCCGCCGAAAAATCAGGCCTCAACATCTACTCTAAAGAACTAGCTAGCGAGCACGGCAAACTTTGTGTTATTGACGAAGAGGGTGTGACTTTCACTTCACATATCGACGGCTCGATGCATCGCTTTACTCCCGAGCGCTCTATCGATATTCAGCACAACATCGGCGCAGACATCATCATTGCTTTTGATGAATGTACCAGTCCTACTGCTGACTATGATTACCAAAAAGAAGCAATGGACAGAACTCATCGCTGGGCTAAGCGTTCTATTTTGGCACACAAACAAAACTACGAAGCCCTCAAAAAGCAAGGAATATACGGCGTAGTGCAGGGCGGGTGCTTTCTCGACCTCCGTCAAGAAAGCGCCCGCACCCTCGCCGCGATGGACTTTGACGGCTTTGGTATTGGCGGTTCTTTTAGCAAAGAAGACTTAGGAGATTCACTCAAAGTGGTAAATGAAATTTTACCGGAAGACAAACCGCGACACCTTCTTGGTATCGGTGAGCCTGAGGATATTGTTGCTGGCGTTGCAATGGGTTGCGACACCTTCGACTGCGTGGCCCCAACTCGCCTCGCACGAACCGGCACAGTCTACAATCATACAAATATAATATATGGACGTCCGACGTCCATATATGAGGAGAATATAGAGAAAATTAACCTTTTAAATAATAAATATATTCGTGATTTTTCTAAATTAGACGAAGGTTGTGATTGTTATGTTTGTCAAAACTACACCAAAGCCTATCTAGCTCACCTCTTCCGCTCCAAAGAAATGCTCGGCGCTCATCTTGCCTCGCTCCACAACCTCTATACAATAGTGAACTTCACTAAGAAGTTGCGGGAGAGTATTCTTAAAAACTAATCAAAGGAAATCACCTTTCAAGTTCGAGGTCTTGCCTCGAACTTCTAATATCTTTAATAATTTCAACAACTTCACGTTGTCGGTTCTTGTCGAAGTTCGAGGCAAGACCTCGAACTTGTGGTTTAAATAGATAAGATAAAAGGCGCCGAGCATTGCTCGTCGCCTCCTTACTTCAGAGTTCGTCACGTATTTCCATGCAGAAATTGTTCTGAAGAGCGAGTTCAATTTCCATCCAGGAGCCGCCATTATTTTTTTGAAGCTTGATTTTCAGTTCAGATTTGGTCAAGTGTATATAATCGACATCAACAGTTAGACTTACACTGGCGAGTGCTTTTGACAATTTTTCTCTCTGAAGAAATATGCTTTGGTCTGCTTCTTGGTAAGAAATTTCTTCAAGCAGTGTGCCCAACTTCACAGACGCAAACTCTTCATCGAGTAACTTGTAGGGGAATCTATATATTGCATATTTTAACACATCGCTAGTTTGTATGCGTACAATAAACATTGTTGACCTCCAGTCAAAGTTTGAGTTACTTTTTTGTTCCAAAAACTACTCTATTCCAAGTACTGTAAAAGTCAACGATTTAAGCTATACTGCCTGTATGAAATTTGAGTTGGCGACAGATAAAAAGCCGGCAGGAGATCAGCCGGAGGCGATTAAAAAGCTGGTGAAGGGTTTGAGGGCTGGAGCAAAACACCAGACGCTTCTTGGTGTTACCGGCTCAGGTAAAACCTTCACAGCTGCTAATGTGATTGCCGAGGTACAGAAGCCAACTCTGGTTATAGCTCACAACAAAACTCTCGCGGCGCAGCTAGCGCAGGAATATCGCGACTTTTTTCCAAACAATGCGGTGCATTATTTTGTCTCATATTACGACTACTATCAGCCGGAGGCTTATATGCCAACGAGCGATACTTATATTGAAAAGGAAGCGCAGATAAACGAAGAAATTGACCGTTTGCGTCATGCTTCTACTCAAGCTCTGCTCACTCGTCCTGATGTCATCATTGTTGCTTCAGTGTCTTG
>JBNKWW010000043.1:0-6345 GCA_050299955.1 Minisyncoccia bacterium | reverse complement strand
CGCTTTTCACTTTTCGTACTTTCAGCTAAAATTAACTTATGACTATTTCACTTTGGGTATTTTTGTTGAGCGCTCTAGCGTTGCTTCTCTTTGTTATTTTGTTTAATCTTGAATCCAAGAAAGGACAACGCATTTTTCTTTCTCGATTCCGCTCTTATTTTGATGATCTAATTATTAAGTCCAAGTTGTGGCAAGTTAAAACCGGAGTGCATTTTAGTAGCGGTTCCGTAAGAATACTTTTGCATTTTGTGTTGCACAAATTACTCAATGTTATCTTAAACTTATTGCGTTATTTTGAGACAGCTTTAAGTCACTTGCAAAGACGAAACAGAAATTTGGCCAAAGCAGTTAGGGTAGCTGAAGAAAAAACCCATCTGGATCTCATAGCCGAACACAAAGACTCTGTAGCTCTTTCTCCGGAAGATAAAGAGTTATTGAAGCGACGTTCGATTGAAGGGGAATAAAAAAGAAGAGTGGCGCCTACGGCGCCGCTCTTCTTTTTTAGAAAACTCCCCAAAGGGGAGTTTTCTACCTAGAGCCACCTGTCAGGCTCGAACTGACGACCTACGGTTTACAAAACCGTTGCTCTACCAACTGAGCTAAGGTGGCTTATATTTTCCTACATTTAGGTTGCAGCATTATTGCAGATTGACAGGAAAATGCAAGGTCGATCAGCTAGTTTTCTTTTAAAATTTAAAATTGAAAATTAAAGATTGCTCCCTTAAAGCAGCCTATTTTTGCTCTGTTTTAAACCCGATTAATAACGTAGACATACATCGGGTGCCGATGTATACTCCGCTATACATTATGGACAAAAAAGAGCATCTTTTGCCGTACGCGAGAAGGAGTGATTTTCACGTCGGGCGAGCTACAGAATTATCAGGTAAAGATAGACGGTTCTATCGTTTCTTAGAAGTTATTCCTGGATTAGCATCTTGGCTAACTCTCATTGGGGTTATTCTAGCTTCAATCTATCTGCCTTTTATAGCTGCTTATTTCATCATTGCTTTTGCCATTTACTGGGTTCTCAAAACCGCCTTCCTTTCGTATCACCTACGCTACAACTGGAAGCGTCTTCGTCATCATCTCTCCTTGAATTGGAGTAAAATGATTGAACGTTTTGAATATGGTCATTTGTACCATGTTGTCATTCTGCCTTTCTATCAAGAGCCGGAATCTGTAGTTGACCATTCCATCGAGTCTCTTGCTAAAGCTAATTACGATAAGAAAAATCTTATAGTTGTTTTGGCAACAGAAGAGCGTGCCGGAGTGGAAGCTGAAAAAACAGCCGAAAGAATGAAAGCCAAATGGGGTCAGACTTTTGGTTATATGTTAGTCACCAAGCATCCTGGAGACATTGTTGGTGAGATGGCTGGAAAAGGTTCTAATGCCGCTTGGGCAGCTGAAAAGGTACGTACTGAAGTTTTGGATCCTCACGGTATTCGCTATAACCACACTCTAGTGTCTATTTTTGACATCGATACGGTCGTTTATCCAGATTACTTCAACTGTCTTGTTTGGCACTTTATGACCGCCGAGCGACCACTCAAAAGTTCGTTTCAACCGGTTCCCATCTTCAACAACAATATGTGGGAGGCTGGTCCAGTGTCGCGTGTGGTGGCGATGAGTAGTACTTTTTGGGAGATGGTGCAGCAAGAGCGCCCCGAACGTATGGCAACTTTCTCTTCACACTCGGTTAGTTTTCAAGCTCTTTATGAGGTTGGTTACTGGCAACAAAATATGGTGAGTGAAGATTCGCGTATTTACTGGAACTTAATGCTGGCCAACGATGGTGAGTATGATGTGATTCCACTTTCGTATCCGGTATCGATGGATGCTAACGTATCCACTTCATTTTTCAGTACTCTGAAAAACATTTACAAACAACACCGACGTTGGACTTACGGTGTCGAGAACTTTGTCTATATTGTCTATCACTTCACCAAAAACAAAAACATTCCTCTGAAGAGACGTATCTCAGTTACTCTGCAACAAGCAGAAGGTTATTGGTCTTTGGTGACTAATCCGATTATGCTTTTCATCCTTGGTTGGGCGCCACTTTTCTTGGGAGGTCGCGTTTTTCACGAGACAGTACTCTCGTACAACTTGCCGATAGTAGTGCGCAACCTCCTCATTTTGGCGATGTTTGGATTGGTGATTTCTTCAATTATCTCACTCACACTTTTACCAAAGCGTCCGGAACGCAAATCACGTTTCTCGTATTTGGTAATGGCGGTCCAATGGATATTGGTACCAGTGACTATGATTGTCTTCAGTGCATTGCCTGGACTCGACGCGCAAACTAGACTAATGTTTGGCAAATATATGGGCTTTTGGGTTACTCCCAAAAAAAGGTGATAAATTAGTGATTTTGAGTTATATTAAGGGCGGCCACCAAGGGTGGTCGCCCTTAACTTATGAACGCACCAACAGTTGAGCCATTGCCATATAAACACCGAAATCACTTCTTTAGGCTTTTGGCTTTTGTATTCTTTTTGTCTTTGCCGTTTCTTTTTTTATACGCAACCGGTTACCGTTTTCATCTTGGCGAGACAGCTGAGATAGTTTCCACCGGCGGACTCTATATTGCCGCTGAACGCACTGGAGCAGAGATTTATATTGATAACGAATTAGTGCGTGAGACTAGAGTTTTTCGTCGTGCTTTTTATGCTCAGAGTATTACTCCTGGTGTTCACCGTGTACACGTGCAAAAAGAAAATCATCACACTTGGGTTAAGGAACTTCCAGTCTATCCATATTTAGTAACAGAAGCTCAGGCTTTCAATTTGAAGTTAGTACCAGACGTGAGAATAATCGCTCCTAAAGTTAACAGCGAAGGGGTGGCGGTTTTGTCCGCTACCAGTAGCGTTATGTACGTTTCTTCTACTACCAACGCCTATATAGTAGGTGCGGACAAAACCGCCACCACCAGCTCCGAGTACGCACTTTTGGTAGAGTTATTCTTGGATGATGAAAACTCTCCAGTCGTTTCAACTACAACCGACGATACATTCATCATCGCTACTACTACCAAGCAGTCACACAATGTTTTGATTTACGAAACTGAGGGTGAAGTTTTGGCCCATTATATCGGTCCAAAAACTGATATGCCTTATTACTATTGTGCGGAGGAATTTGAACTCCTTGGTGAGGCTACCTCGACTGTTTCCGACAAAAATAATAGTGCCAGCGTGGCTATAGCAGCCAATATTGAAGATTTGGAGGCAATAGATAAGCCAATAGCAAAAGTGTCTCCCGATACAGAATGTGAACCCATTATAAAAATGGATAGCAAAGGACAAAAAATAACCGATTTCGACTTCTTCCTCGGAAGTAGTGATTTGGTTTTGATGACGTTAGAAGATGGAGTTTATGTAAACGAGATAGATGATCGTGGTTGGCAAAACAGTCAACTACTTCTCAAAGGCACTGGTCTTCAAACCAAAATTCAAAACGGCACTATCTACGTATATGATGGTAAACTGATATATCAAATAATTTTAGAAAATTAATATGAGTAATGAAAACCAAAAAGCAAAACACGAAGGACACACACACCCTTTGTCACAAATGATATCTGAGATTAACTCTATCTTTGCGGAGATTGGTTTTGTTTTTGCTGAAGGTCCAGAAGCCGAAGAAGAGAAGTACAACTTTGATATGCTGAATGTCCCAAAAGACCATCCAGCTCGCGATATGCAGGATACTTTTTGGTTCCGTCGCGAAGATACTAAAGTACCGACTGTACTTCGCACTCACACTTCACCGGTCCAAGCTCGTTATATGGAAAAACACGAACCACCAATTCGCGTTATTGTTCCGGGAAAAGTTTTTCGTAATGAGGCTACCGACGCTACTCACGAAGCGCAGTTCTACCAACTCGAAGGTTTGTATGTCGACAAGGGAGTCAATATGGGTCACCTTAAAGGTACTCTTGAATACTTTTTCTCAAAATTCCTTGGAGGTGAAACCGAGGTGCGTTTCCGCCCGAGCTTCTTTCCATTCGTGGAGCCAGGGGTTGAGGTGGATATGAAAGTTTCCGGCGAGAGCAAATTGGCAGGCCGCTGGGTCGAAATAATGGGTGCCGGTATGGTGCATCCAAATGTTCTCCGCGCGGCTGGTATCGACCCTGAAATTTATTCCGGCTTCGCGTTTGGTATGGGTATCGACCGCATTGGTTTTATGAAATATGGTTTGAATGACGTCAGAGACTTATATAGTGGTGATTTGAGGTTTGTAAACCAATTTTAATTGTTTGTCGATTACTATGAATTTCGAATGACTAATTTTGAATTTCGATTTAATTTCTAATGATTCAATGTTTTAAAATACAAAATGTTTCTGTCATTAACTAATTAAAAATTTATTCTAAATTCAAAATTCATAATTCGTCATTATAAAATATAATTTTTTATGAAAATACTAAATAACTGGCTTAGAGACTATCTCGGCGACAATACGCCAACTCCCGAAAAAATCGAGGAACTTTTAACTTTTCATACTTTTGAAATTGAGGGTGTTGAAGGTGAGGTGATTGATGTCGATGTTTTGCCAAATCGCTCGGCGGATTGTTTGTGTCACCGTGGTATTGCTCGTGAAATCGCGACTTTGCTTGATGTTGAACTTGTAAATGATCCACTCCGAGAAAATGTTGCTTTACCGGAAACAGACCGTCTAAAAATAAATCTACTCGACATAGACTCAACCAGACGTTTTTCCTTGGCTCTTATGGAAGGAGTGAAGGTTGGACCTTCGCCAGAGTGGCTGCGCTTGCGTCTTGAAGCACTCGGTCAACGTTCTATTAGTAACGTGGTGGATGCAACCAACTATGTCATGCTTTCTCTTGGTCAACCACTTCATGCCTACGATGCAGACAAGTTTAAGAACAAAGACGGGCAATGGCATTTTGGTGTTCGTTTTGCCGAGGAGGGAGAAAAAATAACTACCTTAACTGGGGAAGAATACGAACTTAGCAGCAAAGTACAATTGATTGTAAACGAAGTCGACGGCGCGCTAGCTGGTGTTGCAGGTATTAAGGGTGGTAAATATGCTGAAGTTGATGAAAACACTACCAACATTATTTTGGAGGCCGGTACTTTTGACGGAACAGTTACTCGCCTTGCTTCACAATTTTTGAAATTACAAACTGATGCTTCAAAGCGTTATGAAAACGGTGTTCCGGCTGAAGTTGCTCCGTATGCTTTGAAAGCAGTAGCAACTTTGATAAAAGAAATAGCAGGTGGAGAAATAATCGGTGCGAGTGACGTTTATCCAGAAGCCAGATTGATACCAACAGTCGAAGTAAAACTGGAAAATATAAACCGCTTGCTCGGTCTTTCTCTTGACGCTGATACTGTAGAAAAAATTATTTTGCGTACCGGATCTAAAGTTAAAAGAAATGAGGATACATTTTTAGCTACTGGTCCATTTGAACGCATTGACCTTAATATTGAAGCTGACTACATAGAAGAGGTTGGTCGTATTTATGGATACTCCAATGTTGAGTCGGTGACACCAGAAACGATATCGCTAACAGAAGTAAATGCCCGCCATTTTTATAGCGACCAGATTCGTGAAGTTTTGGTAGAGGCCGGTTTTTCCGAGGTGATCACTTCATCGTTTAGAAAGAAAGATGAGGTCAAACTTTTTAATGCTTTAGCGAGCGACAAAGGTTGTCTTCGTTCTTCTTTGGCAAAAAACATCAATGAAGCACTCGACAAAAACGCACCATTCATAGACTTGCTCGGAACCAAAGATACTAGAATTTTTGAGATTGGTACTGTTTTTGAAAAAGGAGAAGGGGAGGTGAAAGAACATACAGCTCTAGCTTTTGGTGTTCGTTTCAAAACTACTGGTTATTCCGGTAAGGAAGACGCGATTGTAAAAGAGGTGGTTGCGAAAGTGGAAGAGGCGCTCGGCGCTTCGGCAAAGTGGAATATTGAAAAAGGGATAGCGGAAATGAATCTGACCGCGCTGCTTCCAGAACTCCCAGCGCCGAGCGCCTACGTTCCTTTTGTTAAGCAAGACGACATTGTATACAAACCATTTTCTCTTTATCCAAGCACTTCTCGCGACATTGCTCTTTGGGTACCAAACGAGACTAAGTCTGAAGAGATTGAGTCTTTACTCCGCGAGAATGCCGGAGAGCTTTGTGTTCGTTTGTCACTCTTTGATGAATTCCAAAAAGATGGACGCACCTCATACGCCTTCCGACTCGTCTTCCAATCAATGGACAAAACTCTGTCTGATGAAGATGTCTCCCCAACAATGGAAAAAATATACGAAGTGATGAAGGGAAGAGGATTTGAGGTGAGATAGTGAAGTGGGGAGTGATAGAAAAGTCGC
>JBNKWW010000042.1:0-18722 GCA_050299955.1 Minisyncoccia bacterium | reverse complement strand
TAATCATATATACAAACACACCGGAAAGTATTTGGTGACAGTTGAAAGTTACTATAATAAAGAGACACTGACAAAAACGCAGGAAATTACGGTAGTAAAACCGGATATCGAAATAACACGAAACATCGATGGTGTTAGTGTTAAAAATAAAACCAAGTACGATATAGATTTATCTGGACTCAGTTTGGTCGGGAGTTTGGTATTTGTTTTTCCAAAGTATTCAGTAATTTTGTCTGATAGCGAGTTGGTGATTGATAATAATTTGGTGGGTGGTGGTGAAGTTGTTTTGATGAATGAAGGTGGTGTGGTTGCGAGGGAGATGGCGGCAGAGGCGAAGCTTCTGCCGCCACCTCCCTCCAGTCAAACCTTCTCCTTCGGCACCATAATTCAAACTGCCTCAACCACAAAAACAGAACCAACATCGACTGAAGTTTCAACAAACAACACAGCGTCAATCGTCAATTCAGGGACCACCAAAGACACTAATACCACTTGGCCATACGTCGGTCTTGTTGGTGTACTATCACTTGCGACACTGGCAGTTTATTCCGGAAAAATTTTTTAGTCTCACCGTCTATCATGACTAAGGTCCGACCTTCGACATCATCAATCATCATGACTAAGGTCCGATCTTCGACATCACGACCTTCGACATCAAACATTATTCTTTCAAGTTGTGAGTTATAGTTGTGTTATTATTTCTCTAAATGAACAAAGATGATAAAGAAATAAAAGTTGGTAAGGAAGGTAAGTGGGATCAGTCAAAAAGAGCCGAGGCTATTCTCGATCATATTCTACACACTGAAGTTGCGGTTGAATCCGATTCTAAACTGGAAGAAGGAGTTATATCAATAGAAGAGGCTCTAAAACAGAGACCAATTTTAGATAAAGATACCGGACGCAATCAATCTCGGGTTTTGTTTGTTTCTACCGATGAAAGTTTGCTTGAACCAAACACTGCTTCTCGCAATCACTACCTAAAAATGTCGCCACTGTTTGATGAGATACACATAATGGTTTTGATTCCTCGAAAGGGAAGTAGCAGTTATGAAAGACTTTTAAATAATATTTGGGTCTATAAAGTTTTTTGTGGCAGTATTGATGATATGTCTAGAGTCGCGGTTGACTCAGCTATCGATGCTCTGACTTTTCGTAATCAAGTGCGCCCGGATGTAATTGTTGGTATTGACCCATTTGACGCTGGCCATGCGGCTTATAAAATTGCGGCTACTTTTGCTCGCCCGGTGCAAATACACATCAATACTGATTTACTCTCAACAAATTTTCAGAGCAATCCGGAAAATAAAAGAAAATACAATATGGGAGTTGAACTGCTACGCAAGGTGGCTAGTGTTCGCACTAGCACCGACATACTAAAAGAAAAAATCACCAAAAGATTTAAAAAAATAGTCGACGTTTCGGTGATTCCACATTTTTATAATTTCAAAAATCTAGCCAAATTGGAGCCAAGTTTTGATTTGCATACTCGCTATCCTGGGTTCTCATTTATTATGCTGGCCTTTGGTCCATTAACTGCCGACAGTCATTTGCATGAATTATTTACGGCACTTCGCCGTTCTATGGTTAATCCGCGTTTTGGCCTCATTGTGGTTGGAGATGGTCCGGCCAAACAACTGTTTGTAGAAAAAACCAAACTTCTTGGTATCGAAAAAAATGTGGTCTTCCAAAGCAATATGGAAGATAAAGTCTCGTATCTTAAAACGGCTGATCTTCTGGTGGAGACGGATGTAAAAGAGGGGAGCGAAATAAATATTCTAGAAGCTGCTGCGGCCGGACTTCCAATTGTCGCAAAAGAGACTGACCTCCGCCTCGACTTGTTTAAAGACGGCACCTCGGCTTTTCTCTGTCCGCCAGACGATGTTAATTGTATCTATCAAAAAACCACTAAACTAATAAATACTCCGGCACTCAGAAAGCAATTTTCCGATATCAGTCAAAACATGGCCAAAGACCGACTCCAAGAAGATGAGGCTGCCTATTATCTCTCCCTTCGTCACACCATCGAAAAAATCATCATTTAGAGCCAAATTTTGCCTTCTGAAGGCGTAAAAAAGCAAATATCAGCCCAAGAAAACGCCGAGGGTACTCAGGGTGCATTTTTACTATGTTAAGTACGGCAGAAGCCATTTTCGGTCCGCGGTCGTTAGCACTGCCAGTCACAACACGGTGAGCGGTAGCATAAATTGGTAGGTTGGCCAGCCTGCCCCAGTTGCCGAGTTGCAAAAACAGCTCTAAGTCTTCTGCTAAACCTTCGTAGTAGCCGCGAGTTTTTTGAACTGATTCATGACGCATTAAAACTGCCGAATGAGTAAATTGATTTTTAAGCAAAATGCTGTGACGGATATTTTTGTCTTTTGTGCGATAAGAATACTTTTTCAAATTTTTTCCAGCTTCCCCAATTACATTCACAAAAGTTCCAACCAGCGCATAGTCTTGGTTGGTTTCCATAAACTCGACTTGTTTCTCAAGTTTTTGAGGAGAAATCCAAATATCATCGCTGTCGAGTACGGCAACATACTTACCGCGAGCGAGAGCAAGTGACTCGTTTCGTCGCACAAAAAGCCCAGCGTTTTCGTCGTGTTTGATAAAATGAATTCTATCGTCGTCTAAGCTAGCGACGATAGCTACACTATCGTCGCTCGACGCATCGTCAATCACAATCAATTCAAAGTCTCTGAAGGTTTGCGAGAGCACACTTTCAATAGCTTCTTTAATGAAGCGACCTTTGTTGTAGTTCAGCATCAATATGCTAACGAGCGGTGTATTTAGTTTTTCACTATTTGTATCCATTCTTTGGGAATTAAGTTTTTGTCGTACGGTGTAGTTTCAAACCAAGGGTTGGGTGCAATCACTGTCTGGTCTTCATTATTATTAAGCCAAGCTGCCCACCAACTGAAGGTGCTGTTGGCTATTATATTGTGTTTGGCCTGACTCATTAAGTATAGCTCATCAGCATCGCTAAAGCTTGGGTCACTAACGAAAACCACATTTTTACCAAAGGCTAGATTTTCTTTCACCCAAGCAATGTCATCAGAGAAAACAAAGTACCGTGCTTCAGGTAACTTTTGGTTCATAAAAGCCAAAGCTTTTTCGTAGTAGGTTAGGGAACATACACCAAACTCTTTCAATACTTTAGGATTCTCAGCGTAATCACCACGACGAATATGCACCGCTACCGATTCACTTTTGTGGAGCATTTTTTCAACATTGGCTACAGCTTCTGATTTATCTTTCAGAACAAACTCTCTGAGTAGGGTAGGGCGAATATCTTCAAAATATTTTGGCGACTGGAAGTAGCCATCAAGATGAACATCTCCTTGCAAAGACAAAATATGTGGCTCAAAGGTAATATGCCAAGACTCATTGGTTAATTTTCTGCGCAGTTTTGTATATAGTCCGTATAGAGCGCCAGACTGAGCTATTGTTCCTTGTATATTGAAGTGTTGCAGAGAAAACGGACGATGAACGTCACCAACTTTGTTGGCCAAGTTTAGCCACGCCGTGTCCAGCTTGAGTCCGTCTTGGTTTTTTATTGAGAGTACTCGCGCGCACGCATACTGAAACATCTGATTGCCCAGCCCTCCTCGCAGGTTAACAGTTATCATAATTTATTTTTGGAATACGAAAAGACCGCAGGCGTAGGCTTCGTCTTTTAGTGGGGATGGGTCAGTGTTTTCAACAATGCCACTTTCGCCATATTCTGGCACATAAGAAAACTCAACCAATTCTAAATCAGGGAAGAGCGCCGTAGCGGCTTCATAGGTATAAATTCGGTGTGCGTTGAACTGTATTTTCGCTGTTTTTCCGACTGGAGTCACAAAGAGTAATTGTCCTCCGGGAGCCAGTACTCGAGACAGTTCCCGCGCAGCTTTTATATCTCCTTCTGGGTCAATCGGGTCACCGTAACGACCGAGTCCAATGTGTTCAATGGTATGAAGACAAGAGAGAGATTTGATGCTGTTGTCGGCAAAGTGCAATGCGGTTAAATCAGCGTGCTTGGTGGAAAGCCCTGAAAGGTGTAGTGGGGCAGGGCGGTAATCATAAAAATCAACTGGAATGAAAGCAGAAACAATACCAGGGAAGTACAAACTGGAAGCGATGTCTATATGCTTTTCTGGCGCAAAATCCCGCACTTTCCTCGCTGCCCAAGCAGTGTGGTAGACATAGTGACGGTCAAAGCCGGTTTTGATGGTTTTATCTCTCCAGCAAGGGTACACTTCGGATAATTTCAGACTAAAACGTTTATTATCAGCCGCGATTCTGAAACGTAAATAGTCAATAAATACTAAAGGAAAAGTCAAAAATTTGATGATTTTCTTCAAAATTTGTTTCATAGATATGATGATAACACAGCCACAGTAGCTTTGTCTGAGAGGTTTTGATCACAATATTCCTTGGGGTGTAGAGTCTTTACTTTCTCGATAAGATTTGGTAACTCGTCTGTGCTATCAAAGAAAAATCCTAGTTCATTGGTAAGGTAGGGGGCAGCTAGTTTAGGTTCTTCCCAGTTAAAATCGGTCGTAATTACTTCTGTAACTCTTTTTACTATAGTTGGGACATCGTGCGCCCAAGCCTCTTGTAAGGCTAGTCCTTGGCTCTCTGAACTACCCAGATAGATAACCACAACAGCGCTCTTTAGCGACTCGAAGTAATCTGATTGCTTGAACCTTCCATATTTTAGAACCCTGGTTTTATAACCAAGCTCATTTAAGTTTGTTTGAATGTCCGTCGCGACTGTTTCGTCATTCAATTTGTCATAAATAATTATTTCACCGTTTCGCGTGCTAGAGCCGTGTATTCTAGTTCCAGAAGGGAAGACAACAAGTCGCGATTCAAGTTCGGGTGCTTTTTGAATCCATAAATCCCGTACCCATTCTGATGGTACCAATACTTTATCAATGCTAGGGTTTGTAATTATGCTGTTGTAGTGACTAGGTAGAGATATTATATTTGGTCCAGCAATCAGTTTTTTAAAAACACCTTTTTTCTTCAGTACGATAGCTTTCTTCAAAGCATTCACTCCAGATAACACCAAAGCAGTTTCTCCATAGTGAATGAGTGGATCTAACCTATGTTCAATACCACTTTCCTTAAGTCCACGAAGTAAGCTGTCACGGACAGCATCCGGACCGCTTTTCTTACCTACTAATTTTCGCAAACACCATTTCCAAAATTCTTTGGTTAAAGGTGAATTGCTGTGGGTGTAGATTGTCAACATAAAGAAACATTTATCGATCAGACATTCTAAGATACTTTTTTTAGCAATTCTTCAAAGTGTCCAATGTTGTTTCGGATTAGGAATTTTTCTTCAGCTACTTTTTGTGCGGATTGACCTAATTCACGTAACTTTCCTTCGTCGTGCAATTTGGCAAACTCGAGGATGTATTTAGTGTATGCACTTACGTCATCTTTGTCGGACACTCTGGCAAAAGATTCATCTAAGTACTCAAGATGAGCATTCCATATATGTGAACGATGAGAAATAATTGGATTTCCAGATAACATTGATTCAGCAATGTTTAGACCAAAAGACTCACCGTCTAAACGAGAATGGGCCAGTACATCAATAGCAGAATGGAAAGCCCAAATGTTTTCTTCGTCACTACTTGGTGGTAAGAAATGTACGTTTGGTATTTTTTCTGTTTCCACTGTTTCTATCATTTTTGGTGGAGCTGACATAACCAAATAATGTATGTCAGTTCTAGTTTTCAAGGCTTCCCTGAATGCGTTTAAGGCAATTGGGTCGTAAATGCCATTATCGGATCGACCAATTCTACCAAATACCAGGGCGTCTTCTTGGATGCCTATTTTTTTTCGCAGTTCCTTGCCTCGTTGATCAGCATTCTCATCAGGTCCTTCAGAAGGTACTGGTAAAAAATCAATCTTCCCTTGAGGAACTATGGGTGATATTTTTTCAGCCACTTCTTTTGAAATACAAACGTGTGTAGCTATGTTTTTTTGCAAGTTTGGTTGGCCAAATATATTAAGAAATACAATTGGTGTTTTTCTTATCGAGGTATGCGGGTATCCAGCACTTCCTGAAGATGTGGTAACTAATACGTCTATGTTTAGTGTTTTAACCAATTTTGTTATATCCGGATTTGCACCCTTAACGAAGTATGGTTGGAATAATTCAATTTCTTTGTATGTAAATGGAAGCATTATCACTGCTCCTGATTTTACATATTCGTAACGAACAAGAGTATTGGTATTTTTTTCTGTGATTTCTGGGTACATAAAATATACTTCGAATTCACGCTTGTTTATATGTTTTGCGAGTATTTGCAAGAATTTTTCTGTACCTCCAAAATTTAAGCTGTTTACGTTGTAAAAGAGAATTCTTTTTTTGGTTGGTTTACAGGGCTTGTCTTTTGTGTGAGAAAAACTCAAATAACCTAGTGCGTAAATCTCACGCAACCACCAATAAGAACGTTTATCACTCTTTAATTTGTTGCTGAGTTTACTTAGCAATGACATAGATTATTTATGGATGTACTTAGCGGCGAGTTTTTCCAATGAGCTCCGGTTGTTTTTGTACCATAAGATAGTTCTTTTGATTCCTTCTTCGAACTCAACTTCTGGTTTGAAGCCAAGTTTTTTAATCTTACTGGTATCCATAAATTGATCAGGAATCTCAATAAAGTTTGCTGGTTTAGGTATGATTACAGGCTTTAAGCTGCCGCCTCCCACGAGATCGGTTAGAAGTGTTATAACGTCACTAACGCTTCTAATATTTGAACACTGTTCAACTTTTTTAGTTTCTTCCTCTGTGTATGAACCAAAGTTAAACGCCGGCCAGCCGTACGGTTCGGTTCCGCTAATGGGCATATTGGCATTATTTTCTCCGTAGTAGTCCGCAAGATTTTCAGCCAAAAGTAGATATCCTTTAACTACATCTTCTACGTATATATATTCACGTAATACCTTTTCGTTGCCGAGATTTATAACTGGAGCTTCATCAGCCATTAAACGCATGATAGTGCGAGGAATGAGACGAGTGAAATTGAGATCGCCAGGACCATAGATGTTGCAAGAGCGACTAATTGCTACTGGTAGTTTAAACTGGAAAGCGTATGTTTGTGCAATCATATCTGAAGAGACTTTTGATGCACTGTATATATCCAATCCTCGAAGAGTGTAGCTTTCCTTGTAGGGTAGGGGTTCTTTTTCGTCGGTGGCATGGTCGCCATAAACTTTGTCAGTTGAGGCGAGAATGGTACGAGGTATAGAGTTGATACGAGCCGCCTCAAGCAAATTTAAGGTAGTAGTTACGTTGTTTTCTATAGTAGACATTGGTGAGTTAGCAGCGTCGCTTACAATAGCTGTTGCTGCTAAATGGAAAATTGTATCTATTTGGTGACGGTCACAAATACGACGGATTTCCTGAAAATCCAGCAAGTTACAATGTTCAATGTCCGGTTTTTTGTGATTATCAGAACCATTATGAAGCATTTTTAGTGTGCTGAGTGGTCTGTTGTGTCGTACTGTGGCAACTACTACGGCGTCACTATCAAGCAGAGTTTTGATTAAATGTGCTCCAACAAAACCGTCGGCACCCGTTACTAATACTCTTTTACCAAACCAAAAATTTTTCATATTCTTTTTACTTTCTTTGCCTAAAATTTTAATTTCTTGTGAGTTTCATTTTTTGTGTTTGTGAAAAGATACATAAACACACCTTCTTCACTAAGAGCTTCTGAGGTTGGCTTGACACCATCCTTTACTACATACCCATTGTATCCTAGCGAGAGAAGTAAATCAAAAACCTGTTTTGCCTCTTTGTTTACATATGTATCGTGACCTCGTCTTAGTGTATTTGCTATTTCTATAAATAAAAGAGGTTTACTTTGTTTTAGTGTTTCAGACGATCCTTTTAATACAGATAGTTCAAATCCTTCGACGTCAATTTTTATAAAGTCAGGTAAAGGTATGTTTTCTTTTTGTTGCAGTTTGTCGAGAGAAGATATCTTAATCTCTCTGGTTTCGTTATTACTATTTTTCCCCAGAAAGCCAGGGGTAAGGGAAGAACCAGAGCCAGCTAGCTCAATATTGCCGGTGGTTTCTGTTTCGCCAAGTGCTGTTTCAAAATACTGATAACGGTCTTCGAGCCTATTTAGAAAGGCATTCTCTTTAATTATCTTTATGTATTCTGTTAATGGTTCAAAAGAAAAAACCCGACTTTTAGGGAATAGATGGGCAGTTGCAATACCATAGAGTCCGGAATTTGCGCCAATATCAAAAAACACAAAGTCATCTTTCGGTAATTGTGAAAGAATGTTTTTTACTAGAGTAATATCTTCTTTTTCGACAATACCGTTGCGCATTATTCCGTAAGCAATATCGCTCTCATTTAATACATCACCCGCGTACCAAAAACCGAGGTTTGATTTTGTGGCGGTAGGACGATTTTTATATGGGGATACAATTACACGTATATTCAGACGCTTTTCTATATTTAGTAGTATTTTCTTGGCGAGTGTGCGGTACATAATTAATGAAGCTATTTAGTTTCTGCTGTAGTGCACAGTGTATCATAATATTTTCTGGCATTATTAACCGGGTCGTGGTTTTTTGCGAGGATTGCATGTGCGTTCATTATTTTTTTTGCAGGGTCTTTAGTTAGTGATTTGGATATAAGCTCAGCTAGTTTGTATGGGTTACTCACAGTTGACACGTATGCAAAATCATTTTCTTTAGCATACTGTGACAAAAAACTATTTTTTGGTGCGTGTACTAATATTGGTGTATTAGAATGTAGTAACTCACAGAGACGTCCGGGTGATGAAGTGTTTATTAAGCTCGGGTATTGGGTTTTGAATGAGAGACCAACAAAGTTTAGTGAGCTATTATTCAGAACATCAGCCACTTCGTTAGGAGCACATGTATTGAACGATACACTGTCATTGTCAAATATTCCCATTTCGTTTAGGTACTCTTTTGAATGGGTGGTATAGAGTCTTAATAGTGGTTTTTCTGGCACTAGAGGCAATGCTGTCAAGAGGTCTCTCAGAGCTTCTATCTGTGCCCAGTAAATGCTGCCGATATAGGTGATAATTGGTCGTTGTGGTTTATGAGATGTTGTTGGTTTTTTGTCGACATCTGTTGAATTGTAGATGATATGTATATTTTCGTTTTTGTATCTGTTTTTATATAGTTCGTGCAAGGAATCGCACATAACAAAAATATGCTGGGCTTTTTGAAAAATTTTCGGTTCAAAATATCGTGCCAGCAAAGCAAACACAAAAGGGAGTTTGTTTCCTAAATATAAGTCGTAGAAAAATAAGGAGAAGGGGAGTTTGTATTTTTTAGAGAGTAAGTACGTGCCGATGAGTGCTGGTCCAATGTCTGAATAACCAATCAACATAGAAGGCCTCTGTTCCTCAATAGCTTTAGAACCCACGTGCACAACTCGTTGTATTAGTCGTATAGCATAAAACCACTGACCAAAAAATTGCGTTAACGGAAAAGACTTTGCTATGCGTCTGAGTTTTTGTTGCCAGGTGTCGTTTGTATCGTTGAATCGGAAAGAAGTTAATGGTGTGCCATAGTAGTAATATGGCACGTCTAGTTTGTGCTTAACGTCGTTTTGATTCTGTTCAGCAGTTAGTATGGTTAGTTCATTTTCAGGAAATCGTGATAGCAAATGCCACATCATCAAACCAGAACCAGCATTCGATGGTGGTGCATATGCAGATACAACCATTATCTTTTTAGAATTCACCATAGGCATTACGTATTGCCTGTATGTCTGGCAAGTATTCTCTGTCTCTAGAGTGGTTAAAATAGCCACTAGTAAATTTTTGCATAAGGTCATCAAAAGTTATTTCACTAGGACTCTTGCCTGTGACGTTCATACAATTGCGGTCCCAATTTTGAGGCAAGGCTAGAGCTTTGTCGACTGCTTCCAAAATACTACCTTGGGTTAATATGCTGGCTCCAGCCATAATAGTTTCCGGTCTTTCGGTAGAGCGTCTCGATATAACGGCTGGTACGCCCAATATACAGGACTCTTCTTGTACAGTACCACTGTCGGTGATAACAACTTTTGCTTGTTCTTGTAGTTTGAGAAATTCTAAGTAACCCAAAGGTTTAACGATAGATATTTTAGATTCTAGAACTTTATCAAGTAGTCCAAACTTTTCTAGGTTGGTACGTACTCTAGGCATTAATGGTAAAACAACCGGCATACGTTTTGCTAGTTGGATTAAGTCATTAAACTTTTCTCCTAAAACTTCAAGTGAAGATGTATTTTCTTCCCGATGTAATGTAACAAGAGCAAATGTCCCTGGTTCAAAAGTTATTTCTGGTGATAGTTCTTGTTTTCTAGCTAAAGATAAGAAACTTTCTATCGAATCGTAAATGATATTACCTATAACTGTTGTACGGTGTTCTGCCACGCCTTCGCGTATAAGATTTTCTTGATGATGAGGCATATAGCAGTAGTGCGCATCAGCTAGGTGGTCTATGATGGTACGATTTTTTTCTTCCGGCATACGCCAGTCAAAACTGCGCCCACCAGCTTCTATGTGTACCAAAGGAATACCACTGCGAGCTACGGCTACAGAACTTAGTACGCTATTGGTGTCACCTAAATAAAGTATTAGAGAAGGATTAAACTCTTCTATCATTTGTGCTGCTCTTTCAAATAGTAGGGCGGTTTGTTGCATATGTCCGGTTGCACCTCCACGTTCTTTGAGTGTTTTTCCGACGCTCATATTCCAGTCGGGTGGGCGTACACCAAGTTGTTCATAAAAAACACCATCAAGTTCGTGATCAAAATGTTGTCCGGTGTGGGCAAAAATATGTCGATATCCGTATTTCTCAGCGTTTTTATCCAGCATATCAATCAGTTTGAACATACGGATGATGTCTGGACGTATACCTAGCAAGGTGATGATTGTCGGTTTGTTCATATTTTAAGTTTCTTAATGATGCGGTACAGTTTTAATAATTTTTCAAAGTTTTTTGGCGACAGGTGTTGTTTAGCCAAAATAATCAAAAATTGTTTTGAGAAGATTACCTTGAATTTGCGACGGATTTTGTATTTCCAAGAGTAGTGGGGTATAGGGGCAAGGGTGTTAGTTCTTGTCCTCAGTTTCTTTTGTGCAATCAGGTGCCACCATCGATCAATCATTGTGTCTACGGTAAGATTTTTACTTTTAATCATTTCTCGAGGTGAAAACTTTTTGTTTAATACCATGTCAACGGCGCTTTTTAGATCATTTCCAAAAATTCCACAAGCAGACCGTTCCTCTTCGGTCCAGTCTGTAAAAATTCCGGTTAACGGCATTATTATTGGAATGTCACAAAGGCCAGCCTCAAGTGCTGCTAAACATTGTGTTTCAGTTGGTGAACCAAGAATAAAAAAGTCAGACGCTTGATGGAGTTCTGCAAGTGTTGATTGAGAAATTTTAGAGAAGCAAGTAGTGTTTGGTGCGTCATAAGCCTCAGTGTTTTTGGATACTAAAATCCAATGAATGTCTTTATGTTCTCGGATTATTGGTTCAACCACATCCCAACCTTTAACAGAAGACATATTACCAACAAAAATACCAATTGGTTTGTCTTTAGGTAGGTTGTACTTTATACGCATCCCCGCTTTATCTCCAGGAGAAAATAATTCGTCATCAAGACCCAGAGGGATGATATTGAATGCATAGTCAGGATATGATGCTGCTGTGTATCTTGAATTAGCAACGTGTGTGTGAGTTTTTGCTAGAGTATCTTCTTGTTGCAGTGACAATTTATTCATACGTCTCAGGTCATCTTGAAGAAGTGAGATTGTGTGCAAATCTGGTCGGATACAATCTATAAAAGTCGCATTTTGGATAACGAATCGCGCGTTAGGGTGATTTTCTTTTATGTATGAGGCTGCTTTCTCAGTGAAGTTTTTTTGAGACGCGCCAACTGTAGACATATCAACACCTACGCTCCGAGGCAGTTTTTCCAAGAGGAAGTTCCAAAACACCTTTTCATTGGCAATTCCGGTAAGGGAATTGTTTACAATGACTACCTCAACATCTTTGTCGGCATTGTATTTAGTAGCAACGTCACGCATTTCACCTTCTTGAAAATGGTAAATCATTGAGTTTAGAGTGGTTTCGTGAATCACATTCTGTTCTTTAAGTTTACTCATCAATATGATGTCACCAGATACTAAGAGATCTCCCTGTTTGGCAATAATTGGGTTGTGAATATTAGTGTTTTGACCTTCGTCTAAGGCGTTTCCTTCAGGATAACCACCTACTTTTTCAAAGTCGTTTTTGCGAATAAGTAGTGGCATATATGCACCGCCGGTTCTGGTTTCTGGTACGGTGTTTTCTTTAGCAAACGAAACAAAGTCTTCTTCTCGGTATTCGGTTAAGTGGTCTCCAAAATTTTTTTGTATGATACAGTCATCCTTTGGTATGGTGTTGCGTTCAACCAGACGAGCAGTCACACAATTTTTACCGTTGTATGAGGACATCATATTTTCAACCCAATTTGGAGAAAAAGCCATGTCGCTGTTTACGAACAAAATGAAATCACCTTTGGCTTTTTTTGCTCCGTAGTTCCAAGCGCGGTAAACATTATTTATGTACCATTCTTTGCGCTGATCCTCGGTGTTATCAAAAATATAGTGAGGGATATAGTTATCGTGCAAGAAAGCTTTTACTTCCGGAGTCGCGTCATTGGCTACAAAGAAAAATTCTTTGTCCGAAAGGTCGGTATATTTTAGTATTTGGTTGTATACAAATTGCAACCAGGCAGTACTTTGGTATACGAGACAGACAATAGAAATGTTAGGTTTTTCTATTTCGTCACGGTATTTATCTATTATTTTGTACCACTCTGTGAGAGATAAAGGTTTCGGTTCGTTATCATATTTCCATAAACCTTCAGGGTATAATTCCTTATCGACAGATTCTAGACGTAAATATTTTTCTTCTGATATAAAACGAGCCAAATCTTCACCGCGTTGTCCACGATTGGCGTATGAAATGTATTTGGTCACTATGTCTTTTTCACTAGCAAAACCGAAGTGCAAAAAAGTTACTACGTCCTGACGTTCGTATTTTAATATTTGGTCTGGTGCTGGTGATTGGTGTAAGCCACCATGCCTATTGGAGTAGGTGAGAGTGTCTCTAACACGCCAAAAGCGCAAGAACCAAACATCACCAAAGTCGCTATCCATACGGCGCCACGAGTGACTGCGCCAGAGGTTATGTTCATATAACAAAGCACCATCTAGATTACGTTCTGTAACCTGCCTTGCTAGTTCTTGAAGCTTGCTACCATCGTTATCTGACAAGACTTCGTCGGCGTCAATGTGTAGTATAAAGTCAGGATTGAGCCCAAGTGCTTTTGCCACAAGCTGCTGTTTTATCTCCCATTCGTTTACGAAATTGTTTTTAGTTCCGCGAATGACGTGTCTTGTGAATTGCTGTGCGTATTCCCAGCTACCGTCAGTAGAAGCATCATCGTAGACAACTATGTCATCGACACACTTTGGTAAGTAGGAAAAAAAACGCTCCAAATTACCTTTGCGGATTTCGTTGTTTATCTGAACAATAGCTATTATTTTGTATTTTTTTATAGCCATGAAACTTGCTTTTTACGTTTACGGCACAAGGTTAACCCTGGGTGTTGAGGTAGTGTCATCATTTCGTATGTGTCTCCAGCGGCTCTGGTCAATTCGTCTATAGCTTCCCAGGCATTACTGCAATATCCGTCCTCAGTTTGTTGCTTGTTTCTAGGATATCCGTCATGAAGAAAAATAATTCCATTATCCGACACGAGAGGAAAGAAATTATTGAAGTCTTCAATGACTGATTCTTTCTTGTGATCAGCATCTATAAAAATCATGTCGACAACAACACCTTCGTTAGAAAGTTTTTTTGCGAAGTCTACAGTTGATCCTTTGAAAAATTTTGCTTTTGGATTTTTACTAAGGAATAATCCCGAGTCACCACTTACATCTACTGCATAAGCATTTTTCCTTACATAAGGAATAATGCGGTTTATTACATCGCATTGATAAACACCTAGTTCAACATAAACACGGGGTTTGAGTGATTTTGCTATAAGAACAATAATATCTTCGTACAAAAGATTTTCTTTTTGTATTCTAGACCCCCTTATCCTGGCGTAAAGGCGACGAATTTTTTCTAAAAGTACTTTCTTATGCATATTTTTTGTATTTATAAAATTCACTGAGTAAGAATACCATAGGTACACAATAAGCAATTAGTGTTGCGATCGCACTGCCAGTTATACCAAACCTGGGGATTAGTATTAAATTTAACGCTATGTTTATCAATGAGCCGATGCAGGATATAAATAATAGGGTTGTACCTCGATGTTCAGCAGTCATATAGGCAGTTAGGGCTGGTAAAAGAAAAGTCGGAATACTAGACCAAACATAAATGATAAAAGGTTTGCTGGCACTTTGAAAATCTGGTCCAAATAACATAGATATCATTGGTTCCGCCAGAAAAATAAGTGGCAATATAATAGCTACGGCTGTTATGAACATAAGCCATAGCAATTTTTGTAAACGGTTATAGTAAATATCTAAACTTACTCGACGAGAATTTATTATGGCAGGAAAGACTGAAGCGGTTATAAGGTTTGGTATCATGTACCATACTTCAGTCAGTTTAACGGCTACTGAATAGATTCCTGTCTCGGCGACACCAAGCATATGTTTCAACATCACTTGGTCTATTTTCATATAAACACCGGTTGCTACAACACTAAGCATAAAAGGGAGGCCATAAGTCAGGAGTTGACTAGATATTTCACGATCAAGTTTGAATGATATCTTTTCACCGCTACGGAAAAAAGTGTAGCCTGTAATTAGGGTGCTCAAAGTGCTTTCCACTAAGATTACAAGTACGAACCAAGCGACAAAAAAACCGGACAGAATACCTATAATCTTTAATATCGCAGAAAATACACTTACGATAAATTGAATTACGGATAAAGTCTTGGCCTTGACGGTAGCCTGAAAAAAAACATTTAGAGTACTTACTGGTTGAAAGATAAAAGTAAGTGAAAAAATAA
This sequence comes from Minisyncoccia bacterium, assembly GCA_050299955.1. GTDB lineage: Bacteria > Patescibacteriota > Minisyncoccia > Phycocordibacterales > UBA918 > OLB19. The sequence continues at coordinate 3,656 of JBNKWW010000042.1, read as the reverse complement.
ATATTAGGTATTGTGTATATGGGTCTGGATCTGAAAAGGCTGCCGTTATGTTCATAAACAGTACAATAAAAATACTGCTCACTGCATAGAGTGCTATGGCGTTTCCAAGAATTAAGCTGCGTCGTTCGAAATTGTTTAGTAGTTCGCGCCCCAATATGGCATCAATACCAAATCCGGAAAAAAAGGCAAATAAACCACCAAAACTAACTACGTAGTTGAACAGTCCGTAGTTAGTTGGACCAAGATGGCGAGCTACCCAGATGCTGACAAAGAAATTTACAGCAAGCAGGCAAAACCGCACACCAAACATCCATAGAGTATTTGATAGATATTTTTTGAAACCCTCTTTGTTCCAGTCACCATTTAATACACCCCTAAGTGGTTTGATAAAACGTGTTTGTTGTAAGAGTATTTTATTATACATCTTGTCTAAAGATCCGCTAACATCTCTTCGAAAGTAGGAATGTTTAGTCGGTCGCATAGGTCGTGCCTGCTGCGCAAACGTCTGTCTACAGGACTTGGTTCGGCTGCTTCTATAGTAACGTCAATGTCGTACTTGTTTTTGAAAGCAGTCACCATCTCGTACTTATTTACGTCACTTCCGAAAATATGATAGAGACCTGTTTCCGGGTAAGATTCTCGGTTATCAATTATTTCTGCGCAGACTTTACCAAATTGTTTGGTAGTGATACCGTTCCAAAGATGGCTGGTGAAACCTTTGATTGTTTGACCCCCTTGTTTTTTGAACCACTCTATTAGTGAAACAAAGCCAGTTATTTCAGGACCAATGATAGAAGTTCGTAAAACCAGTGATCGCTCGAATGGTTCACCTAGTACTTTCGATAAACCGTAAAGGTCTGTTGCGTTTTTTATAGAATCTTCATCGTATGGAGCACCTTCTATGCCGTTGTATGCACAATCTGTGGTGATGTGGATTAGTTTGCTGCCGTATGTGTTTGCTAATAGACGAGGGAATACACCATTGATGTAGAATGTCAGGTCAGGATTGTTTGTACTGTATGGCTTTATTACACCAGCGCAGTTTATTACTGCATCCACCTCATCAATAGCGTTTACAGCATCAACAAACGTCGGTTGAATGACATTCTCGTCAAAAATTGATGCTATATCAAGTTTAACTTTGTGGTGCTTTTCAACTCCACCGTAAGCATCATTTAGTATCTGGAGTTTTTCTTCGTCACGATATACTAATACTAATTCGTACTTATCCTTCAAGACATTATAAACCATGCTTCCAAGCATCCCAGTGGGTGCGATAATTGCAACTTTTTTCATATTGTTATTTTTTATCTTGATTCTACTGACCAAATATCACCCCAATAATCAGCTGGGAACCTAAAATCATCATCCTTCGCTTCTTCCATGGTGGTGGTTGAGAAAAATACTATTTTAGTACCTGGCTCAAGTGCTTTCCAGCCATTAGCATATCCTGCGGGTATGTGTAGTACAGATGGTGAACGAGCAGATAAGGTAAACCTTTTTACCTCATTATTTTTGTTTGGATTCTCAGTGTCGTCCATAAGAACTGCTGCTACAAGTGCTGAACCGCTTATAACTGATACATATTTAGCTTCCTTTTTGTGTCCATGAAAGGCACGGATGGTTGAGTCAGAAAAATTCTCAGCCATATAAAAGCGCTTTACACCATCAAAAGAGAAATCGTTTACAAAAGAAAGTTGGCCACGATCGTCGACTGCAAGACCTCCTTTTAGTAATTGGGGTTCGTTATTTGAGTTGTTCATTTTCAATTTGTTTTAAGAGATGACGCACATTAAAGTATATATCATTTTCGGTGTGTTTGATGCGTCCTGATTTAATTAATTCAGCAATTTCTTTTACACCATCTTCTACCGTAAGCATAGTTGACCGGTCAAATAAACCTGCTCCCTCGCCTTTTTCTGTTGACGCATGGTAATTGCGTTGGTCTTGAAATGGAATTTCTGTGTATTCGATTTTTGCTTCAGTCAACTTTGCTACCGCTTCCCCCAAGTCTTTGATTTGTTGATTTTGCTGAGCAAGATTGTAGATACCGGTTGCGATGTTGTCTAAGTTGTCAACAATTACTCTGCCAATATCTTTAACGTGTATAAACGGTCTCCATTGTGAACCTCCAAAAACAGACAGGGAACCTTTTTGTAGTGCATTGGCTGTCATATAGTTTACCGCTAGGTCCATACGCAAGCGAGCAAAATTATCAGATACTCCAAATACGGTACCAAGTCTGAATATGAGAGCATTCTTGTCTTTAAGGAATGTCTCAGCTTCTGCTTTTGTTTCTGCGTAAACAGACAATGGATTAATTGGTGAGTCTTCATTAACTTCGTCATTATTCATGCCGTATACTGAACATGTAGACAAAAAGATTATTCGACCATCGTAGTTTTTCGAGAGCCATTTAACTGTGTCCTGATTAATCTCTTTGGTAAGAATAGGATTTATTGCGCAAGCAGGGTCGCCGACGAGGGCTGCTAACCAAATGATGTGAGAGTAATTTGGCAGCAATTTTGATAACTTGTCAGTGTCTCTTATGTCACCTCTAATAAATTCTACCGGTTTAAGATAATGATTTTCGTATGTGAGATTATCATATACAGTAAAAGGTATATTTGCTTTAAGCAATTCATCAGTTACGCTACCTCCAATATAACCAGCTCCTCCCACTACTAATACTTTTTTATTCATTTTGAAGTTTTGAGTTTTCTTGTAAAGATAATCAGTATGATAGCATAAGCTAAATTTATGTTTAAATATAGCTCTAAATCTACTCATTAATTTAACTCATAAAGTAGTTAAAAGGTTACTTGAATATTTTATTTAGATGAGGTGTTTTTGAGATACCATTGATAAGTTTTTTCGATGCCTTCGCGGAGTTCTATCGAGTGTTTCCATCCGAGGGAGTGGAGGCGGGAGACGTCGAGGAGCTTGCGTGGGGTGCCGTCGGGCTTTTCGATGTCCCAGACGATTTGGCCTTGGTAGCCGACTACTTCGGCGATAGTTTCGGCCAACTTCTTAATAGTAACATCTGTGCCGGTGCCGATGTTTACTATCTCCGGTTCGTTGTAGGTGTTCATCAAGTGTACACAGGCGTCGGCTAGGTCGTCTACATAAAGAAACTCACGCATTGGTTTGCCGGAACCCCATACCACCACCTCTGGGGTGTTAGACTCTTTAGCTTCGTGGAAACGGCGGAGGAGGGCAGGGAGGACGTGAGAGTTTTCTGGATGGAAGTTGTCGTTTTCGCCGTAGAGGTTGGTCGGCATCACGCTGATGAAGTTACTGCCGTGCTGGCGGTGGTAGCTTTGGCACATCATAATGCCGGCGATTTTGGCGATGGCGTAAGCGTCGTTGGTTGGCTCTAGTGGGCCAGTGAGAAGGTACTCTTCTTTGATAGGTTGCTTGGCCATCTTGGGATAGATGCAAGAACTGCCGAGGAAGAGGAGTTTGGTCACATCGTTTTTGTGTGCATTTTCAATGATGTTATTTTGCACTTGCAAGTTTTCGTAGATGAAATCGGCGGGGTAGGTTTTGTTGGCCATGATGCCACCTACTTTGGCTGCGGCTAGGAAGACGTATTCTGGTTTTTCAGTTGCGAAGAAATCAGCTACGGCTTTCTGGTCGAGTAGGTCGAGTTCGTC
>JBNKWW010000041.1:0-4753 GCA_050299955.1 Minisyncoccia bacterium | reverse complement strand
CTCTGTGAAGGATTCACGGATGAAAGTGTTGGCGGTGACGCCGCCACCGAGGATGAGGGAATTAGCACCGTGGAGTGCGACAACGTGGACGGCCTTTTTGAGCAGTACCTCGGTGGCGGCGTCTTCAAACTCGCGCGCCATTTTGGCTTTGTCTTCGTGCGAGAACTCCGCTTCACTAATAGCGTAACGCACGGCAGTTTTGAGGCCAGAGAAAGAGAAGTCTAAGTCGCCAGAGTCGAGCATTGGGCGAGGGAGCTTTTTCTCGCTTTGCCAAGCGTTTTCACGAGCTTCTTTGGCGAGTTTGCTAATCTCTGGCCCGCCAGGGTATGGAAGACCAAGAAGACGAGCGACTTTATCAAAAGCTTCACCAACAGCGTCGTCTCTCGTTTCGCCAATTTTTTTGTAACTGTTCCAGTCGGTAAATTTGATAATTTCAGTATGTCCGCCGGAAATGAGAAGTGACAAGGCAGGGAATTGTAGCGGCGCTAGTTTTTCTCCGTCAAAAACGCTGGAAAGGATGTGTCCTTCCATATGATTGACCGGCACTACCGGAGTGTTCCAAAGCATCGCCAAAGCTTTGGCAAAATTTACCCCAACCCAAAGGGCTGGTTCGAGGCCGGGGCCGGAGGTGACGGCGATTAAATCGATGTCGAGTGAGCCGTGTTTTTTATAAAAAGTTAGAAGGTCGTCTGCCAGGCCTGGTTCGCGGTCTAGTATGCTTCGCACTTCTGATTCGAGTTCGGGAGAGATTGAGGTAGGTAAGTCCTTAAGGCAGGCAGCTTCGCTGCCTGCCTTCTCCAACATCTTAACAAGCGTCTTCGCGTGCTCACGCTTAGCAAGCGCCGGAAACACTCCACCATACTCGCGGTGAATATCAATCTGCGACCAAAGGGCATCACCTAGAACTTTGTATGTAGCGCTTGGAAAATCGCCAGTAGCTTCAATAATGCTCACTGCCGTTTCGTCACACGATGTTTCGATGCTTAATATCTTCATATATAAGTAGCACTATACTAGATTTGCGGTGAAATATAAACAAAAAGCCCGGCGCCAAAGGCGCCGGGCTTTTGCTACAAAAACTTAAACGGTAACTCTTCAAAAGAAGGTATGCTGCAGCCGGCGGCGTTTTTATGACCGCCGCCGTTGTATTTTTCGGCGATTTTTGCCACATCAGTTTCTCCAATGCTGCGCAAGGAAATTTTTACCAAACCATCAACGTGATAATAAACAATACCGATTGGAGTTTTACCTTCTTCCAAATTGAGTTCCGCTAAGCGGTTGCCAAGTGCCGAAGCATATTCCGATGTGTTGATTGCCCAAACTTCGTTACCTTCAAGAAGGACGCGTTCGCGACGACTCATCATATGGTCAACCAGTTTATCTTCAAACTTAGCGAGGAGTGAACCTTTAGCGATGAAGTTGACGAGGTTGTTTTCGTCTTTCAAATCTTCAATTAGTTGGTCGCAAACTTCAAAGCTGGCTTCATAGGTACCAAAGGCAGTGTTGAATTCACGACTCTCGGGTAGAGCAAAGCGCCAGAGGTCGTTGTCTTCAACGTATTCAAGGAGTTGAGGAACCACTTCTTCCGGGTGGAAGTATTTCCAAGCCAGTACCGCGCCTGAGTGATTAATGTCAAAAATATTTTCCGGGAAGACGGTGACGTCTTCTTTGGCGGAGGCGTGGTGGTCAATGACTATTACTTTTTTGTTTTTTGATGCCAGTTCACTCAAAACCTCTTTCGGAAATGAGAAATCGAGGATGTATATTTCTTTGTCTTCCAAACCCTCGGGTGGAACTTTGTGAGTGTTTTTGAGAGGGAAGTAGTTGGCTTCGTCTCCAAACTTTTTCCAAGCGGCGTAGGCGGCACCAAAGCCGTCGCGACAGTTGGCGTGATAAATAATGACAATATCTTTGAGGTGTTTCATAAGGTAATGGTAGCACAAAAAAAAAAGGTGGCGAAAAGGCCGGCCCCTTCGGGGCCGGCCTTTTCGCCGCCTTTTGTTTTTGTGTGCATACCAGGACTCGAACCTGGGACCTCCCACATGTCAAGCGGGCACTCTAACCAGCTGAGCTATACGCACATAATTAGTGTAGCTTGGATATTACCATAACCGAAGAAATAGGGGAATAAGTATGCTAATGTATGGTCAATTATGCCCAGAAAATCTACAATCAAAGATAAAGAACAAAAATACACTGGCGAGATACCAAATACCCCGCTCCGCTTTTTGTGGTATGTGACTAAACCGTTTAAAGGTATTGCTCTTATCGCAACTCTAACGACAATATTTGCTGCCGCTTGGGAACAATCAGTGAATTTGTTTTTCAAATTTATAGTGGATGCGATAGAGCAGGGTCAACTAGAAAGGGTTGTATATCTGGGGTTGCTTTATCCGGTAGTGGTATTTGTAATTCAGATTGTATGGAGAATCAGCAGCCTGACTGGTATGCGTTGGATTTTGAGAGTTGAAGAAAAATCCCATAATGATTTATCTTTACAAGCATTCAAACATAGTCATGCCTTCTTTGCCGATAGATTCGCGGGTTCTATTTTGAGTAAAGTGAGTAATGTTACCAATGCTGCTAATGAACTGATTAATTACTTTCTTTGGGAATATTTGGAAAATTACATTGCGATTCTAGTTTCCTTTGCTCTTATTTGGTGTGTAGATCCAATCTCGTCATACATTTTTGCTTTGTTAGCCATGGTCTTGGTTGTTATTAATGTGTACTTTACTCCGTTGAGAAGAAATCTATCTCATAAATCTGCTGAACAATCTAGTAAATTACGAGGATTGACTGTCGATATATTTTCCAATATGTCTGCAGTGCGTCAGTTTACATCTAGCAAATTGGAACAAAAAAATATTCGAACAGAAACCAAAACGCTTAGAAATATAGACACAAAAACTTGGATTGTTTCAGATTCTATTATGATTCTGAATACGTTCATCTTATTTGTTTTTAGTGGGCTAATTTTCTATTTTTTGACTCAAAAGTGGAGTAAGGGTCAAATCTCTTCAGGTGATTTGATTCTGGTAACTACTTTGCTGTATGAAGCTGGTTGGACACTGATTCGTTTAGGCAGGTCTTTTAATCACACCATCAAGTCTATCGGTGAGGCTAGTGAGGGATTAGAAGATTTGTGTGTAACTTTCGATATTGTTGACCAAGAAAACGCCAAGATGCTGAAAATAGAAGACGGTGAAATTGGATGGAATAAAGTGAACTTTGAGTATGGCGAAAATAAGGTCTTCAAGGATTTTGATTTAGTTATACCGGCAGGGCAGAGAGTTGGACTCGTTGGCCCTTCTGGTGCCGGCAAAACCACTTTCGTTTCACTCCTTCTTCGTCAGTACGATATAGACAGCGGTGTGATTGAAATTGATGGACAAAACATTGCCACAGTAACTCAAGATTCACTTCGAGAAAACATCGCCGTGGTGCCACAGGAGCCAATGCTCTTCCATCGTTCTATCAAAGAAAACATCGCCTATGGCAATCCAAACGCCACGATGGAAGAAATAATCGACGTAGCCAAAAAGGCCGAAGCGCACGACTTCATCACTAGCCTTCCTGAAGGTTATGACACCTTGGTTGGTGAGCGTGGCGTGAAGCTTTCTGGTGGACAAAAACAACGCGTGGCGATTGCTCGCGCGATGCTGAAAGACGCGCCAATTCTCGTACTAGACGAAGCAACCTCTGCTCTCGACTCGGAAAGCGAAGTTGAAATTCAAAAAGCTCTCCACAAACTTATGGAAGGAAAGACTGTGATTGCGGTTGCACACCGACTTTCAACACTCCGCGAAATGGACCGCATCATCGTGCTTGAAAACGGAAGGATAGTGGAAGACGGCTCACACGACGCTCTCGTCGAATACGGCGGTACTTATGCCCGTCTTTGGAAACACCAAGCAGGGGGTTTCTTGCAGGATTAGTAGGTTGGTAACAAAAGGCTGGCGCGCAACGCCGGCCTTTTGTTACCAATATATACCTTGACATTATAACCGTTGTGTATACAATAGTTATATTATGAAAACGGTATTAAACGTTAAAACTGACAAAGATATAAAGGAAAAGGCACAAAAATTAGCCGCCCATCTCGGTGTACCACTTTCAACTATTGTAAACGCACAACTGAAGGCTTTTATTGAGTCTGGTGAATTTACCCTTAAGCGGGAACCTTCTCTTCAGTCGAGTGTTGTTAAAATAATAAGTAAACAAATTAAAGAATCAACACAGAAGAAAAACACTTCACCAGAATTTTCTGATGTCGATAAGGCGTTAAACTGGTTGCACTCTTAAATTAATTTTATGAAAATCATCTTTCATAAAAATTTTAAGAAGCAATATAAAAAATTACCGGAGAAAACTCAACAATATTTTGATAGACGATTAGTATTATTCTTGGATAACGAAGAACATCCATTGTTACATTGCCACCCACTTAAAGGTGAGATGATACCACTTTGGAGTATGAACATAACCGGTGATTTCAGAGCTTTGTATATCAAAAATGATGATACTGTGACTTTTCATTTCATTGGTTCACATAGTGAGTTGTATGGTAAGTAAAATTTGTAGCAAAAGGCCGGCGCGCAGCGCCGGCCTTTTGCTACTATTACTTTAGAGTTTAATCGAAGTAATACATTACTTCATCAAAATTTTCGATGAAACCTTTTGCGTTTACCTTAATCTTTTCTTGTTTGTATTTTTTTAATCTTTCTTCTTCATACCCGCTAGGCAACCAGAC
>JBNKWW010000040.1:0-7676 GCA_050299955.1 Minisyncoccia bacterium | reverse complement strand
GCCATAGTTTAGTGGTAGAACGGCACGTTGCCAACGTACAGATCGGGGTTCGATTCCCCGTGGCCGCACAGAGACAAAAACGAGCACGCGCCAGCGTGCCGTTTTTTGTCTGTGTGGCCACGAGTAACAGCACCTTCGTGCTGTTACGTGGGAATCGAACGGCGGAGCCATGTTTTTAGCCCCTTCCCTAGGGCTAAAAACAGGCGAGCCGTGACCCGTGGCACTTATGAGCGTAAGCGAATTAGTGACCATCAGGTCGATTCCCCGTGGCCGCACCAAAAGAACGCAAGTTAAAAGGCCGGAAAGCTTCGCTTTCCGGCCTTTTAACTTGCGTTCTTCCCCATCAATGCTATCTTATGCGCAGATTTGATTGGAGGCACAAATGATAGATGACATAGACGATATCGTCCCGTCTCTTGAGGACCTATCTCCTTCTCGCAACCCAGACTACACCAAACTGTCTTTTGCAACCGAAGAAGACAAAGAAAAATTAGTTGACTTATTTCGTAGTCACTTCAGGTTAAAAAATATGGATATTGGTTTCAGTGATGATGGTGAATTCGTGTTTGTTCCATCCGAATCGATTCCTATATTGAATGATTTGAAAATCATCATATTTAATCCATCATGAGATTAAAAAAATGCCGCGGCCCTTAGCTTGCGGCATTTTTCTTATTTAACCTCAACAAAAGTCAAAGCTTCTCCCCTTTTGGTTCCGCGGCCGGTACGGCCAATGCGGTGTACGTAGTCCTCAAAAGTATTTGGAAGGTCGTAATTGATAACATGCGACACATTATCAACGTGAATACCACGCGCCGCCACGTCGGTCGCTACCAATACACGTGCGTTACCGTTTTTGAAGGTTGTGAGCGAGCGTTGACGCTGCCCATGATTTTTATTTCCGTGAATTGACTCCGCCTTAACGCCAGCTTCAGTCAATTGTTTAGCCAATTTTTCAACGCTGTGCTTCATCGAACCAAAAATAATCACACGACTAAATTCCGGATTCTCAAACAGTTTAACCAAAGTATCAAACTTGTGAACGTGTTCAAAACGTACTACATCTTGCTTGATACTATTGGTTACAGCTTTTTTCTTAACAGAAATTGTAACTGGATCAATCAAAAAGTCTCCAACTATCTTCTCAGTTCTCTCGTCCATAGTGGCTGAGAAGAATAAAGTCTCTCTATCGCTAGGAGTTTCCTTAAGAATGTCACGAATTGGGTTAATAAAGCCCATATCAAGCATTCTGTCAGCTTCGTCGAGTACCACAGTAGTCACGTTTAGTGGGTCAAAGTGACCTCTATCTATCAAGTCTTGGACACGACCTGGTGTACCAATAATAAAGTGGTTTTTCTTTCGGAGACCGGAAATTTGCGGGCGAATATTCACACCACCAACACAAACGGTAGCAAAAAGCTTAAAACCTTTAGAAAGTTTTCTGAATTCTTGCTCAATTTGAATTGCTAGTTCACGAGTCGGGGTCAAAATCAAAGTTTGACGATTATATTCACGCAGAGTCTTGTGAATTAAAGGTAGTAAAAAGGCCGCTGTCTTCCCTGTTCCAGTTTCGGCGAGACCAACCACGTCCTTACCAGCAAGAATTTCTGGAATAATCTGGTCTTGAATTGGTGAAGGAGTGGCTAGACCAATAGTACTTAGTGTATGTACTATTTTTTTATCTAGACCAAAGTCACCAAAACGATGTTTCGGCTTGTATTCTTCTTCCACTACATCAACCGGGTTGGTATTGATGAATTGAGACGGGTCGAAAGTCGGCATTTTACGCGCCGGTCGACGCCCACCTTGTTTCCGGCCAAAGTAGTTAGGTTTAGAACCTCTAAAAGACCCGCTACTCTTTCCTCCACGAAAAGAACGACTTTTACCTTGTCCGTTATTACTACGATTAGAACGCCGATTACTTCGGTTTGTTTTTGATTGCATATATTAGTTATTTTTGGTGAAACGCGGCTGCGTTTCGGGGCGGTGTAGGTTATAAAATCGAGTTGCTCTATAGGCCACTGGAGCCTCTGAGCCCCACACGAGTTTCAAAAGCACAACAAGAATACCATATATAAACAAAAATGTAAATGGTGATAAAAGACTGCTTTTCAAGAAAATCGCTTTTTTACAAATTTAAAATCTTAAATAACCTTTAGTTTAAGCTAGTTTTGAGTTTATCCCCAATCAGGATTGTAAAACGTCAATATTTACGTCATTTTTGCAAAATTGGGGACAAACAGGTGGACAAGTGGATAAGAGACAAAGAGACTTAAAATAAATATTCAAAAAATGGCTAACTTACGTGACTTTTTGACTCATAGTAATAAATGCATAAATTTATCTAGTTTCACGTGAAACGTATCTAAGTGTGTTTCATATGAAACAAAATTCAATGTGTGTTCGTGGAATATTGTATAAAGCAAAGTATGTTTCATATGAAACTGCAATGAATGCTAAAATATTGGTGTGATAAATAAAAAGTTGCAAAATAAAACAATTGGCAATTTGGGTGAAAGTATCGCTTGCAGCTTCCTTAAACGTAGAGGTTTTGAGATAATTGAGAGAAATTACCTTAGAAAATGGGGAGAAATAGATATTGTTGCACGTGGAACTAGCGGAAAAGTCCATTTTGTTGAAGTGAAGACTGTTTCATATGAAACACGATCAATGCTTGACTGGGCCGTTACACATGAAACCTGGCGACCAGAAGAACAGGTTCATCGCTTTAAAATTGGTCAAATTCACAAAGCTTTAGAATCCTGGGTTTCGGAACATAATTATATGGGTGATTTTCAAATTGATGTTGTTGCCATCAGGGTAGTTCCACGTGAAAAGTACGCCACGGTTAAGTATATAGAAAATATAATTTAATTTATACCGTTTCAGAATTAAACATAAGTTTCACATGAAACAAAGATGAAGAGGTTATATTAAAACGTTTCATATGAAACAAGAAAGTTAAAACAAAAACTTTTCACATGAAACGTTCCTCAAATGCATCATTTTCAAAATATGGCTTAAAATATGAGAATGTCCTTTATAAAAGACAGATGTCCTTTATAAAGGACATTAATGTCGCTGTTTATATGATATAAGAATGTGTTAATTTTATCTAAGCAAAAGACCGGCGCCATTGGCGCCGGTCTTTTGCTATCCCTTTGTCTGTATGTTGTCGGGGTACTGAGAATCGAACTCAGATCTTACGGTCCCAAACCGTATATACTACCACTATACTATACCCCGATTTTTTCCATTATTTTAATTGCCGTTTCCAACAATTTTGTTCGACAAATATACCACTTGTTTACAAAAAAAGCGAGTGCTAAAAATGTTATGGTACTATCATCATTATGATCACTTACTACTTCAGAACTCTGAAAGATGCAGAGCTTAAAAAGTTGGATGCGCCGCGTGCCGGAGTGTGGGTACATGTTGTAAAACCAACTGAAACAGAATTGGAAAGTTTAATTAAGGAGTTTGCACTTGATGACGCTATTCTTGAAGACATCACAGACTTTTTTGAGGTTCCACGTATGGAGCGAAGTGGGGGAGTAGGATATTACTTTACCCGCTATCCTTTTGACCAAAATGAAGAAGATGTGGACACAGCGCCACTTCTTATAGTAATGGGCGAGTCCTTCGTTATTACTATTTCTCCAAAAGAAGTACCACAATTCAAACAATTCATCGATGGTAGGGAGGCAGTTCATACCACACAAAAAGCCAAGCTCTTCATTCAAATAATGACAGCCCTTACCGAATCTTTTGAAAAAAAGTTGGTGCGCCTCCGCCGCGCGGTGCATCGCGACAGAGCAGAGCTTCGACAAATTGGAAACAGAGAAATCGTGCGCTTTGTAAATTACGAACACGAACTCAACGATATGATTGCCGCTGTGGTGCCAACCAATACTTGGCTCCGTCAGGTCACAACCGGTAACTATATGGCTCTATATAACGACGATATCGAGTTGATGGAGGACTTAATGATAGATAATAGTCAGATGGTAGAATCAGCCCGCTCGGTTTTGAAAACTATTCAAAACGTGCGGGGTGCGTCTGAAGCTATCTTGACCAATAATCTAAACGCTACCATTAAAACTCTCACCATCATCACCATTTTGCTCACTATTCCTAACATCGTTTCGTCACTTTATGGAATGAATGTGTTACTTCCAGGGATGAATAATGTTTGGTCTTTCTGGGTGATCATTGGAGTGATTTTGGCAGTGGTAGCAGCCGCGTTGTTTATGTTTAAGAGGAGTAAGTGGTTATGAAAAAACAAGTATTTTATATTCATGGCGGTGAGTCATTTTTGAATTACGAAGATTTTCTGATTCGTTTAAAAACTAAAGACATTTGGGATTTACCAAGTGAAAATATACATAAAAAGTGGACCGAACATCTGGTTGAAAATCTAGGTGAGGGTTATGAGGTTTTTATGCCACAGATGCCCAATAAATGGAACGCACGATATGAAGAATGGAGAATATGGTTTGAAAGGCACTTTGAACATCTTAGAGATGATTTGGTGCTGGCTGGTTGTTCGCTAGGTTCTATGTTTTTGGTTAAGTATTTGTCTGAAAATAAATTACCTGTCAGGGTGAAATCACTTTATTTAATGGCAACAGCTATAAATTTAGAAGGTTATATTGACGATAGTTCAGGGGATTTCATGACTACCTTAGAAATGATTTCTTCCATTGCTAGTAAAGTTGAGCAAATAAAGATTTTGCACTCGGAGGATGACTTTGTTGTTCCGTATAAGCACGCTTTGAAATTAAAGGAAATATTGCCGGAGGCGGAGTTGGTGACTTTTGAGGATAAGAACCACTTTTTGATACCGGAGTTTCCGGAACTTATTGAAATGTTGAAACGGGAGTAGGGCAGATGAAATTAAATGAGGCGAGGCCTTCGGCCTCGCCTCATTTAATTTCATCTGCCCAGACTTACTCAGTAAGCAAGCTTTCTTTCTTCGTTCACTCGGAAAAGAAAGTAAACTTTCTTTTCGCTCGTTCACTTGAAAGTAAGAAATCGGCTTTTCGCCCGTCTCAGTATATAATGGTCTTCTAATGGCAGGTCAAAATGAGACAGGCAATATATCGGAGGGCCAGGAACAGCGTTTTTTGGAGGCATTTGACGAATACAGCGATGCGTTGTTTCGTCACACGTTTCTTCGCATCAGCGACAGGGAGAGGGCTATAGACCTAGTACACGATACTTATACCAAAGTTTGGTCGTATGTACGTTCGGGTCACGAAATCGAAACATTTCGTCCATTTTTATACAAAGTACTCAACAACCTTATCATTGATGAATACAGAAAGAGAAAAGAAGCTTCCTTAGACGCAATGTTGGAACAAGAAGGTATCGATGAAAGTTCATTCGATGACCTCATAGAAAACAACATAGAAACTCTCTCGGCCACCATAGACGGCAAAAAGGCTTTCGAAATGCTCGAAACTCTGCCGGACGAATATCAAGAAGTCATTATCCTTCGCTTTGTCGATGAGCTTGGTCCCAAAGAAATAGCCGAACTCATCGAGGAAACGGAAAACGTAGTGTCAGTACGTCTCCATCGAGGGCTCAAAATGCTACGAAAAGTGATACAGAATAGAGAAAGAGAAATAGAGACCAAAAGACAAAATAACAATGAAACGCTTTAGCGAACAACTTAAGAAAAAATCAGAATCAGTGCGTCTGTCTCGCAGTGAGCGTTTTGATATGCGTGAGCGTTTGGCTGCTTATATGGAGTATCATCCATTGCCACAAGGTAATCATAACGCTATTCCAACGATAAACAAAAAGCGCGTTCATACTTTAAATATCAACTTTTTCTTGGCAGGAAAAGTCTTCGGTGCTTTTGCGATGATTATGCTCGTAGTTGTTCCGGCTGTGGCAGAAAAAGCTATTCCTGGCGACATACTTTACCCAGTGAAAGTGCGCTTTAATGAGGAAGTTCGCAGCCAATTGGCTCTCACTCCTTACCAAAAAGTGGAATGGGAAACTGAGCGTTTAGAGCGTCGTATTGCTGAGGCGCGTCTTTTGGCAGACGCTGGCAAGCTTACTCCAGAAGCTGAGGCTGAAGTGGCTGAGGCAGTGAAACAACATAGTGATGCTGCTAAAGAAGGAATCGCTACTATCCGTGAAAGCGACAGTGAAGAGGCAGATATCGCCGAATTAACTCTAGCTTCTGCACTCGAGGTGCAGTCTGAGGTTTTGGAAGGTCATTTAGAAAAGAAACAAGCTAGCAGCACACCAGAAGGCTTGTCTATCGCGGCCTTGGTAGGAGCAGTTAATGCTGCTAGAGCTGATGTTGAGGTAAAAGAGGGCGAGGCTCTTTCTTACGAAAAACTGTCTGCTCGTTTGGAGTCAGAAACCACCAAAGCTTATGAATACCTAGAGTCAATCGATGGTATGGCTTCACCAGAAGAGAAGGGTGATATTGAAAAACGTTTGCTAGAGATAAAAAACAAGACGGAGAAGTCTGCTACTTATACAATTAGTGACAAAACTGTTGCAACGAACCTCTTGGCCGAAGCTTTGACCGATACGCGCAAACTCATTAGTTTTATGACTAATATTGATGTTCGTGAGACAATCAACATAAATGATTTGGTGCCAGCCGAATTAACCGATGAAGAAAGATCTTTGGCTGTGCAGTCATCAATTGCGAGTTCAACCAATCTAAAAATTGAACTGAGTGAAAAGGCCGCTTCTCTAGCTACTTCAACTGATGAATACCAGAAAGCCACCACAACTCTGTTGCAGGTAAATATTGATTTGGATTCTGCCTCATCATCTTTATCGGCAGGCAACTTGGATGCAGCTGAAGCTTTGACAGAAAAGATAAGTAAGGCACTAGCAGATATTGCTCAGTTATTTGCAACCGAAGAAGAGGAGGTTGAAGAAAGTGAAGAAGAAAACACTTCGGATAGTGATGAGTCTGATACATAAGGATAATAAAAGCGGTTGCCAAAGGCAACCGCTTTTTAAAATAAAACACCGCAGAGCGGTGTAATTGTGAAGGTATCGGGAGGGGCGGATGAATGAAGCCTATGGCTTCATTCATCCGCCCTTTTTCTATAATTCATCCTCGCCTCGGATACTTAAATTCATGCAAAACTTTGGCCCTGGCTGAATCAGTTGCTAGTTGATCGACAAAGTCTTTCATCTGCAACCTAGCTTCACGCAGAGTTGTCTCAGAGCCTCTAATAACTTCGTTGTACGCTTCAACAAAAGTTTTTAGATTTTGTGTAGTCAGAAACACTTTCCCGCCATGAATTTGAATGGCGGTTTTGATTTCCGGCACTTCAATGGAAAAAGAAACATATTCTCCATCACTGATACCGACAACAAGACAGCAAAATGTGTCTTTGAATTCTACGGCAATGCCGTAGGAAATTACATTTGTGGCACAAACTCGTGCTAGTTCTTCAACTGTTTCGCACTCTTGGCAGTCTGCGAAAAGTTGTGCCATTTTCTCGATTTTTTCGTCAGATGTTAACGTCATCGTTTTTGTCTTCCCTTCTGGTTCTAAACTTTCTCTATTTGCTACTCTAAACCAGTCAAAAACTTTGTCAACAGGTTTGTAGTTTGGCAAGCTTGACTCTTTTGAGGGCGGGAGTATATTCATAAATATGAAGTGTAAAAACGTGTTTGTACTAAATCTCTGG
>JBNKWW010000039.1:0-14580 GCA_050299955.1 Minisyncoccia bacterium | reverse complement strand
GCTATCATCGCCTTCGTTTCCATTGAGCTGGCTGGTGTTACTCTGCTTGGCTTCTTCCGTTACGGTAGTAAATTCATTAACTTCCATTCACCACTAGCGTTCATTGTTGGCCTCATTGAGCTACTTAGTGAAGTGGTTCGTCTCATCTCTTTCTCATTCCGTCTTTTTGGTAACATTTTTGCCGGCAAGACAATGCTTTTGGTGGTAATGTTTTTGGCGACGCCGTACCTTTTGCCGGTGCCTTTGATGCTTTACGAAGTGTTCGTTGGATTTATTCAGGCTTTTATCTTTGCCATTTTGGTGTTGTTCTTCATCAAGTTGGCGATAGAAGAGCCCCACTAGTTTGTGTGTGGACGTTAGGTGAGTATCTTTTACTCGGTTGACGTCTGCATATGAAGCAGAGCTTATTAGTAAACGTAGGGCGTTTGGCGGTTAGCGTTTAGCACTGAGAATGTCTCATACCTAAACGCTAGACGTTCTACGCTAATCGCTAAAATTATTATATTATGACAGAAATTGAAATGGCTCTTGAGGCCTCACAATTAAGCGCGGATGCTGTAAAAGCTATCGCTATGGCTATCGCTGCTGGTGTTGGTGTGTTCGGTCCAGGTATTGGTATTGGTATGCTCGTATCAAAAGCTCTCGAAGCTATTGGTCGCAACCCAGAAGCTGCCGGAAAGGTTCAGGCAACTATGTTCATCGGCATTGCGTTCGTTGAGGCGCTTGCCATCTTTGCATTGGTGGTCGCCTTCGTTATCAAATTCGCTTAAACTTCCTAAAATCCGGCAAAACCTTGTGCTTCAAAGCTTTGTTCGTCACCGTATATTGAATACGACTCGCTCACAAAACTTTCTCCAGCCCTACGGTTTTGCTTGAATTTAAGGAAATTTATACTTGCAGTGTAGACCTTTATAAAACTCCCTCTCTTACAATTTATGGAATCATTAATTCACGCATTCGGCATTGATGTAAAACTCATTGTCGTACAAATCATCAACTTCACCGTGTTGGCGGGTATTTTGACATACCTCTTGTACAAACCGGTTCTCAAGATGTTGGCCGACCGCGAAGCAAAAATCAAGCAAGGTCTCGAAGATGCAAAGCAGGCTGGTGAAGCTCGTGAAAAAGCTGAAGATGAGCGTAAAGAGATAGTGGGAGAGGCACACAAAGAGGCCGAGGCCGTTGTCTTGCGTAGTAGCGAGAGCGCCAAAGAAAAAGCTGAAGAAATAATGTTCGATGCCAACACACGTGCAGAAGGTGTTGTTAAAACAGCTATGGAACAAGGCGAAACTATCCGCACCGAAGCTCTTAAAAAGAGTGAAGCAGAAATTGCGAAAATGGCGGTTCTTGCTGCTGAGGCTGTGCTTAAGGAGCGAAACTAACAAACAAAATGAAGAATCAATACGTTAAAGCGGTAATAGAGATGCTAAAGAAAGGTGAAGAACCAGCAATGGTTTTGGCCGGTCTTTCTAGAACTCTTGAGAGTCGCGGTCATTTGAAACTTCACAATAGTATTCTTCGTGGTGTTTTGCGCGAGTTTTCTGCTAGCACTAAAGGTACAACTCCAAAGCTCACCTTGGCCAATAAGGCAGACACCGACAAACTCAAAAACGAAATTGAAAATGCTCTCAAACTTCTCGGTAGCGAAGGTGAGTATGTTATCAATATCGACAAAACTATCACTGGTGGTTTTGTGTTAACACACAACCATCGCGTAGTAGACAGTAGCTACAAAACAAAATTATTAAACTGGTACAGGAATGCCACTTCAACAAGAAGCTAACAACCAACCACTAACCACTAATTACTAACATATGAGTACGGTAATCATAGACAAACTTAAAAAAGAAATTGCAGGTCTTTCTGCAGAAAGTACACCAGAGAATATTGGTGTGGTTTCAAGCGTGGGTGACGGTATCGCCGAAATCGACGGCCTTTTGGAGGCTGAGATGATGGAGATGGTCGTCTTCGACCATGCTGACTCTAAGTCACTCGAAGAAACTCTAAAGAACGACGAGGCTCTCTTTGGCCTTGTTCTCAACCTTGAAGAAGATATAGTCAAGGTTGTGGTTCTCGGTAGAGCGGATCGCGTACGTGAAGGTATGAAGGTATACCGTACCAAAAAACTTCTCTCAATTCCTGTTGGTGAAGATATTGTTGGTCGTGTGGTAAATCCACTTGGTGAAATAATCGATGGCAAAGGTTCTATCGAAGTCAACCCAGCCACTGATGGTGGCTGGGCAGGAAGAGAGATGCCAATCGAGCGCGTAGCGTACGGTGTGATGGAGCGTTCTGGTGTGAACGAGCCAATCCATACCGGAATCAAAGCTATCGACTCAATGATTCCTATTGGTCGTGGTCAACGCGAACTCATCATTGGTGACCGCGGTACCGGAAAAACAACCGTTGCCATCGATACCATCATCAACCAAAAGTACGAACCAGCGGACAAGCGTCCAATTTGTATTTATGTAGCTATTGGTCAGAAGCGTTCCAAGACAGCCAGCATTATGCAGAAGCTTGAGGACGCTGGCGCAATGGAATACACCACCATCGTGGCTACTTCTGCCTCAGAAGCTTCACCGCTTCTCTTCCTGGCACCTTTTGCTGGGGCGGCTATCGGTGAATACTTTATGGAGCAGGGCAAGGATGTGCTTGTTGTGTTCGATGACCTGTCTAAGCATGCTGTCGCGTACCGCCAAATGTCACTTCTTCTTCGCCGCCCACCAGGACGTGAAGCCTACCCTGGAGACATTTTCTATTTGCACTCCCGTCTTCTTGAGCGTTCTGCTAAGCTTTCTAAAGAACTTGGTGGCGGCTCTATCACCGCGCTTCCTATTATTGAAACTCAAGAAGGTGACGTTTCTGCATACATTCCAACCAACGTGATTTCTATCACCGACGGTCAAATCTTCCTCGAAGGTGACCTCTTCAACAAGGGTATTCGTCCAGCACTCAACGTGGGTATTTCTGTATCGCGTGTAGGTTCTTCTGCACAGACCAAAGCGATGAAGAAGGTTTCTGGAAAGATTCGTCTTGAGCTCGCGCAGTTCCGCGAACTCGAAGCCTTTATGCAGTTTGCTTCAGACCTCGACGAAGAAACAAAAGCCCGTATCGACTCAGGTCGCAAGTACGTGGAGCTTCTGAAGCAGCCACAAAACAACCCAATGCCGTTCTTCAAGCAGGTGGTTTCTATTTACGCAGCCAACTCTGGTTTGTACACCGGTACTGAGACCGAAAAAGTAGGGGAGATTGAAACAGCCTTCCTTTCATTCATCGAGCGTGACCGCAAAGAAATCTTCGATACCATTGAGACTGGTAAGGAGCTTACCGATGAAGTGGTAGAAAAACTCGACAAAGCAATCCAAGACTTCAAAGACGCTCATGCACAGTTCTATGGAACACTGTAATTACGAATTTTTAATTTCGAATTTCGAGTAAATTTCAAATGACCGAATGTTTCAAACATTCAAAATTAAAAAAAATAAATCGAAATTCAAAATTCATCATTCAAAATTAAATTTCTATGGCACTCAAACAAGTAAAAAGCAAAATAGTTGCAACCAAAAAGACCGGGCAAGTGACCAAGGCGATGGAGAGCGTGTCTGCGGTGAAGATGCGCAAGAGTCAGGAGCGCGCTTTTGCTAGCCGTCCTTACGTGCATTCAGCGATGCGTATACTCGCAAGGCTTGCTTCCTCTGATGAAGGGTTGTCACACCCACTGGCTGAGAAGCGTGCCTCGGGCAGAACTCTTTTGGTTATTGTAACTAGCGACAAAGGTTTGGCTGGTAGCGTGAACAGCGCGGTGTTGAAGCGTGCCGAGCAAATTTTTGCCGAGACTCCAAGTGTTGATGTGATTGCTGTTGGTAGAAAGGCGGTGGAGTTTGCTAAGCGCGAAGGCAAAAATTTGCTCGGCGAATACACCAATATTTCAGACGATGTAACCGTCGGAGATGTCTACAGTATCAGCGACACCATAATGCGTACCTACACCGAAGGTGATTATTCTGAAGTTAGCGTACTCTACCAAAACTTCCTTTCCACCTTCGAGCAAGAGCCAACCAAGCGCAACATTTTGCCGCTCGACCAGGCCGAAATCGGTTATATTATGTCCGGTATTCGTCCGAAATCCGGCAAGTGGAGCGAGGACACGTCAGATCAAGACGTTAAAATCAACTACACCGTTGAACCTTCTGCAGAAGAAGTGCTTGATACGCTTATTCCGCAATTGGTTCAAATTATGCTTTATCACTCGCTCCTAGAGAGCAAAGCTAGTGAGCACTCCGCTCGTATGGTGGCGATGAAAAACGCTACGGACAAAGCCAAGGAGATGATTAAGGCTTTGACCATCCTTTACAACAAGGAACGTCAGGCCGCCATAACCGCCGAGGTTTCAGAAATTACCGCGGGAGTAGAAGTTATGAAATCTTAATCACTGGAATTGACCAATTTCAGCAATTAAGAAGGACAAAATTATTATTTATCAAATTACTAACAGACCATTTATGAAAACAGGAACAATTACCCAAATCGTCGGCCCAGTGGTGGACGTACACTTCAAAGACGGTGTACCAGACCTCCAAAACGCCCTTATCGTGAAGACTGAAAACAGCGAGTTTACCCTCGAAGTAGCGCAGCACGTTGGTCTCGACCGCGTGCGTGCTATCGCGATGCAGGACACTCAAGGTCTTACTCGCGGTATGGAAGTTAGCGACACTGGCGCAGCCATCTCTGTACCAGTTGGCGAGCAGTCACTCGGCCGCCTCTTCAACGTTCTTGGTCAAACTCTCGATGGTGGAGAAGACCTTTCAAAAAGCAAAGACACTCGCGCTATCCACCAAGAAGCTCCGGCTTTTGTTGATCAAGCGACCAGTACAGAAGTTTTTGAAACCGGTATCAAGTCGGTTGACCTTCTAGCTCCGTTCATCAAGGGTGGTAAAGTCGGTCTCTTTGGTGGAGCTGGTGTGGGCAAGACTGTGCTCATCCAAGAGCTCATCAACAACGTTGCTTCCGAGCATGGTGGATACTCTGTGTTTGCCGGAGTAGGTGAGCGTGTGCGCGAAGGTAACGACCTTTACCACGAAATGAAGGATTCTGGTGTACTCGACAAAACCGCTCTCGTGTTTGGTCAAATGAATGAAGTGCCAGGTGCTAGAGCTCGCGTTGGCCTCACGGGTCTCACTATGGCGGAAGCGCTCCGCGACTCTGAGGGAGGAAAAGACGTACTTTTCTTTATGGACAACGTCTTCCGCTTTACTCAAGCTGGCCAGGAGGTGTCATCACTTCTTGGTCGCGTATCTTCAGCTGTAGGTTATCAACCAACCCTCGCCGAGGAGATGGGTAAGATGCAGGAACGTATTACCTCAACCAAGAAAGGTTCTATTACTTCAGTACAAGCTGTGTATGTGCCAGCCGACGACCTTACCGACCCAGCTCCAGCTACTACCTTCTCACATCTCGACTCAACCGTAGTGCTTTCTCGTCAACTTGCTTCTCTTGGTATTTATCCAGCTATCGACCCACTCGAGAGTAACTCTACCGCCCTAGATCCAACCATCGTAGGCGAAGAACACTACCGCGTAGCGCAAGGTGTAAAGCTTGTGCTTCAGCGCTACAAAGACCTCCAAGACATCATTGCTATTCTCGGTATTGAAGAACTTTCTGAAGACGATAAGCAGACTGTATACCGCGCTCGCAAGATTCAACGTTTCCTTTCTCAGCCATTCAACGTGGCCGAGGTATTTACCGGTGCTCCTGGTAAGTACGTAACTCTTGCCGAGACTGTTCGTGCCTTCGGTGAAATCCTCGACGGAAAGCATGACGATAAATCAGAGCAGGCTTTCTATATGAAGGGAGGTATTGATGAGGTGAACTAAATTTTAAATTACTAATTTAAAATTTTAATTCAATGATTTAATTTTTAGATTTTAAATTGTGACATTTGAAATTCAATTGAAATTTAAAATTAGTCATTGGTAATTTGAAATTGTTATG
This sequence comes from Minisyncoccia bacterium, assembly GCA_050299955.1. GTDB lineage: Bacteria > Patescibacteriota > Minisyncoccia > Phycocordibacterales > UBA918 > OLB19. The sequence goes on along the minus strand of JBNKWW010000039.1, from coordinate 8,586 downwards.
AAACTACTAAAACTCACAATCACCCGCGTAGACGAACCGGTCTTTGACTCGGAAGTGGTTTCGGTGACAGTACCAGGCCTTGCCGGCGAGATGACCTTAATGGCCGACCACACTGCCATCATCTCTCCACTCAAAGCTGGCTCAATCCTAATTCACGAAAAAGATGGGGAAGAGGAGTCTTTCGAAATCGTCTCCGGCACGATGGAACTCTCAAACAACCACTGCACAATTTTGATTTAAAACTATCACACTAGACTATCACACTAGTCAGACTAGTGGGTATGTTGCAGAGTAACAAATAGCTATCACACTAGTCAGACTAGTGGGTATGTTGCAGAGTAACAAATAGTAATCATAAATATGGTCAAGAGCGGCGCCGTAAGCGCCGCTCTTTTGGTGAAATAAACAGTATTATATTGCATAAGTATAGATATCACTATAGTATAAATTTTATGAGTAGAGTTAATAAAAAGCAGCAAAAAGATTACTTAATTAAAACCGTTGAGAGAAAGTACGGGGTTGATTTAAAGTATAAAACTGACGCTGAATTACATAAAACTCTTAAAGAAGAGGGGGTTCCTTCACTGTCACGCTTACTCAAATTGACACAGTCCGTCTAATACTTCTGTTACTATGGATACAGATTTTATTGACGACTCCATTTTAAGAAAAAGAGTAGAAAATTCCCTTCAATATATTCTTGTTACATACGACGCAGCAAGAAACCTGAAAAACATTGAACATCGAGCTGAAGCATATCGTGTCATTATTTTGTATTGCGTTTCCATAATAGAGGCCTTATTGTTCGATATTTATCACAGATCGAGGAAAAATATCTCTAAGTTTGAGTACAAAAGCATTATTGAGCTACCTTCTGAGTACATAAACAAAAAGTATCGTGGTAAAACTATTCTGGCTGTAAGAGAAGAAGTCGCTAAAAGAGAACTAGAGATAAGTTTTATAGAATTACTCACCTTCCTTAAAGGTGACGTTATGAAAGATGATACTGTTGATAGAATTAAGAAAATTAATCAGAAACGCAATACTTTTCACCTGCGAAAGAAAGGATCATCTATTTGTAAGACAGAAGACGTCGAAGAGGCACTCTCATTACTCGAACTGTGTATTAAAAACGTCCCGCGGTTTTTGAAAGAATGAGTTTTTCGTGGCAATTTGGATAGTAATCTTTCATCGTCACCTCCGGCACAATAGGACTCTCAAACAACCACTGCACAATTTTGATTTAAGACCATCACCACTAGTCAGACTAGTGGGTACGTCGCTAATTATGTGATCAATTTACATTGAATTATGTCATAATATAGAATATTTTTAGTAAAATAAGGAAATTCTATGGAAGAAGAAACTAATTTAAAGGAAGGAAAAAATTTACTCTCTATTTTCATTTTTGTTCTAGTGTTGTCACTGATAACTGTACTGGGCACATATTTTTTAACTAATTTTGAAATATCTGTACTTGTGGGTATATGTTTAACAATCTCCACTATTACTGTGCTTAGTGTAGGTATAGAAAATATACTTATAAATGAAATCAGAAATCAAATTGTTCGCTTACGTAGTCAAGTCAAAGGTTATTTGACAGATATGTATTCAGAAATGATTCAAGAAGATAAATGAATAAGTATATATGGCTTGCTTTTAAAACCAAACAAAAAACCTTTCGGTTAACCGAAAGGTTTTTTGCTTGGTTAAATTCTATCTAGGCTTTCTGTTGTTTATTTTTTAGCAACTTCTTTTCTCGTCTATAAGACAATAGTGGGATATACACGAGAGTGAGTAAGGTTCCGTACATCAAGCCGAAGGCAATGGTGAAGGCGAGTGGGGCCCACATCGCGGAGACGAAGACGAGGGGAATCATACCGACCACGGTAGTAAGAGTAGTAAGGATGATGGGACGTACACGGCTAACAGCTGTATCGACAACTAGTTCTTCTGGTGTAGCATCAGGATTCTCTTCGCGGCGTGCGTTCATAGCGTCGAGTAGCAAGATACCGTGATTAATAATAACTCCGGCCAAAGCAATGATACCAAGGAAGGCGGTGAAGGAAAGAGGTTGACCCATTAGGAATAATCCCCAAAGTACTCCGGCTAAAGAAAGCGGGATTGCAGAAAGCAGACGAAGAGAAGTGCGGAACTTGTCAAATTCCAAAACCAAAATTGAGAACATCAACACCAATCCAGAAGCAAGCGCAATCAACATTTCGGTAAAAGTTTTTTTAATATCTTCGGTTTCACCGCCGTAAGTTACGCGTACACTGTCTGGCAAATTAAGTGTTGCAATTTTGTCTTGAATTTCTTTGGTTAGTTCTACAGAATTAACTCCTTCTTCGTTGTAGGCACTGACCGAACCAACTCGAATACCATTCTCGTGACTAATCACAGAAGAACTTCTTTTTGCTCTTATATTAATGAGTGAGCCAAGTGGAATTACCCCACGGCTGGTTGCTACCGGAACGGAGGCAATGCTGTCGGCGGTAGTTACAGTGGTGTCTTCGGGATTTACAAAGTCCGGATTAAGGTTAAACATCACACGCACTTCTACGTCGTCTCCAGAGAGGCGCACTTTGGTTGCTTCGGTACCCGCAATGGCCGCACGAAGAGTTGAAGCTACGTCGGCGGTAGTAAGGCCGTATTCTTCGGCTTTGTTTCGGTCTATTTCAATGGCGAGTTCTGTGCCGTCGTTTGCTAGTGAAGAAGTAACTCCGGTAGTGCCGGTGGTTTTTTCGACTATGAGTTGAATTGCTTCGGTTGCACTAGCTAGAGCGTCTGTTTCGTCACTCCAGATTTTGATAGTTACTGGTGCGCTTGAAGGAGGACCACTTTCTGGATCGAAGACTGTTACTTTCGCGCGGCCAAAATCTACATTAGCCAACTTGTTACGCAAGGCTTCGGTTATATCGATACTGTTTACACCATGGCGCTCTTCCAAAAGATTAACTGTGATGTTGGCAAACTTACTACCACTTCCGCCACCATTACTATTGAAGGCAGACTGACTACCAACAGTTGTCATTACTGATTCTAAATATGGTGTGTCGGCTACTAAGGCTTCAACTTGCTTGGCGATTTTGTCGGTTTCGCTCAAGGTAGTAGCTTGCGGCAATTCAACCTCAATATAAAAGAGATCGACGTCGCTTGAAGGGAACATTACCACTTTAAGAAGACCGGTTACGGGTAGGGCTAGTCCACCAATAAAAGCTATGGCCAAGAAGGCAAAGAAGTAGCGCTGTAGCTTTTTGCTACTAAATAACAATTCAATTTTGGCGCGATACCAAGATGATAAACTCTCCCACAGATGCTCGCGGTACATAGCAAACTTGCTTTCTTCGTGACGAATAAGTCCGAGTGCAATGGTTGGAATAAAGCCTAATGCCACTACGATAGAAGCCAACAAAACTACTACCACCGTAAACGGAATTGATTTTACAAATTGTCCTAAAATTCCGGAAAGGAAAAATAGCGGAACGAATACAGCCACGGTGGTGGCAACGCCAGCAATGAGTGGCCACCCGAAGTCTTTAAGAGCTTTTCGGGCAGCTTCAAACTTATGCATACCGTTTTCGCGGTTGGTGTGAATACCTTCAACTACCACAATACCAGAGTCAACCAAAATACCAATAGCTATAATGAGAGCAAAAAGGGAAACGAAGTTGATTGTATTTCCGGTTACTAGCATTCCAATAAAAGCGATCATAAATGAAAATGGAATAGCGAGAGCGGCTACAATAGCTTCATAAAAACCAATTGCCACAAAAAGAACCAACATCACCAAAGTCACGGTTTGAATACCGGAAACTGTGAGTTCGCTAATTGATTTATGAACTTCTTCAGCCGCATCATAAGTGATAACAGCTTCTGAACCAGCAAGAGTAGTTCTTTCCAACTCCTTTAATCTTTCCTTTACATTCTTTGAAGTGGTGAGAATGTTGCCGCCAGCGGCCTTGTATATATTGAGGGAGAGTGCGAACTGTGCTTCGTCTCCATCTTGTTTAAGGCGAGAAATGCTGTTGGTTTTTTCAAAGCCATCAATAACAGTAGCGACGTCTGAAAGTCTAATGTCGCCGGACGGAGTGGTGAGTGGTATGTTTCTGATAGTTTCAACGTCGTTAATATCACCCTCAAATTGAATTGGGTAATCGATGCTGTCGATAGTAAGAGAGCCAGCCGGAACAGATGCGTTGGCACGAGCCAAAGCTTGCATTACGCTTTCAACACGGAGGTTGTGATTGGCTAAAGCATCACGGTTTATGATGACGGAAATTTGTCTAGTTCTGGTACCACCTACTTCAACTTTAGAAACTCCTTCAACAGAAATTAGGTCATCTTTAAGATCTTCGCCGAGTTTGGTGAGGGTTTCTGGAGCTAAATCGCTACCAATTCCTACCATCAAAATTGGCTGGTCTTGAAAATCTAGTTTGGTGACGATTGGCGCTTCGGCATCACTCGGTAAATCTTTACGCGTGTTTTCAACTGCATTTCGGAGGTCTTGAATAGAAGTGTCTACGTCGGCCGAAGCTATGAATTCTGCAGTTATAACAGAAACGCCTTGTCGTGAAGAGGAGGTAACTTTGTCGATATTGGCGACATTGCGAACAGCTGGCTCAATTTTGTCGGTAACTAAGCGTTCAATGTCGGCTGCAGTAGCACCGGGAAGAACAGTTGAAACGATGCCAATTGGCACAATTACTTCAGGAGCTGATTCTTTTGGCATCGCTAAAAGTGAGTAGGCTCCAGCTACGAGCAAAGTTACCATTGATAAGATGGTAAAAGCGCGACGAGTGAGGAAGAAATTCCAGAGTGGGTACATAAGTAAGTTTTAGGTTATAGGTGGTAGGTTAGGTGAGCGGCGCCGAAGGCGCCGCTCCAAATTTATTCAACAACTACGCTGTCGCCGGCTTTAAGACCTCGAACATCTTTAATAATTACTTCGTCACCATTTAGACCAGTTATGTTGATGTTGGTAGTGGTAACAAGTCCGGTTGTAACAGAAATTGATTCAATAACCCCTTCATTATTAACAACAAAGACGTAAGCGCCGGCCGGTGTGTATTTAACGGCTGAAAGTGGAAGACTGAAAGACTTGGTGGTGTCGGCGCCTTTTTCTGGCACAATAATTGCGATGTCAGACCCAACACCAATCACATCTCCCGTCTTCACGCTCACCGAAGTCAAAGTACCAGAAAAAGGCGCTTTAACCAAAGTCTTCGCGTAAGCTGCCTGCGCAGACTGAAGCACTCCAAGAGCTTGCTTTACTTGTGCGTCAACCGCAGAGGTATTGCCGCCAGTGCTGTTTGAACGCGCGCGTTCTACTGATGACTCTGTACTGGTGACACTTAGTTTGGTTGAACGCAAAGTATTAAGGTTGCCTGAAATAGTTGATCTAGCCGAAAGCAAGTCGTTGCGATAGGTGGATAGAGTTTCCAGTAAGCTACTATCAGCACCATTCTCTTCATCAATTACAGCATTGTAAATTGTGTTAACTAGAGCGTAGATGCGATCGGTGACATTGATTGCCATCTCTAGATTGTCTACCAAGTCTTCATTGGCGATGTCGTTATTTGCTACGTTGCTCCAATCTGTTAGATCATATTCAATTTGTTTTTTGTTCCAAAAGTGGTTACTTAAACCAAAACGACTGTAATTGGCACCAGAGAAGAATGTATCCACCGTGTTGGTCATAACGTTTTCAGCGTCGATTAAACTGGAACGCAACGTACTTTTAGCTGAAGTATATGTTTGTGCGAGGCCTTCATTGGTAGTGTCGACTGAAAACTGACTTTGTTCAGCTCCGGCTAAGGCTGTTTCGTACGCACCTTGCGCTTGAGTCAGGGCTGCTATTTGGGCTGAGTTTTCAAGTCTAGCTATTAGTTCACCTTTAGTAACTGCACCTGTTTCGATTGCGCTTTCTACGCGGCCACCAGATTCTGAGCGCACAACAAAAGCATTGCTGTCGGCTGTTGGTACCACGATGCCAAGTGCGCCACTTGAGAGTTCGGCAACTGATATAGTTTCAACTTTTGTTTTTGCGCTAGATATTTCAACAACTTCTTCTGAGTCACCAAAGAAAAAGATTGCTCCAACAGCGACAAATATAAACACAACTGCCACAATAATTTTATTTTTTTTCACGAAAGTAAGGAATTTATTCATATTATTTATTTATCTTTTTAGTTAATTCTGCAAACTGTTTTATTTCATCATCTGATAGGTTCTCGAAGGCTTTGGCAAAGTAGTCGGTGAGTTCGTTATGTACCTTCTCCGCTCTTTTATTTCCCGTTTCAGTGATTTCTAGTATCTGACTGCGACCATCTGCAGGATGCTGCTTTCTCTTGATAAGTCCGGTTTTTTCCAGCTCGTTAGTGATTTGTGTGATAGCACTGCTGGTGAGTCCTAGTATTCTGGAAATGTTTTTGACCGTAGTATTCTTTTGATTTTTTATAATATCGAGAGCCAAGCAACCAGAGAAGGGTAGATGATCGGTTTCTTTGACTTGTTCGGCTTGATATACCCTTAAGTTTTGGTGAATACTGTGCCAAGAGTCGATTATTTCCTTAATATGTTTTTTGCGGTTCATAAGTTAAGCGCTTTATATAAGTAGCTTAACTATTTTCAAAGACTTTGTCAAAAGGCCAGCCTACAGTATACTTAGGGCCTATGTTTGGAAAAGTTAAAAATTTCGCTATTAAAAAATTGCTTGAAAAGCAATTAAAAGATGCGCCGCCAGAGCAAAGAGAGATGATTATGGAGATGATGGAGAAAAATCCTGATTTGTTTGAGAAAATTGCCAAAGAAATGCAAGCTGAGCTAAAGAATAACGGCAACAACCAAATGGCGGCTGCGATGAAGGTTCTGCCAAAATACCAGAAAGAGATTATGGGCAGTATGAGTCCTGAGATGCAGCAAAAGTTGGTACAGATGCAAGGTGGAGCAGCGGGAAAATTTAATCCTAACGGATCTATTAGACGATAAATATCAACAATGAACGGCAGCCTGCGGCTGCCGTTCATTTATACTTAACCCTATGACAGAAACTAAAAAAATCCTCATTCTACTCGGACATCCCGACAATGGACCAACTTTTTCACGTTCTGTGGCAGATAAATATCAAGAAGCAGCACTTGAAGAAGGTCACTCGGTGACACGAGTCAACATTGGCGAACTAAACTTCGACCCCATTCTCCATAAAGGCTACAAAGAAATCCAACCCCTCGAGCCAGACCTGCTAGCACTTCAAGATACTTTCCGCGAAGCTGACCACATCGTGATTATCTATCCCAACTGGTGGAATACAATGCCTGCTATTTTAAAAGGCCTCTTCGACCGTATGTGGCTGCCAGGCTTTGCTTTTAATTTTGATAAAGAGACCAAGAAAGTAATTCAGAGACTAAAAGGCAAGACCGCGCGGGTAATAATTGCCTCTGGCACCAACAGTGCCTTCAAGACTTGGTGGAAGTATGGCGATTTTACCAACGAAATTGAAAGCGGTATTCTCGGTTTTGCTGGTATTAAAGTTAAGACTACGGTTTTTGGCCCTTGTGAACACGTCGACGATGCTTGTAAGGAAAAGTGGCTCGAAAAAGTCGCCAAAATGGGTACAAAGGGTGTTTGATTTTCAAATTGTGTGGTAATTTAAGAACAGCCGTTGCCTATCGGCAACGGCTGTTCACGAAACGCCAGCGCAAATGCTGACACAAAAAAAGGAGAAAGCCAATGGGCGGTTGTCCGTTTATAGCTGCAACTGTTGCTTCCTGATGGTCTGTTTACAAAAGGGCGAAAGCCCGAGCAACAACCTAGTTCAGTAGGCTCACCGGTTGTCGCATACGTATAGGCAACCAAAGTTCCTAGGAGAAAATGCGCTGAACCGCATTCCCTCCGCCACCCAAGCCACCGCTCCAGAAAGGAGCATCGGTGGCTTTTTCTTTCCATATACTCTCTACAAGGTTCAACCTTGTAGAGAAAAAATGTGAATAACAAAGGGCAATTAGATTTAAAAATTTAAGGTGACGTGGTACATTATTGTCATGATGGTATGGGTGTAAAACCATCATTAAGCGGCGAGTGTCAACTTGGTCAAAGATCAAGTGCAAGCAAAAGTTTTGTGTTTTCTGGAGGTCCGCGAAACTTTAGTATTGTCAGACACTCGCCGCCCCCCCCCTCAAGCCACCGCTCCAGAAAGGAGCATCGGTGGCTTTTTCTTTCCATATATTCTCTACAAGGTTCAACCTTGTAGAGAAGAGAATTATGAATTACAAGGTTGAGCCTTGTAAAAGTTGGTTTTTAAGGTTGTAATAATGTAATTATGTGATATGGTTTAGACAGAAGCGCGGAAAATCATCTAAGTTTATCTTACGCTTAGGTTAGGATCTGCTGCTCCTTTGGTACAGGTGTGGTTGGCCGCTGGTCAACACAGAAGTTCGCACAGTACGCTCTCCCTTACTGATGAAAAGTGCTGAACTCTGAAACACCTGGCCAAAGCCGTTTTGCGTAGCGAGACGGCTTTTTCTTTTGTAAAAATCTGGTATTCTGAGGGCGTCTTTGCGAGTGAGGTGGTGGGGGGTGTCTTCG